>CALKHN010000001.1 GCA_937991535.1 uncultured Sphingobacteriales bacterium
TAACAGTAAAGGGTTACACGACATTTTAACCCGACTTTAGTCGGACAATAATGATTTTATTTATGTTATTCTTTTCTATTAACCTTTTTGCCCAGCAGGTAAAAATTTCAGGCACTGTTCACGATGCAGCTTCGGGTGAGCCCCTGCCGGGAGCCAGCATCAGTGTTAAAGATAAGATCAGTGGCGCCGTTTCCGATTCAAAAGGTGCCTTTACACTTTCACTTTCCAGGATTAAATTGCCCTTTACTATAATCATTTCTGCAGCGGGCTACACCGATGCAACAGTTCAAATAACTGAAGAACAGCAAACCGTAAATATAAAGCTGCAGCAAAGAGAAGGCTGGCTGAACGAAGTTGTTTTTGCCGCCTCCCGTGTGCAGGAAAGCATTCTTCATTCGCCGGTGAGCATTGAAAAAATGAACCGGAAAGCGATAAGGGAAAATCCTTCCTTTTCATTTTACGATGGTATACAAAACCTCAAATCGGTAGAAGCGGTTACCAGCAGCATTACCTATAAGCAAATCAATACCCGCGGGTTTAACAACACAGGCAACCAGCGCTTTCTGCAACTGATTGATGGGGTAGATAACCAGACGCCAGGTTTGAACTTTCCTGTGGGCAACCAGTTCGGCACTTCCGATCTCGACGTTGAGAGTGTTGAGATTATCCCCGGTGCTGCTTCCGCCTTATATGGTCCCATTGCCTTTAACGGTGTGCTGATGATGCATACCAAAGATCCCTATCAATACCAGGGATTATCGCTGCAGGCCAAAACCGGTATCAATCATATAGGTGAAAATGATGTTAAGCCACATGGACTGTATGATTTCGCTTTGCGGTATGCAAAAGCATTCAACAACCGGTTCGCGTTTAAAATAAATGCCGCTTACCTCAGCGGGCTCGACTGGTATGCGAACAATTATAATGATGTAGATCCGCAAACGCCCGAAAATTTACGTGGCCCCAATAACCCTGCGCGTGATGCGGTGAATATATATGGCGATGAAGTGGTGCGTACCATAGAAGGCATTGGACGCATATCCAGAACAGGTTACGAAGAAAAAGATCTGATGAATTATAATGTGTATAGCCTCAAGTTAAACGGATCGCTGCATTACCGCATCAACAGCAATATGGAGCTTTCGTACCAGTACGATTATGGAAAGGGAACCGCCAGTTATACGGGCAGCAGCCGCTTCGATCTGAATAATTTTGTACTGCAAAGGCATCGTGCAGAATTGAAGGGAAGCAATTATTTTTTGCGCAGCTATGCCGTTATTGAAAACTCGCACGATTCCTATAATACCCGGTCGCTTGCACAGTTCATTAATCGCACCTGGGTAAAAAATATTGCAGGTAACACCGTGTCGCCCAACCTGGCCGATGATACCTGGTTTGAAAGGTACACCGCGGCATACAATGGCGATATTGGAAATGTAACTGCGGCTAACCACCGTGCAGCAAGGGCTTTTGCTGATGAAGGGAAACTGGCGCCCGGCAGTTCGGCTTTTGAAATGGCTAAAGACAACCTGATTCATAACTATGGATTAAGCGGCGCAGGTGTTTTCAGCAACAGCAAGTATTACCATACAGAAGGCCAATATGATTTCAGCGATAATATTAAAATATTTGAATTGTTAGCCGGCGGCAACTTCCGCTATTACAACATGTTCACCAACGGGTCGTTGTTTGACGATAAAGACCAGGATATTACCATTAAAGAGTATGGCGCTTTTGTACAGGTTGCAAAAAGATTATTGAATGATCAATTAAAAATAACAGGTTCCTTACGGTACGATAAAAATGAAAATTTTGAAGGCAGCTTTACACCGCGTATTTCGGGTGTGTATACAGTTGCAAAGAATCATAATTTCCGCGCTTCTTATCAAACCGGCTTCAGAAACCCTACACCGGTAGACCTGTACATCCACCTGAATGTTGGACCCATTACTATTCTGGGCGGGGCGCCCGATAACAGCAAAGGAATGAATGTATACGAAAATTCATTCACTGCTTCTTCTGTAGGTGCTTTTGGCGCGGCTTTCGGTCAGGCAATGGGCAGCGGCACCCCCTTCCCGCAGGCAATAGCCGAAAACAAAGGATTGCTGGAAAAATCGGATGTATCCTATATCAAACCCGAAAAACAAAAAGCTTTTGAAGTGGGTTATAAAGGATTGATTGCAGATAAACTGATGCTAGATCTTAATTATTATTACAGCACCTATACCGACTTTATTATCAATACAGTGGTTATCCGCCCGGAACATACCATACTGTCAGGCGATGGTGCCATCAGCAACGAAGCTGCTATGGATATACCCAACGGAGATATACAGGTTTTTCAGTTGTATACCAATGCATCAGATAAGGTATCGTCGCAGGGCATTTCGGCCGGACTTACCTGGATGATGAACAAAGGGTATACAGCGGGCGCCAATATTACCTGGGCCGATTTTAACCTGAAAGACGCGAACCCTAATAATATTCCCGCTTTCAACACGCCCGAATACACTACCAATGTAACTTTTGGCAACAGCAATGTGTACAGGAATTTCGGTTTTAACCTGGCGTGGCACTGGCAGGATGCCTTTGACTGGTATGGAACATTTAATGGTAACCGTCCCGGCCGCATCGCGGCCTATTCACAGGTTGATTTGCAGGTCAATAAAAAAATCCCTTCGGCCAATGCTATAATAAAACTGGGCGGAAGCAATATTTTAAATCACAGGATATACCAGGCCTTTGGATCGCCCAGCGTTGGAGCACTGTATTATGTATCGGTAGTATTTGACAGACTATTGAATAAATAAATTATGAACAGCAGCATAACAAATAATGAAGATCAGAGAATAACGCCTTATCTCTGGATGTTTTTTGGCGTATGTTTTATCAGCAGCGCATTTGGAGGTATAGTATCTACTTTAATGTCAGTTTATCTTCCTGTTGTAATTAAGGATGTACAACTGTCATCAGATCCGGGCGAACATGCACGGATCAGCGCTTATATCAACGCGGTTTTTATTTTTGGCTGGGCCATTGGAGGCTTTGTATGGGGATTGATCAGCGACCGGATCGGAAGAAAAAAGGCATTGTTGCTCGCTATTGGTTGTTATGCAGCATTTACCATTTTAACCGGCGTTTTGCAAAGTTGGTGGAGTATCGTACTGTGCCGGGTGCTAAGCGGTTTTGGAGTAGGCGGCGTGCTGGTAATTGGATTCACTTTTTTAAGCGAGGTATGGCCTCAAAAAAGCAAACCTGTTTTTATTGGAATTTTATCCATCGCTTTTCCCGTGGGTATTTTTTCTGCGGGTTTGATCAATTATATGGTCTCGTCGTGGCGGCAGGCTTTTTTATCGGGGATTGTACCATTGATCCTCGCTATCGCGGGGATATGGATCATTAAAGAATCAGCAAGCTGGAAGAAAAACAAACAGTATATCCTGCAAAACAACAACCCCGCTGCAAATTTTTTGTCACCGGAATTCCGGAAAGACCTGCTGATCGGATCCGTCACATTTGGATCCATGTTAATTGGTTTGTGGGCGATATTTTCGTGGCTGCCTACATGGGTGCAAAGCTTAATTGCAGACTCCGATGGTCAGAAAGAAAGAGGTATCATCATGATGCTGCTGGGCATGGGCGGATTAACAGGTGGTTTTTTCTCGGGTTGGTTCCTCAATGCGGTGGGCACACGAAAAGCGATGCTTATGTGCTTTGCGGTGTGTTCGGTGTTGTCTTTTATACTGTTTAAAACCAATACGGTCTTCACGCCCCTGGTGTACATCGAAACGGGTATTCTTGCTTTTTTCTTTGGTATAAGCCAGGGCGTGCTGTCTTACTATATTCCACAGCTATTTCCTACAGGCATCAGGGCCACCGCTACGGGTTTTTGTTTTAATATCGGGCGGTTATTTACCGGCACTGCCGTATTATTTGTAGGCATACTGGTAACGGGGCTGGGCGGCTATGGCAATGCCATATACCTGTTTTCCCTGGTGTTTGTTGTAGGATTGCTTGTGGTATTGCTGATTAGAAAAATGGAGCATAAACTTGTTTAAACTAAAAATCATTGATCAATGGCACATATCAACGTTCCGGAAGGCGTACCCGGTATAAGAAGCCTGGTAATGTTCAGACCTGAAACCGGAAAACATTTATACCAACTGGCACAGGTGCTGCTGCGGGACGACTCTCCGCTAACGCAGGCCGAAAGGGAACTGATAGCAGCTTATGTATCGCACAGGAACAATTGTATGTTTTGCAGGAACAGCCATGCGGCCGCTGCAAGGTGCTTATACCATGAAGCGGCACCGGTAGTGGATGCGGTTTTTCTTGATATGCAGCAGGCGCCTGTAAGCGAAAAATTAAAGGCCCTGCTCAATATAGCAGGCAAGGTGCAGGTCAGCGGAAAAGCGGTTACTGCCGAAGACATTGAAGCAGCAAGACAATTGGGCGCCGGCGACAGGGAGATACATGACACGGTTTTAATTGCTGCTGCTTTTTGCATGTTCAACCGTTATGTAGACGGGCTGGCAAGCTTTACGCCAACCAACGCCGACGAATATGCGGAAATGGGAAAAAGAATGGTGGAAAAAGGGTATGTATTGCCGGATCGGCCAAGATGAAATACAGGGCCGCCGTTCCGTACAGATGATATTCATTAAATAAATTAAAACAAAAAAAGTTATGAAAATCAGAACAGAACCGATAGGGAGCATTCCCCGCCCGGTTGAGTTGGTTGAAGGGATGGCTGCGTATGCAGATGGCAACCTTAGTGAAATGGAATTGAATAAATTATTTGAATCGGCTATAACGGATACAATAAACCATTTTGAAGCCACAGGTTCGCCGGTAATTACAGACGGGGAACAAAGCAAGCCCAGTTTTGCTACCTACCCCATTGCGGGCATGAAGCATCTCGACCCGGATGGCGTTATTATTCCTTTTGCGGACGGTCATACCCGTCAGCTACCTAAAATCACAGGCGGGCCTTTTCGTTACCAGGTGTATGCCAGCGCCTATCTCAAAAAAGCAAAAAAAATGACGGACCTGCCGGTTAAACAGGCAGTTATTGCTGTATCGGCAATAAGTTTACTGTACCCGCAGGAAGGCATTGAAGGATATACGCATGATCAGTTCATAAACGACTTGCTGAATGAAGCGGAAACGGATATAAGAAACAGTCTTAACCTTGGCGCTTACAAGGTACAAATTGATTTTACGGAAGCCCGGTTGGCATTGAAATTAGACCCTTCCGGCAATTTGCTTAAATCGTTTATTGATCTCAATAACAAGGTACTTGCAAGGTTTACAATGGAAGAGCGTCAAAGAATCGGTGTTCATTCCTGTCCGGGAGGAGATCACGATTCAACGCACAGTGCGGACATCTCTTATGCTGATCTTCTGCCATTGTTGTTCGGGTTGCAGGCAGGTAGCTTTTACCTGGAATATGCCGCAGAAAACGACAAGCCTTCCGTGCTGGCAGTTATTAAAGAAAATCTCCGGCCGGATCAAACCATTTTCCTGGGTGTTACCAACGTAAATGCCCCGGGAGTAGAAAAACCTGAAGAAATAAGGGATCGCATACTGGAAGCAGCGGAAGTGATCCCTGTTGCACAGATCGGTACAACAGATGACTGCGGCTTTTCGCCATTTGCAGATGATACTTCTACATCGAGAGACATCGCCTTCGGCAAGATAAAAGCACGCATTGATGGCACCCGCCTGGCGGAGGCTGTAATCAACAAAAAAATTATCTAATCATTATGGCACATATTAATTTGAACAACGATTTGCCGGGCATAAGAGGCCCCATGGCCTACCGGCCGGAAACAGCAAAGCCACTTAATGAACTGGCAGAAGTATTGCTGCGCGATGATAACAATACGCTGAGCAGAGGGAACAGGGAACTGATCGGAGCTTATGTATCTTACCTCAATGATTGCTTTTTTTGCCAGAATGTGCATGGCGCCATGGCACAGCATTATATGCAATGCGATATGCAATTCATAGACGGTATAAAACACGATTTCACCGCTGCCGCTATTTCGAATAAGATGAAGGCGTTGCTGGCCATTGCTGCGGCCGTGCAAAAAGGTGGTAAATATGTAACTGCTGCTTTAATTGAGCAGGCTAAAGAACAGGAAGCCACCGACAGAGAGATACATGATACCGTATTGATCGCTGCTGCTTTTTGCATGTTTAACCGGTATGTAGACGGATTGGGCACTGCCGCGCCGCAAGACAGGCAATTGTATATCAACCGTGCACCGCAAAGGGCGGAGGAGGGATATGCAGGACTGGATTTGTATAAGTAAATAATGCCCAAAAAAAAGCGCCAGGAACCCAAAAACGGGAACCAAAGAGAAAGCATATTCCGTTTTCCTAAATAGTATTTGCATAATTTTGCCGCATGACTATTTTTTCAAAAATCATTGCTGGCGAAATTCCTTCTTATAAAATTGCAGAGAATGAAAAGTGTTATGCTTTCTTAGATATATTTCCATTGGTGAAAGGGCATACTTTGGTAATTCCCAAAATTGAGGTAGATAATCTTTTTGATCTTCCCCGGGATTATTTAAGCGAACTCCTTGTTTTTGCACAACCCATTGCCAAAGCCATTGAACGCTCTTTTCGTTGCAACCGCTGCGGCATCAGCGTTGTAGGTTTGGAAGTACCCCATGCACATATTCACCTGGTGCCCATCAACAGCATGGATGACCTCAATTTTACAAGGGGCAAGCTAAAACTATCGCAGGATGAACTAAAGGAAACACAGCAAAAGATATTATCCGGTTTAACAAACTCACCGGATAAGTAGCGATGCTGCAATTTGAAATGCATCCATGTAACAATAGTTAGGTGCTTCGCATATTTATCAGGGATAAATAGCTGAAGCTGCAGCAATACTACAGCTAAAACGGAGCAGGTGTACGGATGTGCTGTATCCTCATCCGTACCTGAATTTTTTGTTACTTTATTTTCAAGAGAAAATGTAAAAAACATTTGTTACTAAAGAGACAAAGTGAATAAAGTAAAACCTTTTTCCGATAAGAATTTTCACTTTAAATACTTTATCCTGTACTTTAATTAATCTAACTTTAAAGTATCAATAAAACCAGGTAAATGACACGCCTCTTTGTTTTTGGCACTGCTCTCCTGGTTGTATATTTGACCTCGTGTGCTAACAATGCAAAAACCAGCATGCAACAAAAGCAACAAATTACAGAAGAGTTTACTCAAATAACAAAGTTGCTCCGCGACAGCGGTTTCGCGCTCGACATGGCAAAAAATCAGGACGCCGCTTATTACAAAGCGCAGGGCCAGCCGGCACCGGACTTTTTACCTCTGAACGAGGCAACCGGTACAGTAGAAAAAAGTGTAAAAGAAGAAAAGATAGCAATCAGCATCACCGCTTTTTATGCCTTAGAATGCGCTATGGGCGCCCTAATGGAACAGGAAGGCGGAACACCATTTGGTTGGCTGAATAAAATACATACAAACCAATTGGATGCTTCGGAAGTGTTGCTGCTGAACTGTTTTGCCAATGCTACCTGGAAAGCCGGACAGCCCTTTTGCGGGCTGGAACGTATTACCTGCGATGGTTTTGTTTCGCTGGTATTTTTACCGGAGACTGAAATAAACAAAGTTCGTGACCAGGTATCCGCTGCTGCAGATAAAGTGATAGAAGCCATGCAGGATGTGAAGGATGCATCAAAAGAAAACCAGTGGCAAAAGCTGAAGGTGTTGCTGCAGGACAAATCGTTTGCATTGGAGGTAGCACAGCATATGGAAGCCGCCTATTATAGGGCAAAGCAACAGGCAGTGCCTGCTTTTTTGAAACCGGGCGAAGATACCGCTACGATCACTAAAAGTTCGAAAGAAGAAAAAATCGCTATCAATATAGCAGGTTTCTATGCGTTGGAATGCGGTTTAAGTTACCTGGCAACAGCACATCAAAAGTTGCCTTCTGCTGTGTTGCAGTCTATAGTAAACGACACTATTGATGCAAAAGACAAAAAATTGTTTGAACGCTTTGCCAATGCTACATGGAAAGCAGGGCAGCCTTTCAGGGGGATAGACAGAATTACAAGAGACGTGTTTATACCATTTGATATGCTTTTAAAAGCAGAGCAGGAAAAAGACTGGGTGCAGGTAAAAGCGGCTGCAGAAAAATTGCTTCAATCGTTAAAAAAATAATTATATTCTTTTCTATCTTTATAGGGCCTACAGCGGCAGGAAGATGAGCGACCTTACGAGGAAAGGAATATCAGTCTGTCCAGGGTGAAGGCCTGGGTAAGAAGGCGACTTTAATAAGTCTGATTTTGTGTTCGATGAATTTACCGTGTACGGGTCTTTGGCATTCTAAAATCAGCTCCCATGCGTTTTGCTTCGCTTTTTCATCTGGAAGAAAATGTACTCCAAACCGGAAATAACGGCGAATATGCTTTTAATAAAATATCCATTCCCGTTAAAGGAGAAGATATTGTTTTAAGCGGGATGCTTACTACGGCTAAAAACCGTTCAAAATATTACTATGCTGTGGAGCATCCCAAACAGCGGATTGTAGTGCATTTTACGGCAGGGCAGCTTCGTTCCGATTTATCGGCACTTACAAGGGATAATTACCATGTTTCCGTTGCCTTTGTAATTGGCAGAAATGGCATGATCTATCAGTTGTTTTCTTCAAAATACTGGTCGGGTCATATTGGCAAAGGTATCGGCAATGAAGGAACGGGCAATGCGCAAGACAAGTGCACTATAGGAATAGAGTTGTCGAACTATGGTTATTTAACTGAGCGGAACGGTAATCTCGAAACATATTATTCCAGGCAAAAAGATGCGCAGGGCAGGGAGGGGCCGGCTGATGTGTATTGTTCATTAGATGAAATGGCGGCCTATCAAAAAATTGAAACGCCTTTTCGCGGACAATTCTATTATGCTTCGTTTACAGGCGAACAAATGGAAAGCCTCGCGATACTGCTCCGCTATCTTACTGCACAATATAATATTCCACGGGCTTTCCTGCCTGAACCCCAACGATATCAGTCTACGGAAGAAGTGCTTTCGTTTAAAGGAATCGTGTCACATATTAACTACCGGCCAACCGGCAAGTGGGATATTGGTCCTGCATTCAACTGGAACACGCTCATCGCTGATGTTCAGGCGTCTGTATTTGAACCCCGGTTTGCCAAACCCGAAATGGAACCGAAAAGTATACTTGAAAACGCGGATATGGAACTGAATTCAGAAGATCAGTTAGACGCATTTTTGCCTGAGCCTATGGACGCCACCCGTGAAGATGAACCTTATGAAGAAATACCTCATTTTGAAACGAATAAATAAAACATTATTGGTTCTAGTTGCGTTTGGCCGTAATGTTACAACGCTGCACATTCTTTTAGATTAAACAGGGATGACTATTAAAAATCCAAAAATGCCTTTAGATGCAAGTACTACCGCTTCCCGCATTAAGGAAAGGTTAGACAGGATGGATAAAAAAAGCGCCTCGGCATTGTGCGAAGAACTGATCCTGTTCCTGTATGGATCGGATGAAGAATTCCCATCAGCCGAAGGCGAAAAGATATTGCAGTACCTGCGCAATAAAAGAATGTTTACACAAATGCAGCGTGTAGCAGATGTGCTCATTCAAACCGGCAGGGCTACATTTACTATTCAGCGGCAATATGCCCAATCGCTCATTGATCAGGGAAATTACACTGCTGCCCTGGCAGTACTGGATCAGTTGATCGCTGAAACTGGCGAAGCAGATCATAAGGATGCAAAGGCCGCAAAAGAAAACATGGAATCAAGAGGCCTGCTTGGGCGGATATACAAACAGTTATTTGTTAACACAGGAAATGATAATGTACGTAAGGCAGATTTTATCCGGCAGGCCATTGACGCGTACCAGGCTGTTTACAACGCTGCTCCTGAAACCGCTTTATGGCATGGCATTAACGTAGTGGCGCTTGTGCAGCGGGCAAAATCCAACGGAATAAAAGACCCGGTGTGGCCCAATGATCAGGAGCTTGCCCAATCTATACTTACGCTTATTCAGCAACGTTACGATGAAGGGGAAGCCACTATATGGCAATTTGCCACGGCATGCGAGGCATGTGTTGCACTTCAAAAGCCGGAGGAAGCTATGCATTGGTTAAGCGGCTATCTGCGCATGCCTGCTGCAGATGCCTTTGAAGTGGCAAGCATGCTAAGACAAATGAAAGAAATCTGGCGGTTAGACATGCATTCGGAAATGGGTCAAATGATTCTTCCCCTGTTGCAGGCCGCACTGCTGGAGCGGGATGGGGGGAGCTTTACAATTGAAACGCAAATGCTGAAGGAGCAGGCCGAGATGGAAGCACATATTTCGACTGCGTATGCCAGTATAAAGGGAAAATCAACGACTGGTAAACAGACTCCGCAACTGGAAAAAATTTTTGGTGAGGATTCTTTTAAAACCTACAGGTGGTATATGACTGGCGCCAGCCGTTGTATGGCTATTGCCAGAATAGGCAGGGATGCGACCAAAGGATTTGGCACCGGTTTTCTGGTAAGGGGAGCCGATTTGCATGAAAGTCTCGGAGCGGAATTGTTGTTGATAACCAACGCCCATGTAGTAAGCAATGATGCCGCGGAAAAAGCGCTCCACCCCGATGAGGTTGTAGTAACTTTTGAAGTGTTAGACAAAGACGCTGCCGAACTCCGCATAGCAGAAGTTCTATGGTCGTCGCCAAGCAGTTTATTAGATGCTTCTGTATTGCGTTTTGATAAGGAAAGTCTTGCAATAATAGAAACATTAACGAAGGATATTGCCTTTTACCCGCTGGCAAAAAGACTACCTGCTATTCAGGCCGATATGCCGTCGGAGGAAAGGATTTATATTATTGGCCACCCCGCAGGCGGCACGCTGCAGTTGTCGTTCCAGGATAATTTGCTGCTGGATTATGAAGATCCGCGCATTCATTACCGTACACCCACAACGGGCGGCAGTTCCGGCAGCCCGGTTTTTAACCAGCAATGGGAGTTGATGGGGTTGCATCATGCCGGCAGCGAAGAAATGCCAAGGCTGCACGGCAAACCCGGAACATACCAGGCCAATGAAGGCATGTGGATACAGGCAATTAAAAATGCAATTACATTATAGCCACCCGCACAGAATGCGAAGGAATTACCGTGCGCACCACGATTTCGCGGCAGATGCACCTTTAGCATTTAAAAAACATTCTCTTTCAGATCCACTTCTTTGATCTTGGCCTTTATGATAGCATACGTAATTTTTGAGAATGGATTATTGCTGCTATCCTGTAATGCATCTACTTCGCTCATGCCATCGGGCGCCAGGATACCAAACCCCGAATAGTAAACAGGGTTAGCGCTGAGGATGGTGTCGTAATCCGTTTTACGGGCCATTACCCACAGTCCCGGATTCAGGCAACTCACTTTAACGCTTGACAGATCGCCGCCCAGTTCTTCCTTTCCCGCCTGGGTGAAGCTTAATTTTACTGCCTGGCTTTGAAAAAGTATTTCCGGTTCTTTATCAAAAAGATTGTCCAGCATGCCTGCAATGGAATTAACAGCTACTTCTGTAATGCCGCCGAAACCAATTAAAGACATCAGGTTTTTTGCAGAGTCGGATTTTGCAAAAGAAAATATTTTCTGCCACCATTTGGGCTCATCGTGCTTAACTACGTTTAATGATATTTGTCCTACGCCACCCGGCAAAGAAATGGGTTTATTCCCTAAAGCGGTTTCTGTACTTTGTTTAAAATCCTTGGGCTCTGCTTTTTTTCTTTTTATTTCGTTATAAAGATCAAGCCCGCCGTTAATGCAATAAAATAGTTTTTCCAGTCCTGCAATTTTATGCTCCTGTCCTACCTTCAATTGCAAAGTAGCTTTTGTTTTAGGATCAATGTTTTCATTAGAGCCGATCTTAAAGCTCTCAAAGTCGAGCAGCATATTGATATCGGGTTTTTCTGTTCCCTTGAGTTTGGGCACAACTTCGGTAGTATTGAGCACCCTTTTATCACCGTCGGACAATTGCAGGAGAATAAATTGGTTAAATGCTTCATCAGCACTTTCTAAAAATGATTTAGGCTGATTTCCTTCCAGCAGGTTTTGTTCCCACGCCGCCTGGTTAAAAAGAGAGTTGCTTTTTGATTGAAAAATGGGCATAGAAAAAAGTTTACAGTGTAAAAAATAGAGTGGTATTTATCCTGAGGCGCTGTATCTTCCTGTGTGGGTTTATTGTGAGAACAGATGATGGCAGGTACCGGATAGCGGATCTCAATCAGTAATATTGGAGTGTATATTTTTGCAAAGCACGAATCTAAAATTAACAGGAGCAATATAAGATGGTGAATATAATAAAAATTAAATTACCGTAGAAGTATATTTAGCAGGAGCATAGAACGGTCGTTTGCCTATTCAGTTCTTTACCGGATTTGCTGGTTACTGGATCTCACCACCCTTTGATTATTCTACTATCTTCCCATCTTTCATATGCAAAACCCGGTCGCTCATTTTTGCCAGTTCTTCATTGTGGGTTACAATTAGAAATGTTTGCTGGTGAGTATCACGCAACTGAACAAACAAGCGGTGCAGTTCTCTTGCATTTTTAGAATCAAGATTACCTGTTGGCTCATCGGCAAATACAATGTCGGGCTTATTGATAAGAGCGCGGGCCACAGCAACACGTTGTTGTTCGCCCCCCGAAAGCGCAGAGGGTTTATGCTCTATGCGGTCCTTTAGGCCTAGTGTTTCGAGTAAAGCTTTTGCCCTCGTCTCTGTTTCTTTTTTCTTTTTATCCGAAAGCCACCCTGGGATACATACATTTTCAAAAGCACTGAACTCGGGGAGAAGATGATGAAACTGGAATACAAAACCCATATGGCGGTTTCGGAAAGCAGCCAGTTTTTTCCCATTGAGCAAATCCAGCCGCTGATCCTGCAATGTAATCTCCCCGCTGTCTGCCTGGTCAAGTGTGCCAATAATGTGTAATAAAGTACTTTTTCCCGCACCGGAGGAGCCGGCAATACTCACTATTTCGCCGCGTTGAATATCAAGACTTACCCCTTTGAGCACCTGAAGGCTGCCATAGGATTTTTTTATATTTTTTACAGATAACATCTATAATGGCTTATTTAAAAACTGAAAATTAATCATTACCCCAACACTTAACAAAAGGAACCACAATAAATACCACCTGTAATCGTTCAATTTTGCCCATTCGGATAAGTGAATTTGGAAATTACGCGCTAAACTTTACTTTTGCGGAAAAATTGGCCGTTAAACCTTTCTTTAAAAGGGGGTAACGACCCTGAAAGGCAAAATCTGATCATCGCTTAAAAAAATAATAAATGTTCTGGACACTTGAACTTGCATCCTATCTTGAAGACGCTCCGTGGCCCGCTACCAAAGATGAATTGATTGATTATACTATCCGCAGTGGCGCACCCATAGAAGTAATTGAAAACCTGCAGGAACTGGAAGATGAAGGTGAGATATATGAAGGTATTGATGATATATGGCCGGATTACCCTTCGCAGGAAGATTTCTTTTTCAATGAAGATGAATATTAAAGCTGTGAGTTGCCCGTCATAAATGATATATGATGAGTACAATTGACCGCATTTGCATAATGTTTAACCGCTCTTAACAAGGGCGGTTTTTTTGTGGCAGTGTAAAATCGCAGTTGCTTGAATCTTGTAGCTATGATGGGGAAAATTTCTCATTTTTCGGTTAAACTCCGTTCCCGCATTAACTGGTACTAAAAGATCCATAAGCGGGCAGTTCAAAAACATTACAAAAAAGTTAAAAAAAAGAGGGAAAGGCACAGCTTTATTTAGTAGATTTACTAACCCTAAATTTCTTAACGATGAGTTTTGCAAACAACCCGGAAGTGTTTCAGGCACTAGCTCCCCCAATTGCTTATACAAAGCCATATTCCTTTTCCTTTTCTGTTCATGACTATGAAGATCAAATCATCGCCTATTTTTCTGAGCGATCTTCTGGTGCTGCATATCAGTGGGATTCGGAAAAGCTTAAAAAGCGTTTTGAAAATGCATGTAAACAAGTCGAATCGTTTGTTTTATTACAGGAAGAAGAATAAGTTCGTCCGGCATGTCATCCTGTAACCCGTATACTTCCGGGGATATTTTGCCTGTACTTTATTTTTTCACAAACTTTCCCGGTTTGTGATATTATTAATCAGTTTTCTATTTCGCCAGGCGGCGCCCTTGCATTGTATTTATGCGTAAATTGAAGGTATTAATGTATTAGTATTACCTATTAATATTCTTATATGAAATGGCTGGTGGAAAAGCGTACGATTGTTGTAGTGTTATTGGGCATCCTGGTGCTGGCCTTGATTAATAATTTTGTAAGCAGGCAGCAATATAATGAACTTACAAAAAATATATCTTCCATTTATAAAGACAGGCTTATACCCGCCAGTTATATTTTTCAGATGAACGGTCTACTTTATCAAAAGCAAATATTGTTGCAAACCCAACCGGCAGAAACTGCGCCAGCACAACTGGATCAGCAAAACGCTGAGATATTCCGTATTATAAAAGCATATGAATCTACTTATCTTACCAAAGAAGAGAAGCAGCAATGGGAAAGTTTCAGGCAACACCTCAGAGATTATAACGAAGCTGAAGTGCTTTATCGTTCTTCCGTTGAACATACGCATATCAATAACCTGCATTCAAGTTTTGATAAGGTACTCCAATCCTTAAAGCAATTAAATGAAACTCAAACCAGTGAAGGCATGCGGCTCCAGAGCGAATCAAAGTCCATCATTAGCAGCACAATAATCCAGGCTTATTTCGAAGTCTCCCTTCTTTTTATTCTTGGAATTATAGGATTAATGCTGCTAACCGCCTCAGAAAAAGTCGTTTACCCGGTTTCCCACAGGTATCTTCATAATTAAAAGACGTTTTTTTATGCTTCCAGTCCCAGTCTTGCTGAAAGATCTGAAGTAAATACATTCAAAGGATCATATTTTCTTTTGATGGTTAACCATTCTTCGTACTGCGGATACATAAGCCTAAAGGTTGCCTGGTCGAGCATAGCATCTTTGCCGAGGTATATTCTTCCGCCGGAGTGCAATACAGCCTTGTCTAATTGTTTGGTAAATGCCTTTAGCCCTTTGGTAACCGGAAAATCTATGGCCAGCGTATATCCCTTAAACGGGAAAGATAAGATGCCCTGCCCTTCCCCCATTTTTTTAAATACATTTAAGAATGGGGTGCAGCCGCTGGAGGCTATCATTTCCATGATATGTCTTAGGTTTGATATGCCATTTTGTTCGGGGATCACAAACTGGTATTGGATAAATCCTCTTTTGCCATAACCCCGGTTCCAGTTGTTGATCGTATCCAGGGGGAAAAAGAACTTTTCATAATGCACATATTGTCTGGAAGAATTTTGCATAAACCCAATCAGTTTGTTTAGCAATCGCACCGTAATATTATTCAATGCAAAGTCGGGTAAGAAAAACGGAACGTTGAGTTTGGATGAAGTATGAATTTTTAAAGGTTCCTTTTTTAATGCTTCCGGAAGTTCTTCCAATGTAGCAGCGTTGCCCACTGTTAACACGCCCCCGCCTAAGTTTTTTCCGGTGGTGAGTGGGTCAATCCAGGCAACGGAATAGTTGTAGCCATCATACTGCTCCAGTGCCTTCAGCATTTCTTCCAGGGAATTTACCTTTATGGATTGTTGCCTGAAATAAGTGGTTTCAGTTTTTCTGAGCCTTATCTTAGCCGTTAGTATAATTCCCAGTAAACCGAGTCCGCCAAAATTGGCAATAAACAAATCCGGATGTTCTTCTCTTGAAGCGGTGACTATATTTCCGTCTGCCAGTAATATGGTAAAGGAAATTACGCAATTGATGAAGGAGCCATCTGCATGATGTGCTTTGCCATGTATATCGTTGGCTATGGATCCGCCGAGGGTTACAAATTTGGTTCCCGGACAAATGGCGGGCATCCATCCCCGCGGTGCAAATGTGGTTATAATTTCATCCAGGCTTGCACCTGCTTCACATTCCAGAATGCCTGTATCTTCATCCCATGAAAGAAAATGATGCATCCTGGTGCAAATGCACACTTTTTTATCGGTATGGATAGCCTGGTCCCCATAACTTCTTCCCAGCCCTCTTGCGATAACAGTTTCCTGGTTTATAGTTTTCTTTAATTCCTGTTCATTTGCCGGAACAATTACGTATGAATTGGCTTTTGGATAATTACCCCAGCCCGCTAATGTTTGCTGATGTTCGGTTGCCATAATGTAAAAACGCTGCAAACTTATGGTTTAGTGGATTGCAATAATAATTTTTACTGTTTCATAGCTTATCGAGTAACCCTATTACGATATCCATTACGTTGGTTTGTGTAGGTCCGGTGATGATAAGCCCTCCTGTTTTTTCAAAAAAATGGAATGCATCATTGTTGTGAAGATAAGCTTCAGGATCCATGGAAAACTCATTCAATCTGGTAAAAATATCTGAATCAATCACTGCTCCTGCCGCTTTGGTTGGACCATCTGTTCCGTCTGTGCCTCCCGAGAGGATAGCAGCGTTGTTATTCTTCAGCCATTCTTCACCTTTCAACGCACATAATGCGGCCAATGCAAATTGCTGATTTCGCCCGCCTTTACCTTTTCCTTTTATGGTAACTGTTGTTTCACCACCCCATAAAATGCAGTTGGGGGAGCTGTTACTTTCATTTTTAAGCCGGTTCATAAAAGCCTCAGCCTGTATTTCGGCCTCACCTGTAAGCATAGGCGAAAGAATGGTTGTTGTATAGCCCATCTCTTTTGCTTTTTGCGCTGAGGCATTCAGCGCGGTTTGATTGGTAGCTACCAGCGTATTATATACTTTATTGAATGCAGGGTTTCCGGGTTTTGGCGTATCCGGTATCGCTTTCTTAATTCCCTGTTGCAGCCAGTTCCTGATGCCGGCCGGAAGTTTTTCCACAAGCTGGTATTTTTCTATTATTCTCCATGCATCTTTAAATGTTGTTGAGTCGGATACCGTTAGTCCGCTGGCAATCACGGAAAGGTCATCGCCAGGTACATCGCTTAGCAGGAGTGTTATCACTTTTGCTTTTGTGTATTGCATCAATTGCCCTCCCTTTATAAGCGACAGATGTTTTCTTACTGTATTTACTTCATCAATTGCTGCACCGGAATCAAGAAGCAATTGTGATGTTTCCTGCAAATCTTTTAAGCTGCAAGCGGGAGGAGTATCGGCCAGCAGCGCAGAAGCCCCTCCGCTAACCATTAGAAGAATAATATCTTTTTCCTCAGCTTTTTCAAACAGTTCCACTATTGCCTTCCCGGCCAGTATACTATTATCATCGGGCACCGGGTGTCCGGCTTCAATGGTCCGGCTATGAATAAGTTTAAGCGCGTGATCATACTTGGTAACTACAATTCCTTCAGCTATGCAGGAACCTAAAATTTTCTCTGCTTCTAAAGCCATTGCTGCTGCGGCCTTCCCCACTGCAGCAATATAGAGATTGTTAATATCAGCCAATTTGAAGCTCTGGTCCGCGATTTTTATCCAGCCTCCCTGCAATTGAATATGCCGCGGAATGAAACTGGCAGGTTTTACGGACTCCACACCGGCAAGAAATATCTGTATGGCATTTGCTCTTGACATACCCGAAATTAACATTAGTTTTAAATCTCCGCCGCTGTACTATCCCAATCAATTTTATATTATCTTCGGTGTTAATTAGTTGTTTAACTAACTAATCTGTAATATCTTATAAACGCAAAGGATAATCGTATGAAACGTATCATAAAAAAAGTTGCGGTGCTGGGTTCTGGCGTCATGGGTTCGCGAATTGCATGTCATTTTGCAGGAATAGGGATCCCGGTTTTATTGTTGGATATTGTTCCAAAGGAATTAACGGATACGGAAAAAGTGAAAGGATTAACGCCTGACCATCCTGCTGTAAAAAATCGTATTGTAAATGATGCGCTGGCGGCGGCCATAAAGTCGAACCCTTCGCCGGTATATACTAAAGATGTTGTGAAAATGATTAAAACCGGAAACTTTAGAGATAACATGAAAGATATCGCGTCCTGCGATTGGATCATTGAGGTAGTAGTGGAAAGATTGGATATTAAGCAAAATATATTTGCGGAGGTAGAGCAGTTTCGCAGGCCCGGAACGCTGGTCACTTCCAATACTTCCGGTATTCCTATTCATCTTATGGCAGAAGGCCGGAGCGAAGATTTTAAAAAACATTTTTGTGGTACTCATTTCTTTAATCCTCCCCGTTATTTGCGTTTACTCGAAATTATTCCCACATCTTATACGGATAAGGGAATAATAGATTTTTTAATGGAATATGGCGACCTGTACCTGGGCAAAACAACTGTGTTGTGTAAGGATACGCCAGCTTTTATTGCCAACCGGATTGGAGTATACAGCATGGCATCCATATTCAAACTTGTTGAAAAATTAGGCTTAAGCATTGATGAAGTTGAGGCCCTGACGGGGCCGGTTTTTGGTCGTCCAAAATCGGCAACTTTCCGCACTGCCGATGTTGTGGGCATTGATACACTGATTAAGGTTGCCCGTGGTGTGTATGACAATTGTCCTGGTGATGAAGCAAAAGATACTTTTATTATTCCTTCATGGGTAGAAAAACTTGTGGAGAATAAATGGCTGGGCGACAAAACCGGCCAGGGATTTTTCAAAAAAATAAAATCGAAGGATGGCGGTTCCGAAATACTGGTGCTAAACCCATTAACGTTTGAATATGAACCCCGTAAAAAGCCAAAGTTCGCAACAATAGAAGCCGCCAAAGCCATTGATGATTTGAAGTTGCGCATAAAAGCACTGATGACGGGGCAGGATAAGGGCGGAGAATTTTACAGGCAATTTCATTACGGTTTATTCTCTTATATCACGCATCGGATACCCGAAATTTCTGATGAAGTATACCGTATTGACGACGCTATGAAAGCCGGCTTTGGATGGGAAATTGGCGCTTTTGAAACCTGGGATGCCCTGGGTGTGGAAAAAACGCTTAAAGCAATGAAGGATGCGGGCTACACTGTTGCGTCGTGGGTTGATGATATGCTTGCAAAAGGGAATACTTCTTTTTATAAAGTTGAGCAAGGCATTACATTATGTTATTCTCCTGCCAGCGGTACTTACGTTCCAACTGTAGCTGCGGGAACAGAAGATGCTTTTCTGGTAATGAAAAATTTTGCAGGACAAACAGTTTGGAAAAATAGTGCGGCTAAGGTATATCATTTGGGCGATGATGTTCTTGGATTGGAATGGAATACCAAAATGGGAACAATAGGAGGAGAGGTGCTGGAAGGTATTCAAAAAGCAATTGCATTAGCCGAAGAAAAGTATAAAGGCGTAGTAATAGCGAATGATAGTCAGAACTTTTCTGCAGGTGCTAATGTAGGTATGATCTTTATGTTTGCCGTGGAGCAGGAATACGATGAACTGGACATGGCTGTGCGTGCATTTCAGAATACGATGATGCGTGCCCGGTATTCAAGTATACCGGTAGTGGTGGCACCCCATGCTTTAACATTGGGCGGCGCCTGCGAGTTGAGTTTGCACAGCGATAAAGTGCTGCCTGCAGCAGAAAGCTATATAGGATTAGTAGAACTGGGTGTGGGATTGATACCTGGAGGCGGAGGTACAAAAGAATTTGTGTTGCGTGCCGCAGACGAAATGCACGAAGATGAGCCGGATACCATTACTTTAAAGAATCGTTTTTTAACAATAGCAACGGCAAAAGTCTCTGCCAGCGCCTTTGAGGCTTTTGACCTGGGTATTTTAAGAAAAGGGCATGATGAAGTGATCGTTAACCAGGACAGGCGGATTGCTGCCGCCAAAAGCAGTGTTATAGAGATATTTGATAACGGCTATGTTACCCCTGTTCAGCGTACCGATGTAAGAGTAGCCGGGCGTTCTGCCCTTGGAGCATTATATGCCGGTATTAATGGTATGTGGAGAGCCAATTATGCTACTGATCACGATGTGGTGGTAGCTAAAAAACTGGCTTATGTAATGTGTGGGGGAGACCTTAGTGAACCCTCTTTGGTTAGCGAACAATATTTGCTTGACCTTGAAAGAGAAGCATTTTTGAGCCTTTGCGGCGAAAAGAAGACCCTGGAACGGATACAAAGTGTTTTAAAGGGCGGAAAGCCGGTGAGAAATTAAGGTGGAAATGTGGAAATGTGGAAATGTGGAAATGTGAAAATGTGAGAATGTGGAAATGTGAGAATGTGTGGCCGGTATACAGCGAAGGCGAGTTAGACCGCATGCAGGATATGGAAATGGAAAAGATTACAATCTGCCCTTTAACAGAACGTAGAACATCAGTACCAGCAATAAAATTATGATGGTAGCTGCTACCGGTGTTATCAATTCAGGTGATTTTTTTTTCAATAATTTTTTTCTGCGCTCCGAGAGTTTCTTAACCAATCTTTTATTGAGCTCATTTACCACCACAGGAAGTTTACGCTTATCCTGTACCTGTTCTAATCCTTCTGCTGCATCGCTGTCGAAATCAGAATCTACCAGCAGTTTTTCTATTTCATGCTTTTCTTCCGGGGATAGTTTATCTTCCAGGTAGTCTAACAACTTCTGCTGGTCTATTTCTTTTGAATGGGACAATATGTTGAATAAATCGTTGTTCATATTTTACAATTGCTGCTATCACACCTTATTTTCCTTCATTTTTTTCTCCATAATAATCTTCAGGTTACGTTTCCCGTTTTGAATATGACTCTTAACCTGCATAGGCGAGTATCCCGTTAATGAAGCTATTTCATGGTAAGATTTTTTTTGAAGGTAAAAAAGAATAATGCATTGTTGTTGATCCTCATTAAGTTCTTCAAGGGCTTCATTCAGGGCAGAAAATGTTGCGTCTCTTTGCTGGTGATGAAGCATACTGTTGTTTTCATCCGGTTCTGAGGCTATCATCTTTTCTGTAACAGGCAAAGGAGTTTTCCCTTTATCTCTCAGTTGCATGAGGCAGTAGTTACGGGCTATCATATATAGCCAGCTTTTGAAATAGGTAACAGGATATTTTTGTAACTCTGAAATGGCCTTTAAAAAGATTTGCTGTACCGCGTCCCTGGCTTCCTCCTCATGCTTTAAATATTTCATGCACACACCGTAAAGCAGCAAAGTATATCGCTGCATCAGTATACCCAGCCACTCATTATTACCATCGGCATAATAATTCTCCAATAGCCCGGAATCTGTTATATCGTTATGTCGTAAAGAAGCCACACCTGCAAAATGAATTGGTACATACTCTTAGATGCATGTTTCGATTGATTCCATATCCGGAAACACAATTAAAACCAACGCTCTCTAAAACAGGAGTTTACAGGTCAAAAACTTATTTCTTTTCTCCAAAATTTTCTTTATAAAAAAGGATAGCCTCTTCTATTATTTTGAGTGCCATTGCTTTATCCTGGAATTCATTAACACTCACTGTTTTGTTTTCCAGCTTTTTGTATTCTTCAAAAAACTGCCTCAATTCACTGAAAAAATGCTTGGGCATTTCTTCTATATTATTAATATAATTTACGCCTGGGTCGTTGTTGGCAACTGCAATAATTTTATCATCTGCATCACCTCCGTCAATCATTTGCATTACGCCAATTACTTTAGCCTGAACCAGGCATAAAGGTTGAATGCTCATACTGGATATCACCAGTATATCAAGCGGATCTTTATCATCACCATAAGTTTGCGGTATAAAGCCATAGTTCACCGGATAATAAAAAGAAGAATAGATGACCCTGTCTAACTTAAGCAATCCGCTTGGCTTATCTATTTCGTACTTTTGCCTGGATCCCTGGGGTATTTCTATTACCGCATTTACAATTCGTGGTGAACTTTCGCCCGGAGCTACACCGTGCCAGGGATGAAGTACTGTTTGCATAATAAACTTTTATTTTAAGAGGAAAGATAGTAATAAAACCAAACAGCGTAACTGGTATTTTACCAGATTATATCATGGTATGTACTCAAATAAGTGGTAAGCACATTTTATTCGGTTGCTGTATCCCCCGTAAAAGTGTATTTAAAGTCAACCCACCATTCGCCATTCCTTTTAATCAATTTAATCTCGCTGTTTTCTCTTTTAAATGAATTCGAATAATTTATAATGGTGACAGAATCATTAAGAGCCTGGGATTTATTAATGATAATACTGGCGTCTCTATAATTATTCTTCTCTTCCTGGCTTTCTGCGGCGTATTTCTTTTCAATATTTTCAAATAATCTTTCATTAGCCGCACCGGGCAGGATAAATATTTTGGCTCTGCGCATATCACCGTCAAGAGCAAACCGGATAAATTCTCTTCCGGCTTCAAGCGGATCGTCTGGTTTTTTGTAATCTGCGTTTCCTGCGCAACCGGTTGTTACAATAAAAGCGGCTAAAAGAAAGCTAATTATACTGCGCATGTAATAAATAATTGTGGCAAAAATATGAATAAAACGCTTCTATCAGTATCCTGTACGCCCATCTCTTACTTTTATTTTTTTCTTTCCGGCATTCTTTTTTTCCCATTCAGTAACTGCTTTGGGCTTTTCGGCTACTTTTTCAGAAGCCGCTGCAGTAGTTGTGTTACCGGAGTTCTTTTCTTTTTGTCCAAAAAAATAGTTTTCCTGCTTTATAATAAAGCCTGTATTGGGGTCGTAAAATTTCCAGGCGCCGTGGGCTACTGTGGCTACTTCTAATTTTACGATTTTTGTTTCCCATTTGTTGGGAATGGCGGGGTCCGGTACCTGCACAGTATCGTAAGGATTTTCGGGGTTAGTAGCCCTCCAGCTCTCTTCCCGGAGCAGATCACCCATTTTGGTGTAATACTGTTGTTTGCCATCTTTTTCGCCCCACTTGTAATTTTCTATGGCTGTTAAATCACCAACAAGGTTATATTTCCTCCACGTTCCTTCTTTTATGTCATCAGCAAAATAACCTTCTTCTTCATAACCAGGCTCACCACGCAATGCATCTACGTGAATCACCCAGGGACCTTGCTTTTTATTGTTGTTGTCTACCCTGTTAAGTGTATCTCCTTTTACGGATATGATAAAGTTTTTTAATTGCGCCTGGCTCTGCAGGGAACTGAATAACAATAGAATAATAATGTAGCGCATAGAACAATATTTTAAAGAAAGCCTGATCCTGCAAAGATATATCCAACAACAATGCCATGTTATGCTAAAAAGTTAAAGAAGTATGGTGTTAGTGGCAAAAATATCGTGTTAGAACCTTAGCTTACTTCTGCCAACGGCTCTGTAAATTCGTTTTCGCTTTTTGATATTACGAGGGTAGCCACACCATTGCCGATGATGTTGGTAATCGCCCTTGCTTCACTCATAAATTTGTCAACCGCCAGTAAAAAAGCCAACCCTTCCAATGGAATTTTATGAAGCGCGGTTAGTGTGGATGCCAGTATAATAAAGCCACTGCCGGTTACGCCAGCGGCGCCTTTGGAAGTGATCATGAGAATACCCACTATTGATATCATTTCAATACCCGACAGGTGCACATTGTACAACTGTGCAAGGAAAATAACTGCCATAGAAAGGTAGATGGAGGTGCCATCTAAATTAAAAGAATAACCGGTAGGAACAACAAGTCCTACTACTGGTTTACTACATCCCATCTTTTCCAATTTTTCCATCAGGGAAGGCAGGGCGGTTTCTGAAGATGAGGTTCCGAGTACAATCAGCAGTTCTTCCTGTATGGTGAGCAGGAATTTCCATATGCTAAGCTTATAATAACGCAGGATAAGTCCTAATACAATAAAAATAAACACAGCCATTGTGCCATACATGGTAAGCATTAATTTACCCAAAGGGATAAGTGTTTTTATGCCGAACTTCCCTACTGTATAGGCCATTCCCCCAAAAGCGCCCAAAGGGGCCAGGTACATTACATACCTGAGCGCTTTAAATACGAAGTTTGTTGTTTTTGTTAGCAGGGGTATAACTTTATTTTGATGCCTGCTCATACCCAGCAAAATCCCGCATACAATAGCTACTATAAGTACCTGCAGGGTAAAGTTCTCCCTGATAAAATGAATCCAGTTAAAATCGGTATTGCTTCTTTCGTAAGCAGAAGCATCTTTTATAGGTAGTCCGGTTTTATCAATTTTGCCCGGTTGAACGATATTGGCAAAAACAATTCCGATGATAAGAGCAAGGGTTGTAACAATTTCAAAATAAATGACCGCCTTTAACCCAATCTTTCCTACTTTTTTAAGGTTGCCCATTCCTACAATTCCCAGTACGATGGTGAGAAAAATGATGGGGCCGATAAAAAGTTTGATCAGTTGTATGAAGCCTGTACCCATCCATTCCGCCTTTACAGCTGTGGCGGGGAAAAAGTAGCCCAGCAATACAGCAATTACAATGGCAATTAAAACCCAGAAAGTAAGGTGGGAGAAAATACGCTTAAACCCTTTGACTGGTTGCATGCATACAATGTTGAAGCGGGGTGAATCTATAAAAAATTTAAATGTAGTGTAAAATACAATACCGGTTGAGTGTTATGAACATTCTTTTGAATCCTGAAACAACGGGAAGAGAATAATGCTTTTATTTGTAATGAAATTGTATACTTAAAATGAAAATTGATATTGACAGGTTAGATAAAGTATTTTTTATTGGTGTTGCAGGCACAGGTATGAGTGCATTGGCGCAATACATGGCGGGTATGGGAAAACGGGTGTCAGGATCTGACCGGTATTTTTCCACAGAAAACTCCGGCGATGTAAAGATAAAATTAGAATTTGCAGGAATACGGTGCTTCAGGCAGGATGGAGAAGGTATTGCAGCAGATACCGGGCTTGTGGTAACCTCTGCAGCCGTTGAAGATACTGTAATGGAAGTGCAAAAAGCCAGGCAGCTGGGTATACCCATTATTAAGCGATCCGAACTACTTGCTATTATTACCAAAAGCCGGAGAACCATTGCCATTGGAGGTACTTCGGGTAAGAGTACTACAAGCGCCATGCTATTTGAAATTTTGAAATATGCAGGGCTGGAGCCTGGTATCATAAGTGGCGCGGGATTGATTAGTCTTATCAGGCAAGGTAAAATTGGCAATGCTGAAACAGGTAAAGGTGAATGGTTGATAATTGAAGCGGATGAAAGCGATGGTTCGATTGTGCAATATGAAGCCGAAATAGGGGTAGTGTTGAATATAGATAAAGATCACCAGGAGATAGATGCACTGATGGATATTTTTGATGTGTTTAAAAGAAATACAAAAGAAACATTTATTGTTAATCAGTCACATCCGCTGGCGGCGAGACTTTCACAGAATATAAAAACAGATTTCTCTGCAGATACCGGTTCCGGTGCAGGATATATTGCTACAGGTTTCAGGCAGGATGGGTTACATATTGAATTTTTGATCAATGGTATTCCGTTTTCCCTGCACACGGTGGGAAAGCATAATATGGAAAATGCGCTGGCAGCAGTGGCAGTTGCAGGATTTTTGAATATTGATTTACAAACCAGCGCCAATGCATTAAAAAAGTATGAAGGAATTTACAGGCGTCACCAGGTTATCGGCAATAAAAAGGGGGTATGGTTAATAGATGACTATGCGCATAATCCTGCCAAATGTGCTGCATCCATAGCTGCTTGTCAGTACATTGCACCAAAAGTAATAGCCTGGTTTCAACCTCACGGCTATGGACCTACGCGATTTTTGCGTCATGATTTTGTAAAGGAAATTGCTGCCGTTTTAAGACCAGCGGATGAAATATGGATGAGCGAGATATTTTATGCGGGAGGTACCGCGGTTAAAGATATCTCCGCCAATGACCTGATCAATGATTTGAAGGCGCTTGGAAAAAAAGCTTTTTTTACAGAACGGCGGCAAAATTTTTCTGATGAAGTGCGTAGTCATCTTACACCAAATTGTGTGCTGCTGCTCATGGGTGCAAGAGATCCCTCCCTGGAAGCATTTGCACAGGAAGTATGGAGCAGACTATAAGGCGACTGATTTTATACTGCCGGTTTCATCCTTATATTCCACCATATTCCTTTGAAAAAAGATTGGATGTGTACAAATTGCCTTTTCACTGAAAACTTTATAATGGTAGCGGGTACCGTGTAAAACGCAAAAAAGGATAAGAAAATAGAAAATTGTAACAGATTGCTGTTCCGGCGCATAAACAGAATATGATTGCGGGTGGCATAATATACGTGAATAGCGCTTTTTGGAGAGGAGATGAGTGGGTTTTTATTGTAAACGACTGCTTTAGGCTGGTATAATATTTTATATCCTTTTTTTAATATACGGGCACTTATATCAGAATCATCAAAATAAGTGAAAAAATGTTGTGGTAGCATGTCTGGATGTTCGATTATACTTTTTTTTATCAGCATAGTGCCGCTGTAGGCGCCGTGTGTATAAAGAGGTCTGTCATATTGGCCCTTGTCTTCTTTTTTATTGCCTATTATGGTATTTCGGCCGGTTATCCTGTTCAGGGCATTATATCCGGCATACTGTATGATATTTTTTTTGTGAAAAGAGCGAATTTTAGGACAGGTCACACCAAGTGAATGGTTTGTTTGAAACGGCGTTAAAAGGTCGTCCAGTAAATTTTCTGTTACTTCTATATGGTTATTAATCAATAGAATAAAATCTCCTTTTGCTTCCTTCACTGCCCAATTTATAGTGCTTTCCGTATAAGCTTCTGTTTTTAAGATGCGTGTATTAGGAAAATTTCCTGCCGCTATCCTGGCTGTGGGATCTGCTGCAGAACCCATATCGCAAACCAATATCTCGTAATTTTTGTAAAGGAGATGCTTCGTAGATTCCAAAAATTGGCATGTAATTTCTGTCTGGTTCCAGTTAAGGGTGATAATTGATATTAAAGGTTTTGCTTTTGCGAAAACGAATTTTTTTTCCGGCACAACATTATTTCTCTTCATATTGGTATAAATAAGGATCTGATGAAGATTGAGAAATAAAGGATTTAAAGAGAGCTTTTCAATATGGAGTTGGACCGGAACTATTGGCTTACTAACCTAAGCGTAAAGGAATATTTATTACTGGGATAATTTGTTTAATACCTGTGATAAAAATAACGAAATATATATTTTAAGCCACAGGGTATCCTTTATCACCTGTTAAATATTGATTTTTTATTTGGTTATTTTTTGCAACACAATGTTATAAATCTATTAATGTATTATTATATAATAATATTTGTAAAGCGTCTGCAGGGAATTTATCTTTTGTTAATTCATCACCAGGCTGATAATAATTTAAATAGGGTAGTAGGCTTTTTTAAAAAAAGAAAAGCTTACTTATTGATTTTTAGAAGAAAGATAGGGAAGTATGTTTTTTCATTTTTAATAAACCAGCGATTGCCTTAAAGTACTTAATCATATTTTCTTGAGTTTAAAGTTTTCCACTTTTAGCATTTATTAAGTAATTGGTATAATACTTGCGGTCTTTTCAGTCTTTTATAATATACTAAATCCAGTTACTATGCGTAAACTTTACTTAAGGTTTCTCCACAGGAAAGTATTATGCACCTACTATGAATAGGCTACTTTGTAGGTGCTTTCTAAATGTAAATTTTATTTTTAACCCCCTTTTTATTTCCTGAAAAATCATGAACCAGAACCAGAAATGTGGCACTCTGCCCATTGTACCATTGCGTAAACTTTTTTCTTTTTTTCTTTTCCTTTCTTCTTTTTTCTTATTTAGCATTCAAAGCTCATTTGCACAATATCAAAATACGCAAAAAGCTGTTACTGCTAATGTAACCACAACAATACAGGGTTATTACGAATCTTTACCTGTTGATTATGCCTCCAACCCAACTAAAAAATATCCGTTATTGATCTTTTTACACGGTGTTGGCGAATTAGGAAACGGTACTACCCAACTCCCCCTGGTATTAAAGAATGCCATTCCAAAGTTGCTTAACCAGGGGATATTTCCTGCATCTTTTACGGTTGGAGGAGAGAAATTTTCTTTCATCGTGATATCTCCACAGTTTACGGCAACTACGGGTCAGCAGGAAGCGATTGATGCAATGATTAATTATTGTATACAACGATACCGGGTTGATGTTTCACGAATTTACCTTACGGGGCTGAGCCTGGGTGGAAAAAGATCCTGGGATTATCCTGCATATGATAAGGTTAAGGCGAGTAGGCCGGCGGCAATAGTTCCGGTTTGTTCCGGCGCAACAGGAACGACATCAGGCATCGCCAATGTAGTCGGCGCGAACCTACCAATGTGGTTTTTGAACAATTCCGATGATCCGTATATTTCTGCAACGAAAGCTCTGGAACTGGTCAATACAATAAACGCAACATCTATATCTCCTAAGGCAAAGATCACCATACATCAGGCCAGCGGGCATGATGCCTGGACGAAATCATATGATCCCAACTTCAGGGTGAATCAAATGAATGTATATGAATGGATGTTGAGCTATAAAAAAGGAACAGCGCCAGCACCTTCACCGGCTCCTGCTTTGCCAATAGCAAATGCGGGTTCTAATAAAGTGATTACCTTACCCACCAACAGCGTAACGCTGGATGGGAGTCAGTCAACCAGCGGAGGAACTATAGTGAGTTATGCCTGGAGTAAAGTTTCTGGTTCTACAGCAACAATTACAAGTCCCGGGTCAGTTAAAACTACTGTTACAGGATTGGTGGCCGGCACTTACCAGTTCAAGCTAACGGTGAAGGATAGTTACGGCGCCACGGCCAGTGCTACAGTAACCGTTACCGTAAATGCTGCCACAAGCACGGTTCCTCTTTATTCAGATGCGGGCAGCGATCAAACCATAACGCTTCCTGTTAGTTCGGTGAAAATCAGCGGTAGCGCCGGATCCACAGCACCTTCAGGCAGTACGCATACCTGGTCGCAAACGGCCGGGCCGGTAAAAGCGGTGATTGCCTCGCCATGGAGCATAGGCACAGATGTAACGGGGCTTACTACCGCAGGTACTTACCAGTTCACCTTAGTATTGAAAGACACATATGGTAATACATCCACGTCTTCTATGTATGTGTATGTAAAGGCTGCCACAAGCACAGTTCCCCTTTATTCAGATGCAGGCAGCAATCAAACCATAACACTTCCTGTTAGTTCGGTGAAAATCAGCGGTAGCTCCGGATCCACAGCTCCTTCAGGTAGTACGCATACCTGGTCGCAAACGGCCGGGCCGGTAAAAGCGGTGATTGCTGCACCATGGAGTATAGGCACAGATGTAACGGGGCTTACTACTGCAGGTACTTACCAGTTCACCTTAGTATTGAAAGACAAGTATGGTAATACATCCACGTCTTCAATGTATGTGTATGTAAAGGCTGCCACAAGCACAGTTCCCCTTTATTCAGATGCAGGCAGCAATCAAACCATAACACTTCCTGTTAGTTCGGTGAAAATCAGCGGTAGCTCCGGATCCACAGCTCCTTCAGGTAGTACGCATACCTGGTCGCAAACGGCCGGGCCGGTAAAAGCGGTGATTGCTGCACCATGGAGTATAGGCACAGATGTAACAGGGCTTACTACCGCAGGAACTTACCAGTTCACCTTAGTATTGAAAGACAAGTATGGCAATACATCCACGTCTTCAATGTATGTATATGTAAAGGCTGCTATAACAAGTACCAGCACGGATGTGCTTTATGCTAATGCGGGGAGCAATCAAACCATAATCCTTCCTGTTACAAAGTCGCTACTTGATGGCCGCAAATCTACAGCTCCGGTTGGCAGTACACATATATGGAAACAACTTTCCGGACCAAGTAAAGCGAATATTTTATATCCCTACAGTATTGCCACCGATGTAACCGGACTTAATGTGGTAGGAGACTATAAATTTTATATCACAATAACAGATCCAAAAGGAAATGTACAAATTTCCTACACCCATGTATTCGTTGAATCAGCAGTATCCGCAAGGACTTCCCAGGGAGTTGGTGCGGTAGAGCCGGTTGATCCTTTACAAATGGCAAACCCGGATCAGCTACCTGTTGCCGGAGAATTGGATGTAAAGATTAACCCTAATCCTGTAAAATCTGATATGACCGTATGGGTTAGCGGCAGGGCTACGGGACGAACAAGCTTGATTGTTTATAGCCTCACCGGACAGGTATTGTTGCAACAGGAGTTTGTTAAGGATACACCGGGAATGGTAAATAAAACCTTTAATGTGTCTAAGCTTGCTGCCGGAACTTATGTTGCCCAAATAATTGTGGATAACAAATACAAAAAAGCCATAAAAATTTTAAAGCAATAATTTTATACCGTTAGCATTGTTTAAATGAAACTGCCTCAGGAAGTAAAAATTCTGAGGCAGTTTTTTATTGCTTAAAATTAATGTCAAATAGTCTTTCCTTTTCTAATTTAACCGTCCTCCGCCTCATTATCTTCTGATCTTTCGAATGCCTGCGTTAAGGTAAAAACAAGGCGCTCATTAATTATTTTCAATGGGCGAACTACACTTTATATTTTACTTTTTATCATTCGATAATCTTATTGCTTTATTCCTTCTGGTTTCGGCATTTGGTTTGGGTTGTCAACAGGTGAGTTTGATTTCAAATATTGTTCAGTAATTATTAAATGATAATTCGTGTGGCAATGCTTCTGTTTTTTAAAATACATTTCAAAATTGTCATACGCTCATTAAAAAATTTACGTTGAATATTTTATCGAACTAACCTGATATTGATTTTAATAATCCGAATGCCCGAAAAACCATGAAACCAGTCACCCAAATTTATTTTTGGCGAAGGGTACCTTTGCTCTTTTTACTGTACCTTCTTCTTACACCTTCATTTGCTTTCTCGCAGGTTCAAACACAGAAACCGGTGTATATGGCGTTTGGTGATAATATAAAAGGGTATTATGAATCATTGCCTGTTAATTATGAATCTCAACCAACTAAGAAATTTCCAATAATTATTTTTCTTCATGGAAATGGAGAACGCGGAGATGGTTCTGTGGCCGAGCTTCCAAGAGTTTTGGTAAATGGCCCCCCCAAGCTTATAAACCAGGGTAAATTCCCATCTTCCTTTACTGTAGGAGGGGAAAATTTTTCTTTTATTGTGATTTCCCCACAATCAAAAGAAGCCACCAACTATATTCCTTCTATTGATAGTTTGATTAAATATTGTATTGCTAAATACAGAGTTGATGAAGATAGAATATATCTAACCGGACTTAGTTTAGGCGGTTATATGAGTTGGAGATATGCTGGCCGGTCTAAAGCAAACGCCAGCCGCATAGCTGCGATGCTGCTTGTTTGCGCGGGAGTACTTCCCCGGGATGGTGAGGCTTGCAATATAGCTTCATCAAAGGTGTCAATGTGGGGAACGAATAATTCCGGAGATACAGGCGCCCCACCATGGAAACTGGACTCTTGTGTAAAGGCGGTGAATGCCTGTATTCCGACTCCTGACCCTAAAGCCAAATTAACAATTTTTAATGCCAGCGGACATGACGCCTGGTCAAAAACATATGACCCGAATTTCAGGGAAGATGGGATGAATGTATACGAATGGATGCTTTCCCATAAAAGAGGAATTGCAACTTCTTTGCCCCCAATTGCAAATGCCGGAACTGATCAGGTATTAACGTTGCCGGTAAATACAGGAACTCTTGACGGCACTAAATCAACAGCTCCTGCAGGAACAATTACCAGTTATGTTTGGACAAAAGTATCAGGACCTCTGGGCGGTACAATATCTTCATACAACAGCGTTAAAACGTCTGCGATAGATCTTACTGAAGGCACATATCAGTTTCAGTTAAAAATTACAGACAGCAAAGGCGGTACTTCCACAGCGGTTGTAACTATAAAGGTCAATCCTGCCCTACTGCCACCTGTGGCCAATGCAGGAAACGCGCAAACCATTACACTTCCGGTTAATTATGTAAACCTGGACGGAACTCAATCAACAGCTCCTTCGGGTACTATAACCAGTTATCAGTGGAGTAAACTTTCCGGCCCTTCTTCAGGAACAATTACCTCACCTGGAGCTTCCTATACTTTAGTAAGCGGTTTGGTGGAAGGAGTATATATTTTTCAATTAAAAATAACCGACAGCAATGGCGGTACATCAACTGCTACCGTTAGCATTACTGTTAATGTGGCGCCATTACCTCCCATTGCGGATGCTGGTAATGATCAGTCAATAAACTTACCTGTTAACAGCATAGTATTGGATGGCAGCGGTTCTACTGCTTCCTCTGGTAGTATTAGCAGTTATGAATGGAGTAAGGTATCTGGCCCGTCTAACGAAAATATAGCTACCCCATCAGGTGTTAGCACAACAGTAAGCGAACTTACGGAGGGTATATATCAATTTGAATTGAAGGTAACGGATAATAATGGCGCGGTGTCTTCTGCAACAGTAAACGTAACGGTAAATGCGCTTGTAGCTCCTCCTGTTGCTAATGCCGGCGTTGCTCAAACAATAATTTTGCCAAACAACGTAGTAACATTGGATGGAAGTGGATCTGCAGCGCCCGGCGACACTATAGGTGGTTATGAATGGCGTAAGGTCTCTGGCCCGTTAAATGAAGTGATTACCGAGCCTATTGAGGCTATTACTACAGTTACCGGACTTACAGAAGGAATATACAAGTTTGAATTAAAGGTTACAAACAGCAAAGGTCTTTCCTCCACATCTGTTGTTACGATCACTGTAAAAGCGGCTCCACTGCCACCGGTAGCCGATGCAGGTGTTGCGCAAACCATAACGTTACCTGCTAACAGCGTAACTCTTGATGGCAGCGGTTCAACCG
>CALKHN010000002.1 GCA_937991535.1 uncultured Sphingobacteriales bacterium
CGCCTCCTTTTAATTTATCAATCAAGTATTTTTACCGGACACTAATGATTCAAAAGTGTAAAAATCTTCTTCATCTTCCACCTTAGTAAGATACCGGCCTTTAAACGAAACATCCAACCGCCTGCGCAGGTTGGAAAGACCGATCTTGTAAGATGATATTTCAATATTATTTTTTTGCTTTCTCTTTTTATTGCGGCAATAGAAGTAGAACTGCTCCGGATGAAACACCACCTTTATCTGCAAAGGGTTACCGGGGTCTTTTAAGTCGCCGTATTTAAAAGCATTCTCTACAATGGTAGTTAACGAAAGAGGCGGGACCATCTGTGCGCCCGCCTCACCTTCAATGCAGTAATCAATAACTTTAGCTGAAGGGAATCGCATTTCATTTATTTCAATCAGGGTTTTAAGATTATCCAATTCCCGTTGCACCGGGACCTTATCACTTTCAAACTGTATGCTGTCCAATGAATAACGCATCATCTCAGACAACTTCCTGATATTAGCAGCAAGCATTTCTGAATGAGGCAATGCCTGTGAAAAAAGCACGTTAAGTGTATTAAGCAAAAAATGCGGATTGATCTGCGAACGGACAAAAGCATTTTCGTATTGTAACTTTTCCTGCTGCGCCTTTAACTCCTGCTGTTTTAATAGCACGTTCTCCAGTTCCTGCTGCATTTTTTCATTTTCGCTTATCCTCAGCTTTCTTTCATTTTTTAAAAGCAGTGGAATGATATAATACAGGGCAGCGGAAAAGAACATGTAAAAAAAGCCCCATATCGCTTGTGACAGGAAAAGCCCGAAATCAGAATCTAAAAAAAGTACGATCCCATTCCTTGGTAAAAACCAGTACACATAAAAATAGCCAATACCAGACATCGTAATAAAAACAACAACGAAAACGGCAACACCTACGACAAACCTTTTCGCTTTCAGCAAGTGGAAACAAGCAAGGCTGACATAAAATGTCAGGATATAAGGAATGAGTGCGGATACCGTATCTGTAATGGTTACAGTAGGTGTGGAAAGCCGGTGGGTCAGGTTCATTAAAGCCCCGTACATAAACCATCCGGCAAGATGCAAGCCGATAATTAGTTGTTTGTTCTTGCTTTCAATGAGTAAAGCAGCCATAAAGTAGTATTTGAGTTGAAGTCTTTTAGACCATGATCAGGCAAATACAAATACTTCCTTTTCGTAAAGCTGATTGAATAGCCCATCACTGATGTTTCGTTTTAGAACCGGGTTATCAAAACAGGCAGATAACAAGGCATACAGACTATTGTCTATTGGGTAGGAAATATAACCAGCTTTCTGGAATAAAAAGTAGTTTTGCTCTTCTCTAAAAATACCAAATCCGGATGAATTAAAACGAAATTGATCGCTGGCGGCGGGTATTTTTTTGTGCGTATTGAAATGCGTACTCTTTTGATGTACGACGCAGGCTACTTTATGAAGATATAACCAGGATTCCCATTGCCCGGGGTATTTTCTGATGAGAGGAGCCACCAGGTCATATAGTTGTTGTGTTGCTTTCATTGAAAATTCTATCCGATCAGTAATAGTGTTAGGATAAATTGGATCGAAAAACTTTAACCGTATATCGTTGAATGATTTTCTATAGGATGCAACGGGAACTATGGGTACTCCTGTTGCATGAGACAGGTAAGCAATACCTTTTCTCGCAAAGATCTGTTGGTGAAGAAAATTAATAGCACAACTGTTTACATTATTAGTCGTATTCACTCCAGAGCCTGTATTGCCATCAATGTATAATAACAGGCTCCTTCCGCCTTTCAGTTCTTTTAGCATACGTAAACCCGATCCCGGAGCTTCTGCATCAATCAGGGAAAATTTGTCTATCCTGCTTTCTCCGGGCAGTTGTTTATAAAGACCGGTAAACAGTTTGCCGGATTCTTCAATCACTTTACTGGCAATGACCAATGAGTAGGGAATATTATGCTTTGCCAGGAAAAGATTGATCGCCCTGTATGAGCCCATATGAAAAGTGCAAATAATGGAAGGGCGGCTTCTCAATATTGTTTCAGTATTACTATCAAGATTTTCATAGGTTATATGCTCCAATACTTCAAAAGACGATTGTTCCAGCATACTTAATTGCTGGTGCAGCAGGATGCTTATGAAAATTTCTTCATGCTTTTTAAAAGGAATTGACGGTAAGTAATTATACAGTCCCGCGCTGATAATATTAAATTGTGCATTAAGGGCATCGTCTTGTTTGATCTTTACTTTAGTTGCAAAGTTGTTGATCAGCTCATCTCTTTGTTGAATGTAATTACCTGGTTTCATGGCGAAATATTTTAATGGTTTGATAAACGGATTTAAACAGTAATAGAATAGCAAACAATAATCCTGCAATTCCAATAGATAGTTTGATTATGTTACTATAGGTGGCCGGGTGCTCCATTGAAATAATATCCGGCAAACCTGAAAGCTGTTCTGCCAGGAACCTGATGAGATAATATCCCAAAGACGACCAGAACAGGGTATTCAGAATAGTATATACTGCCAAAGCAGGGGAAACAGGAATGCCAACTATCTTTCCCGTTACTAATTTTGCCAACAGCCCTAACGATCTTGCCCGCAGATTCGGTAAATTGAACCAGTCAGAAAAAATCCAGTAACCATCAAACCTGAAAAATGGATTTAGTGAAGAGAGTATACTGGCTGAATTAATGATGACCAATAAAAGAAAAGCGGATTTGAGGGAAGTTGTATAAAACAACAAGATCAAAATGATATTGATAAGTAATTGAAAATATATTCCGCCGAGGTTTACAATAATCCGTTGGTTGGAGGGAAGTTTCCATATCGTTGTAACATTTGTATAGAATACGGGGTAAATAAAATACAACCCGATGCCTATTTCTTTTGGTGTTATCCCAAATCTCGATGCGGCAGCGGCATGCCCGGTTTCATGAGCTAAAATGATGAGTAGAAAAATTGCATATAGCATAAGCAGGCTGCTAACCGAAAAATAGGATGAAGCATGGCTATAGATTGCCAGAATCAAATATGGATCACTTTGCCAGAAAAAACATACAGTGGCGACTATAGATCCCACACATAAAACACCAAATAATTTTTGGATGAACAGGAAAGATAAAAGCCGGTAAAGTTTTCCCGCTTTTTTTTCAGGTACTATCGTCCGGCGAAATAAAATATATGATTGCGGGTGAACTGTACTTTTACTTTTGACAGAATTTATCTTATCTGTTGTTTTTGCAACTGCATCTTTCACATAATTACCGGTAAATGCTTCAGTAGCAAATTGAGTGTTTAACGTATCGGCGATATGGTCGTCTGATAAAACTCCCGTTTGCTTTTTTGTGAGAATATGGTACAATGTTTCACTGATGTTGTATATTCTTTCATCAATGGTTATAAGTATATGCCTTGACTGCCTTTTCTCCGGTACTACCTGTAATGTAAAATTGTGCATGGTAATGGTTATATGTTTTTTTAAGACAAATTGATGTGCACAAGAACCGGGAATCCGTTTACAAAAAAGGAATCCTTGCAGATTCCTGAAATGAAGCTGGCTATGTATCACTTCATTAATTCCCGGTTTGTGGTGGAAAGGGCGGCGTAGGGCCAATACAGGATGGGTTGGCTAAAACAGCGCCCAGTCCGGTAGATGACATTTCAAATCTTGTTTCAAGCTCTTCAATGCTGATCGCATTTTCGAAGATGTTTTTAGTCTTTTCCATTTGTTTTGATTTTAATGTGTATGAATTGTTGTGTACATCAACATTGTCTTTACACATCAAACCTCAACAGTTTTAAAAGCCTTTTAAAATCTGTTACACCAGCACTCATTTGCTGTATGCAGAATGCGGTATTGTCGTGCAAAACATATAAATAAAGACCTTAAGTTTTATGGGAAAAAAATATTTTTTTGGGGAAAGTAAAACGCTTGTCAGGCAAGACTTTCAGAATAAACGATTACACCAAAGCCGGTTTGCTCTATGCAGAATGCTGTTTGCTCTATGCGAATGAAGTTGATACCATTTTACTTTCGTCCACTGTTTTTTAATTTTACTTCCAGCCACTAAATGTTGCAGCAATAATATTCCCGGCATACAAGTACAGATCAAAGCAAAGACTGCCAGCCAAATCTTTTCCCCGCAAGCGCAACATTTATTTTTAGACAAGCAGATAGCTTTCATTATATCTTATGACTATGCAAAACCCAGTGCACCAATTCCCTCTAAATCCCTATCAAATGAAAGAAACAGATCTGAATATAAGTATTCCTGGCGGGAGTGACTTACGATTTACCCGGGAAATACCTGCGAGATTGGAGAGATACATAATAGAAGGCAGCCAGGTATTTACTGTGGAGAGCAGCTTTGGTAGTTTGCTGGTGCAGCTTGTTGACCTGCCCCATTATAATTTTCAGTATATTATACTGGATTGCAGGGAAGATATAGCATTAAGAAGGAAGAAGAATGGGATCGGACTGAAAATGGATATTTCCTTGCAAAATACAATGGATTGGGAATATCGAGGAATAGATGATGCAAGACTGGGAGAAAATTATTGCAATATTTTCTACCTGCCCGAACTCGACGGAACCGGCTTATTCAAAGCGGGTAATCTATACAGGACTTTGGAGATAGACATTTCCAAAGAAGCGTTTGTTTCTTTGAACTATACTACGCCACTGTTAGAATCATTTTTGGAGAAGGCGGGTAATGAAGTGCCTTCCAGTATTAAACCGGCAGCGATAAAACTTACTCCGTACCTGCTTAAGATAATCAATGGCATTCTTCATTTTAGCTATACGGATAAGCTACTGAGCCTGTATGGCGATAATAGCATACAAGGATTAATTATGCTGATACTGCGCGAAGCATCATTGATGCAGGAAAATGCAATTTCCCAACCCGATAGAACGGATAAAATGGGAAGAGCAAAGATATTACTCAGAAATTCTTTTAAAAAATACCCTGGTACCAAATTTATTGCAAAAGAATTAGGAATGAACACTACCACACTTAGAGAAAACTTTGCAACTGCTTTTAAAACTACAATGTGGGATTACTGGTACCAGCAGCGTATGGAAATAACAGGCAGGATGTTGAAAGAAGGGAAAGACATTAAAGAGATAGTAGCCGAAACAGGATTTACCAGCAACAATACCTTTACCCGTGCTTTCCGGAATTATTTTAAGCAGCCACCGGATGAATGGCGGCGAAATGGGGAAAATCATAGCATGTTTAAAAAGGATGCCGTTAAAGATAATGCTATACTTAAACGATTTAATGATATCACTTCATTTCCGGATGAAGATAAGAAGTACATCCTCTATACCCTTGATGCACTTATCAAAAATGTAAAACACAAAAATATTTAAATCAAGTAGGAAGTTAGTCGTAAATTAACCTCCTGTCCTCTTCACTCCGGACGAACGGGTCCCGTATCACTGCAGTTTGTTGTAATAAATTTGCATGGTGTTCTGTGCTCAAAAGTGTATAGTTGAACTCCGTACTTCTAAGGCAACATGGGGTTGGCCAATGGGATACATATTACCTATAGAAAGTTCAGGAAAAGTAAAAAACGGTCAAAAGGTAAAACATAGATTTAAACGGGTCGCTTCAAGAGCGTCTAATAGAAATTCAGGTATACTTTGCGACCAGGATATAATTCTTACAGGACTCAATAGCAGCAAAAAATATCCAACACATTTAAGACGCATTAAATTTTATAATTCGGAATACGACAGAACATTTGTGTTTTTAACCAATAACTTTAAAATAAAAGCACAAACAGTTACACAGCTTTATAAACATCGGTGGGGTATAGAACTGTTCTTCAAATGGATAAAACAAAATTTAAAAGTTAAATCTTTCTGAGGCTTCAGTGAGAATGCAGTTAAAATACAAATATGGATTCCGCATATGTGCAAGTACTCATCGCACGAAAGAAATTGAACCTAACAAATACACCCTATTCAACACATCAGTCTTGCGCTTTTTGAAAAAGACCAATCCACGAGGTGTTTTTAAACAAAGAAAATCAAGATATCAAAGAACCAAAATATATTCAGTTGAAAATCATTTAACTAAGGCGCAACACTAGTGACCTAAGTTTATTATTCAGAATGCAATAACAACGACACTCATTTATAAATTGAATGTGAGTTACTATCTTATAAGCATTATTGTACCTCTAGATATGTTTTCTACTTTCGTTACCTTATCCTGGTAATTAAGTACCCAAACATAATTACCTTCTGGCTGGCGAGTTCCGTTTAAGGTACCATCCCACCCCCTCAAAATGTCATGCGATTCGAAAATTTTTTTTCCCCACCGATTAAAGACCTGAAGTAAAAATATATGAGAATTGTCCGACATTACTGCCCGAAATATATCATTCAGACCATCGCCATTTGGAGTGAAGGCAGAGGGAACGTATAAATGGCATAACCCTTTTGTTAAACGTTCCACAATTGTTTGTCAACGTTAGGTGGTATTTGCCTTGTTCCTTCACGGCAAATACTGGCTTTGTACTAGCATCCTGCCAAGTGAACTTATATTGATCATAATGGTCAACTTCGGGATGAAGTTGCAATACCTGTCCGTCACATATTTCTAAATCCGCTCCTAGCGAAAATATAGGCTGCTCCCCATAGCTAACAACTATGGTATCTGAAGCCAGGCATCCATCTAATTCTGCATAAGCAAAGTAAACTCCTGGCTTAGTCACGTAGTAGACGGAATCAGTACTATTATTTTGCCATTCATATTTGGCCCCCTCAAAATGCGCGTGAAGTTGCAAAGATTGACTATTACACAACATCGTATCATTTCCAAGGTGAAACACTGGTACCGGCTTTGCGTTAATTTGAAGACTGTCTCGCTTAATGCAATTGTTTAAATTAACTTCAAGCCAGTAAAGACCTGAATTCAATATATTCTGCTTATCAGTAGTATTGCCGGTGTTCCACAAATAAGAGGCATCGGATTGAAGTATTGATGCGGAAAGCACTGTATTTTCACATACAGAACTGTTGACGCCAAGATCAAAATCAGGGTATGGGTTAAATTTCAGTTGAACACTGTCTTTTGAGACGCATGCTGTTTCTGAATTTGTCAACTCCAACACAATTAATCCTGACTGCTTCGCTGAAAAAAAAGGGGCCGTTGAGCCATCTTGCCACAAGTAAGTAAATTGCGATGGCAATGAAGGAGCTATTTGGTACTCGGAATCGCCACATATAACTGTATCCAATCCTAGTATACGATCTACCTTATTTACCGTAATATTGTTGCTTAAAGTATCGACTCCACATGTGGAAAACAGGATTAGTTTAACATTGTATGTTCCTGAATTGGAGAAGGTATGCAAAGCACTATCGACCAGTGAGCTATTTTGAGCACCTGAGATAGGATCTCCAAAGTCCCATTTTACCGAAACTACTTCTTCCGTCCGTTGGTAACGAAACATATGCCCTTGTTGATTACATTGTTCGGTAACTTCAAAACGGGGCTTCCAAAAACTTTGTATAAACGTGGGTAGCCCAAACCTGGCTGCAATACCATCTGTTTGAGTTATTAACAATTGATTTTCTACAAAACCACAATTGACACCGACTACATCGGGGTGATTTATAACTGACAAAAAAGATGGATATGCCATATTTGCCATATAGATTTTGCCATCGGGTGCCAATTGCAGGCAACCCCATATACTGCCATAGTACGTCCAATTTGAACAGCTCTTTTTTAGATTTAATTATGTCACTATCGGTTGATAACGAAATATCATACTGCACCAGTATATTCATTACAATGAAGGTTGCCTGATCATAATACCAATTATTAGCATACAGCACTTTGGAATTCGGCGAAAATTCCACGCCGTAAGCTCCATCATAGTAATGTGTCCCGGTAGTAAGTACTAAGGGGTTGGATACAATCCCCGTAGAATTGTCAAAATCAAGCAGGTCAAGACCATTTAATCCAAAGTGAGCTGCCGCAAGTCTTTTGCCATTTGGCGAGGCTTTAAGATAGCCAAGCGTACCGTCAAAATGTCCCGTCACAAGTCTACCTGTGTGTGTAACAACAGGCAATATGCCTACACCCGAAGAAGTTACGAGGTATGCATACCAAGCATCATCATTCCATCCATGCGTAATTACCCATATATCTTTTCCGTTACAATGTTTGACAGCAGTAATCTTTTCACAAACAGGAGTCTGCAGTTGCACGTTCTTATTTACCAGATCTCCCAGTCCTCCATCAAGATTCATATCGACAAAAGAATAATTGAGGCCGTTAGGGTCGCCTCCCAGTTCAACCGTAAATACATAGTATCCCGAAATATTGTCGACGGCAGGAACAATAATAGCAGATTGTGTGCTTCCTTTATTCCCTAGCAATCCGGTACCGTTCGGCATTTCCTGATGTTCCCGGTTCCATATAGTTATGCCATCAGTATAAAAAAGCAATTTCCCGCTTTTATCACAAATGGTAGCGACACCTTCTTCAGTAAATAAGGCGCCATCCGATAGCACTTTGGGAGAGCCATCAGAGAAATCAAGCCCAGCATGGTGCCCGAAATACCATATGTTTCCTTCTTTTTGAGCTTGCGCATTTAGTGCAATGCAAAACAACAAAAAACAAAAAAAGAATGAATGGATTTCAACAATTCGAATTGATCGCGGAAAGCCTATTACGTTATTCAAGAAATTTGACCCTTTAACTGTTATATAAAATGCACCAAGCATTTCGCTGGTATTTCTCTAACGATCTACTATCATGCTTATAAAACGCCAACTGAAGCCACATCTTAACTGATGGTAAATTATGTATATCACTTAGGAGAAGCGAAGCAACCCTTTTTTCCACAAATCTATTGTTGTGGAGGCAGTTAAGCCTGTTATTGCGGGCGATAGCTTTAACTCATTCAACGCTTTTAACGCGACTTCTTCATTTGTCCTTAATAAAAATGTGGCCGCCCAAAGCTTTATATTTTCGTTAGTACTCTTGGTTAAATCTATCATTTGATCAAATCTACCCTCTTCTCTGATAAAAGGGTACATCGCCATTAATTTTCCATGGAATTTATTAGCCAACTTATGATCGCCCTGTTCGATAGCTCCGCCATATTTTGTGGCATAAATTATAAAATCTTCTATTCTGTTAGTCATAATTTAATTTTATGGTGTCCATCCAAATCTTCTAAGAACTGCAATTCCAAAATCAAATTGCTCTTGAAAAGATAATGTTTTTACATAATCTCGTACTAGCATATTTGTACCTGGCATTTATCAATAATACCTTGATAAATACCTCAAAGCAGGAGTTTAATATGAAAATTGAATCCTCAAAAGAAAAAGAATTGCTATTTCTGAAATATGCTGCGACCGATATACCTTATAAAGATATAGCTAACAAAATGCTTCTAAGTCGTCATACAATTGATGACTATCGAAATTCTCTCTATGAGAAATTTGCAGTGAAATCAAGAATTGGATTAGTATTATTAGCTTAAAGGTTCAAAATCGTCTAACTAACTTTTAAACAGTAATATTCTGTAATATTTTAGTGTTCGAATTTTTACTTAATTGCTCTCAATCATATAATTCCCAAAGCCCATTCCGGACGGATATGGGCGAATAGCGAGGTAAGTAAAGGATCGGTTTTTCATGGGTTGTTCCCTATTGATCGGGGACTACTTTGATTGTTGCAATGCAACATTTATTTTGGTGTTACCACTTATTGTTTTAGTCATAATATGGTTTCCTTCTTCCGGTTTTTCAGACAGATCCATGACAACAGCAGCGTGCTAAATGTCCAGATCGCTATTTTCTCTTTTGTTTTTCGTCCCCGACAGAAGGCATGCCGGTTTTTAGATGAATGGAACAGCCATCTTTAATAAGACCGGCATAGAAGTCTTCATAACGAAACTCCGGTTCAAGGCCCAGCTTACCCGTGTAAAAGGTAATTGAGCGGTCCAGATCCCTTACCAGGAGCTGCAGGCTCATCTTTTTTATTTTTGGGCGTGACCTGCCGGGCATATCAACGTATTATTAGTGAATACCGGGAAGTAAGGGTTTTCGAAAGGAATAGTAAACCCCTGCCAGGGTTCTTTGCGGTTGAAGTTCAGGTTCTCCGCCGCATTCATTAGGTGGCGTGCCTTGAATTCCAGATAAGCACAGTCAAAATAAGTTTTAATTTTCATTTGCATGCAGGAGAGACATTCATTTTCGAAACATTCTTTCCAGGTATCTCTTGACGCAGCAGAAATTTGCTTTTGATAAAATGCTTTATCAACAAGCATAAAGAGCCGGTCTTTTGCTATGTAAAGACAGAGATAGATGTCGGTTATCTTTTCGGTGAAATTGAATTTGTTCATCAATTCCCGATTTTTGCTTTTGGAGGATTTTTTCATAATAAGAGACTACAGGACAAAGTTGCAACTATTCCCCCGAACGTTTATATAGCAACCGGGATAAAAGGCTTTGCGACCAGTATAAAAAGCTTTGCAATCAGTACTTTTTTAGCCTCAATTTCACCCAGGTAAACAAAATTTTTAAATCCGGCATTATAAAACTAACTTGCTATTCTCCTAAGGGTTTAGGGTTGAAACTAAAAAACGGGGCCTGTTTTTACTGTGCCCCTTTTATTTTCCTGAGAATTAAAACACAAAGCAACAACAGTTATTATGCTGTCATTGCTTTGATCAATGTCTTTGTCGGTTTTTAGGACATTGCATTGGATTTCCGGGTTAGGGTTTTTGTTCAGGGCTTCAGGGTACGGTTCGGGTTAAGGCTTTGATTGTTTTTCAGGATATGGATTAAAAAGGATCTATTGGATTTGTTACACAAAGGAACGGCCATCTGTGCGTTCAAAAAATAGAACCTTATACTATTATTTTGTAATGACAGCAGCTCCCATATTGTAATAATTGTTACTACCCATACGGAAAATTACTATAAGTGTATTTTGATATCTACACCACTCCCCTTTTGAAATATTGCCGGTAGATGGTTGAGTATTCGCGTCCATTAATATCAGTAGCCGCATCGTCTTACCATCCCGCTCGTATTCACAGCCTTGCCATTGAGCGCATTGTGAGAGGCCGTAAAATATAGGGATGTTGTTTTAGAAAAGTCCGTCTTTCATCGCCAGTACCTCATATCAGCCCGCGCGCCATTTCCACAAAGGCGTGGCATAATCAAGTAGCGATCGAAAGTAAGATAGGCCAGCACCATGAAAAAAAGGTTTGAATACATAAACTGTATTCCTTAAATTTAACCAACCTTAATCCTTTCCTGCTGATAACCCTGAACCGTTACCACCTCTTTATATTTTTATCATTTACTTTATTTCCATAAGCACGTATTGTATTATGGGACTAAGGAAAGCGAAGCTTTGTGTATAGATAGAAAATCTGTTTTGGCAAACCCAAGAAGCTGTGCCAGGTTATCTGTAATAAGCCTTCGAAAGAACTATATCTGCACAACAATTTAATTGCAACTCTGATTTACTTAGATATTAAACTTTTGCAAATGACGTCTAAATCTTTTTCAGCCATTGCTTTTATATGCGCTTGCTTAATTTCATGTACCTCTTTTGAAAACAATTGTTTGAACCTTGATGAGGAAAATAAATCATTAAAGTTTAGAATTGACTCTCTCCAAAAAACTAATGCAGAAATGCAAGTTAAGCTGCGAGTGTATGAGCTAAAGGCATCTAAGAAATCAAAGTCCAAGGTAGCGGTTAGCAAACAGAAAAGCCGTTCCATACCTCAAGATCAACTAAACGCTCATTCTCAAAAGGGTTCGATTTACAGCAGTAGCTTCCAAAAGAGTTCTTCCAAATCTGGCGCATATTCAAGTCAATGTAGCGCTATCACAAAGAAAGGATATAGGTGCTCAAGGAAATCCAGGTCTGGTGGATATTGTTGGCAGCATGGAGGGTAATCAAGATTTAGAAATTGATACAACAATAAAATCGTAGTCATTCAAATTTTAAATTGACAATCAACTTTATTGAGCCGGTGGGACGGAACACTATTATCCGTACTTCGCCAGGCCCTTCCGTTGGCCGCAATCCTATGGCGACAGTACCAACTTGAAACTGACTGTAAAAAACAAACGATGTTAAACCAAGAAATTTTTTACCAACTTATCTTCATGGAACAATGGACTGACATCCTAAATTTACTCTATACACACAAGGCAGACATATCAACAGACACGATGCTGCAACAGGCGGCTATAATTTTTGAGCAAGAGTTTTTTAAGAAAGTTAAGAACTACTCGGCAGACAGAAAAGATATTGAGGACAACCTAGACACACTTTATATTCTCAATCATGGGAAATTCTACAAACTTTCCGCCGACAATTACAAAATTTTAATTCTTGAACTCGTAAAACGAAAGTCATTGAAGGAAGCCGTAAATTATGCACGGTACTTTCCAGATGATGAAATTTGCAAAGCCACAATTACTAAATTTGAAATATTAAAAACAAAAGAGGACGGTTTCAATTTGACACCGCAAAAAAATATCCCAGTGAATTGGATTGAAATTTATAATCGTCTATTTGACCTGATAAATAATCAAGGCGATGTCGCTACATATTTTTCAGGTTCAAGATTTATTAATACGATAAGGGAGTTTGAGCCATACTTTCCTGACTATACTCAATTTATAGAGCAGAGAAATAGAGAAGGTAAAAGCACAAGCCGTAAGATTTTCTATTATGACATTCTCCTTGGATTGAAAGAAGATGTGAGATTGAAAGTTATAAATCGCTTTCTTGAAATCCTAAAACCTTTTCAGGCAGACAAAGTTGCGAAAATAGAAGAACTAATAGGGAATAAAGTAGCAAAGAAGGAAATAATGACAATTCCCGAAATAAATAATTCATCTTCTAATAATCCTGTTGTTTTTATTTCTTATTCGTGGGATGATGAAGCACACAAAGAATGGGTTTTAAATTTGGCAGGCCGATTATGCTCAGACGGCATTGATGTAATACTCGACAGATATTATTTAAAGCCAGGAAAAAATCTTCCTCACTTTGTTGAAAATTCTATTTCAAGGGCGGGGAGAATAATTATTGTCTTTACTCCAAATTATAAACTGAAAGCAGACAAGAGGGCAGGCGGAGTTGGTTACGAGTATTCAATAATGAATGCTGAACTCTACAACAACCAAACCACGAATGAGAAAATAATTCCTGTTCTAAGAAGAGGAAGTAAAGAGGAAAGCATTCCTGCATTTATGCAGCAATTCATTCACATTGACACGGGCAACGACAATAATTTTGAAAACAGTTATGTTGATTTGCTTAGAGAAATTTATAATGAACCTGCTATACAAAGGCCAGAACTTGGTACGAAACCAACTTTTGAAAAGAAAATGGCAGAAGAAGTTGAAAAGCCCAAAACAGGAAAAAAACCAAATTTCAAAAGGAAAGTTACAGGATACATCAATCCCAATATAGTTTCAAAACTTAAATCCAATGATACTCCTATCCTCACTCTTTCTGATGGCAGTAGAATTAATGCAGGAATAATCAGAGTTGAGGACAATCATTTAGTTCATTACACAGGAAAAGGACTAAGAGAGATTTGGAAACCAAATACGACAGAAGAAGAAATGAAAATTGCTGCAGAATTGAAAAGCAAATCTGAAGATTACTTAGCGGAAAACAACTATATCGCATGGACACCTTTAGATACAATTGTTGACATAAACAGGTGAAATACTTCATGGACACAAGAGCAGCGGCTAATTAAAGGTTTAATACAATTAGGGACTGACTGACGGAGTACTTTTTTCAGGTATCGTTTCTATGGACGGAATGCAATCGGCAAAATGTTATAAATTACACTATAAGCAACAATCAACTTCGATATGCTTGCGTGTGGAACGCTATTATGCGGATTTCACCAACCTGTACCGTTAGCGGTATTTCGTCGGAACCAAACGTAAAGCAATACTTTTTCAAAAATTATGTATAAATCAATATTGGCATTACTCTTTTTATTTTGTATTTCTTGTATTTATAATCACACAGCAGATAGTGAAAATTTAGGGAGTGACTATTTTTATCTTGGCGATGGACATGAATCACAAATTATTTTAGGAGATGAAAAAATGAATTCGGGAATTACAATTATTCCTCAAGAAGTCGTTGAATATAATTTTAACCAACGATATATAATCGCGAGAAGCATTGATATTGTTAAGAAAGAAAAATATTGGATAGTTGATAAGGAAAATAAAGGTTTAATACGCCCCCTGGATTCAATAGGATTTGTTAATGAGATGAAAAGGTTAAAAATTTATTTGAAACTAAAGGAAAGGAAATAGAAAGAAACCGCCGCTAACAGGCTTGGCAAAAATGTGGGCAGACGGAATGCAATCCGCAAAGAAATATAACTTACTTTAAATAAATAATCAACTTCGGTGAGCCGGGCGGGACGGAACATTATTATCCGCACTTCGCCAACCTGTACCGTTATATGCCATTTTTTGAGATCCTACGAAATAAACATCATGAAAAAACAATTATACTATTTTAAGAGCGTAAGGAAAGACCTGAAAATTTTATTGGGGGTAGCAATTTTACTTTACTGCCTTATTGAAGTTATACTAAAGCGCTATGATGAAGTTTTTGCTGGAGCCAGCAAAATAGGAGACTTTTTTTCTAAGCTATCGGTTTCATACGTTTCGGCTTTCATTTTCTATTTTATTGTTGTTCATATTAAAAACCAGAAAGACAAGGATAACATAAATGAATTTGTAGGCTACGAAATTTTTCAGATTATTATAAACGGACATCTCTTAATATCACCTTTAGACAAAGCCCCTGATAAAGGAGGGCAGTTTGAATATCCAGATCAAAAAAAGTTATTTGACCTTTTAGCTTCGGTTGACAGGACAGCAAATGATTCTCCACTTATATCAAGTGGAAGTAAAGTTAATTGGAATTACTGGTATGAATATTTAAAAAACAACACAGAAAAAAGCTTAGCTAAAATACTGGCGCGTTACACACATTTAGACTCTGAGCTCATTAAATTGTTGACAAGAATTGAAAATAGTTTCTTCTTTATTCAATTCAATATGCTATTTACCATAACTCATGATAATACTTTTAAGTTCTTCCATATTCAGTTGGTGACATACTTGAATCTCATTCAAGAGTTAGAGAAGTACGCTTTGAAACATTTTAGCAACAATCGTTTTAGCACAAGTGATTTTCATGGATGGCGATAAAACGGCAGCTAATAGGCAGACAAAAATGCAGGCAGACGAAAACCGTTCCTCAACTTCGGTTCATTGTTCTGCAATAATTCTGGCTGAAGGAATGCTATCAACAAAAATCTATTAGTTGTACTCTAATTAAATAATCAACTTCGGTATACTTGGCGGGACGGGACGCTATTATCTGCATTTCGTCAGCCTGTAAGGTGGTAATTAAAGATGATGCAAAAAGTAATTGAATATTTAAAAGGGTTTGGAGTTGACGTAAATACGACTGCCACAATTTTTATAACACTTTTTACTTTTTCAATTGGACTATTTGCAACATGGTTGGCGGGACAAATTAAAGAAACTAAAGAAAGGAAGTCGTATAAAAAAAGTCTTTTACTAATTTTAAGAGATTTTAGTAAGACATGTGAAAAACAAACTAAAGTTGTTTCAGCTTCGCTTCATAAAGCGGGGCTTGGCAATGGAAACGATTTCATTGTTAACTACATTCCAATTGGGACGCTTAATTACCTAAACAAAATTGATTTTACAGTATTCTTAAAAAACTTCGAACCGACATTCTATAAGAAAAAATATTCAAAAGCAGTTTCCAAACTTTTTTCTTTAATTGCTCAAATTAAAATTCAAAATGATTCAATAGCAGGGTTTTCAAAAATGCTTTTTGAAGAATATAAAAAGCATGAAAATACTTTTTACGACAATGTTGACGAACTGCGACAAATTCATGATGAACTTGCAATAAAACTGAATGGCAAACCTGTTATACCAAACGGGGGAGAACTTATTCAAGGTTACTTCAAGATATTTGGCGACTGGCAAAAAGCTGGTGAAAAGACTGACATAGCTTCCGAACAAAATGGATTAGTCCTCAAAATACTCGATATTAATAAACAATATCAGAACGTTCCATTAATATTGCGGACAAATAACATAGCACTAAAAGCAGACCATGCATATATCAATATTATCAAAATCAACACAATGCTAAAAAACAAGTTCAAAGACTTTATCCACTTTCATAGAAGAGCATATAAACTGATGGAAGTTATTGTTAAGATTTTGGCATAATTACCGCTAACATGCCTGGCAAAAAAACGGGCATGCGGAATGCAATTATCCGCATTTCGCCAACCTTTACCGTTGCTTGCACTTTTAAATAATCATGTTTCAAATAAAGATACATCCAATAGACTTGACACCTGATCAGTTAAAAGCAGGCAAGAGTAATCTTTTGTACAAAATGCGTTTAACCATGTGTAATAAGTATAAGGACGCATTATTGTATCACATTTCCAATCATTTTACGGTGGACGAGCTTAACGAAACACTTTATCTGAAATTTTATGCTACGAATGATAAAATAAAAGAAGATTACTCTCACATTAAAGACAAAACATTTAAAGCTATGCTTCAGCAATATGTGAGAGAGCTTCATTCAGGAATCGGTTTAATTTTTTAAAATGAATTATTGGTAATCCAATTTTTTTGACGTCTTTTGATAGGGTAAAAGACATTGGATTATTCCTACCGTTGTAGAGAAGAATGAATTCTCTATATTGAATTGTAAAATTGTTTCCATTTTTTTGGTGGAAAAGGGGTGGCGGTCTACATAACTTATCTATTTTAACCAATTTGAAAACTAAAAAGTAATAGTCTATATCAAGCTAAAAATTACATTATTTACACTTGTAATTTCTCTAAATGCAAAATTTAAATATTACATTAAAATCACTAATTAGAAACATTCCCCAATTTTCAATTTTTATTATCATTTTAGGGTTAAGTAAGCAAATGCTTTATTTCAACAATTTTAATCTTCCAATTCAAAATTATCTTTCACTTTCTGAAATTGGATTACTCATTGCAAATGATCTATTTTTAGTAGGCTTTTCTTTCCTATTAATTTTTCTGGAGATATTCATATTTTCTATCAAAGAAAACTCCTCGAACACTACGAAACAAAATAAAAAGATTAATCCCATAAAATATAGCTATTTAAATAAAACATTAGGGGTAGTTGGAAGAAATAAAATGATACGAATACTTGAAAGAATAATCAAATGGGTTATATATATTATTGGTGCATTAATTTTTCTATTCATGATTATTGGCCCTATTGCGGGATTCTTTTGGGGTAAAACTTATTCCAATAGAATGTATTATGCAATTTTCGCTATCGCTCTTCTAATAATAACTGTCACATTTTTAAAGATAAATATTGTAATTAAACATTTCGGTGAAATGGCGATACCCAATATACTTTTTGGAATACTTTTCCTTATTTCTTTCTTTTTTTCTACACCATACTCAATAAAAAAAGTTGAAAATGGATATTATAGTGGAACGATAATTAAAACAAGTAATCACACCTATGTATCTGATAGGGACAACTTTTACATTGGCCAAACTTCTCAGTTTATTTTCATTTATTCAAGATGCGACTCCACAACAACAATAATACCTATAGGCAAGGTTGATAAAATTGTTTTAAAAAAAGATGATTCAATCAAAGTAGATTTCTAATAAATGGAATTTAGTATGAAGTTAAAAGAAACTCATATCAAATATTTCAAACTCAAACTAAGCAACATTCTCAAACATTAATGTTTGGGTATAATAAAAAAATTACCGTTACAAGGGAAGATGATAGAATCATGATCAATAGTGAATCTCAGAAAGAAAGCTTAAATCAGTATAAAGATGTGCAAAATAGTTAGCGATAATAGTAATTATTTATCATTAGTTGAGGATGAGAGCAAAAAGACAAAACAAAGAAAATTGAAAATGTTTTTAATAAAAGATTGGATTTAGTTGATAAGGAAGAATAAGTCCAGGTTTTAGAAAACTAAGTTCGATTAGCGCATTGGATAGTTTATATCTTTTTTACGCAGTGAGAGTATAAAATTTCAACCAGAGTTAATTGCAATTCAGAGCATCTTTATATATGTCAATACCTATTACATTAAGAATGGATGATAATTGGACCATATTTGAAGGGGTAACTGGAACTATGGATAATTTTATTGAAAAATTCATGCCGAATCTTTATCTGAAGCAGGAAGTTCACGCAGATGTAATTGAAAACTTTCGGATTATCCGTAGGCTAATTGAATGTAGTTTCTTCGAATGCAAATTTTATGATGTTGCGGTACTTAAATCGGTGCTGACTATGGAGATGGCTTTGAAGCTTCGATACAAAGAATTACAAGGGAAGCATTGGGACTCAAAAGGGTCACTTCGTCAATTAATAAAATGGTTTGAAGAAAGAAACCATTTTGAAGCGTATTATCCGGAATATATGGATTCCATGCGGAAAATAAGGAATTTGTTAGCACATCCTTACGAGCATACTTTTGGAGGTGCTTCTGTGGCCCCCTTAATTGAAAGGATTGTGGATATTGTGAATGGACTATATGAAGATCCGGATCTGCGGGTTGCAAGGAAAAACCTTACGCTGAGCATTATCCAATCCATTAAGTCCTTTGGAAATAGGATGATTTGCAAGGAGGAGGACAGGAGTTATTTTGTTTACCGGGCATGGCCAGGTTTTATCAATAATAAAAGCGATTCACTTGAAATACACTTTTATTACAAACCGACATGTACTTTTAAGGACGAGTATTTGGAAAATAACCAATGGATCTGGGCTCCAATTTCTTACTTCAAGGCTTGCCAGATCAATATTCAATCCAACCAACTAACTTTAGAAAATAGTGATAAAGAAGAACTGATTTTAAGAAGGATCACGGATCCGATAGATAACAATTCCTTCGAGCAATGGGCTAAGAAATACAGAGACATATCTGATCAAACCGGGGAATTTATCAACAAAAAAAATAGTTTTATTGATCCTTTCTTTATTCACCTGAGGGAGTTTCATAAAATGGAATAATACTTTCGTATATTGTAATAGAAAGTCATCTTATAACACCTTTGGTGTTTTTCATAGGTTAGCAACATTCCCGGGCATTCTTGTCCGGGATTTTTTATTTGTATTTTACGCCGGTCGGTGAGGATAGGACGCTTTATGAATGGCCGTTCATTCCAGCTGTCAACACTTCACCATTGTCCCAAACAATGCTCTTCAATAGGGCTGATTGTTTTGTTAGCGTATTTGATAAAGTAATCAGGATCCAGTAATCCGTTGGCGTATAATTGTCCTTAAAAGAATTGAATCGCTTTGGTCGCTATCCCACAATGTCAAGACATTCACAGAACAATTGCATATTCTCATCGTTTTCACAGACCCATTCATCCAATAATATGTAAGCGGCTGCTTAGCTATTAAAAAGCTTATCAAAGAAAGGTGTATGTCTTTTTTCTACCGCCTGAATAAGCTGGCTGAACCGGAGCACTTCAATATGCATATTCAGTTCCGGATATATTTTATAAAATGTGCCAAATGGCGTTTTACGATACCCTTTCCCCAAGTTGAATTCTTCCAGCCTTTCGGGGATGATATCTACGATAACATATCCAAACTTAGGCGTCTCCTTTCTTACGACCACCTGGCTGCCCCGATAATTCTTTTTTGAATCACCATAAAGAAAATCATCAAAATAACCCTCTATCAATTCAGAGAACTCCCAGCGATAATCCGATTTACTTTTTTGGTGTGCAATCTCTCCAGGACGCTTGAATTCAAAAATCACCATCGAGGAAATTTCGCCGGAATGTTCTGGCGCAAAGCTGATTGGATTGTCAAACATTTGAGGCGCATCAATCATGATCAGGTCTGGCTCTTTTCTGCTCCTGTTTTGTGAAAAGGTAGTAATGGGTTTATCGGAAGCAATAAACGTGTAGGTAGAAAACCGCTCATCCAGCAACCATAGGTTATGAGACTCGTAGGTTATCTGCCTGTCCGTTACGCCCATAGGAAAAATTAGGTTATGGATATCTTCTTCCAATTTGTATTTACCGTTTTGATCAGCTTCCAGAAACCGGGTGAATATATCGATGATGGCTTTTCTTCTGATCATATACTCGGAAAGATTATCAGCATCATAGGCAGTCTTTTCCACGAGTTCTTGCTTAATTTCTTCTATCGTTTCTTTGTTTATTTCACACTTTTCAATAAACCCTTGTATTTTCTGATCGATTCTCTTTTTCTCGCTAAACGAAATCTTATACAGTGCCTCTTCTTTCTTGTCGTCTGAAAGATTAGGAGGAATCGAGTTCAGTATATCTTCTCTGCCCATATACCTCCGGTACCGCGGGGCTTTGAGATTGATATAATCTTTTAATTCCTTTATATTTCTATTCTGCGTTTCTTTCACAAAGTCATCATATTCTTTTGCTAGTAAGGTGGTGAGTGTTTCTTCGATATCGCTAAAACAAATTCCGTTTTCTATAAAAAGTCCATTCTCTTTTTCCTGGGGAATGGTAAAACCGTTACGAGAGTGATATACTTTTCGGTTAAGATATTCAGATACCACATAAATATCCAGGTAAAACCCTTTGCCGTTGATTATAAGTGGGTAGCTAAAAATACTATTGACTTTGCCAATACTTTTACCTGTTCCGACCACCCGTGAGTTAGCACAATAGTGTATGTAATGATTTTTCCGATTGTTTACTTTTTCAGTCCGAGTCATATAACAATCAAATTGTTCCTTGTCTATCTCAAAACTTCGCTCTCGGTCTTTGGATACCTGTTTATATAAATCATTTACCACGGCTGCCTCGTTGGACTCAATATCCAGTATTTCTATAAGCGGAAGATCGTTACACAAGTAATAGACCAGGCAATGATGCATCAAACCATCCGCGATTTCTGTAACAGTTAAAGCTGTATGATTTTTGATCACTTCATTGTGGCAGCCTGTTAATTCGACGATGGTCTTTCTTGCCGCAGGTTCAACTTCTTCTGTGCTCAATACAGTGACTTCGTTTACGGGATCAAATTTTAGTTCTCGATATTTCCAGGTATTAGCTTCCTCATAGGTACTTGAAATTTTTATTTCTTCGAATGCGGCAAGGATGGTAAATCTGCCAATACCTTTGCAGCCGAATTTTTTGTTCTTATGGGAATAAGCTGTTTCGTATGATTTCAGATTTATATCCGTGAAGCCTTCACCATTATCAATGACTTTGATTGACTGTATCGTTTTGACAGGAACAATTTGCAGTCCTTGGGGATAATCGCCTCTTATAATCTGAATCTGAATTTTCTTTTCATTTTGATTAATGCCTCTGGTTTGTTTGAGGCTTATGATACCATTCACCACGCACTCAAATAAGGGGAGTAAAGCATCAGCCGGTTTGAGGTCCACCTCACTTACGATATTACGGACGGGCAAATCCATTGATTATAGTTTACAGGTTATAAAAACACGATAGTAAATATATTCTTTAAGTATTCAAAACATGAATAAACTGCACGCTTTAAAATTACTAAAATAATTAGTATTTTAAGCTCCGTAGGTTATTTTTTCTTTTGCGACCTTTGTTTAAAATAAGGTGCAATTCTTCAATTGATTTAACTGCTTCCTGTTTAGCACACAGCCGATTAAGGGTGCTCATTTCTTTAATGAGAACCTTTTCCCTTTGTTTCTGATTGTCATCATAAAACCAACAATAGAACTTTCAGATTAATTTGGGGTTCGCTTTAACTGAATTCCGGTTCTTAGGAAACACAGTAAACTTGCCAGCGCGGCAATTGTTCGGTAATTGTAGCATTTTGGGTAACTATTACAAAATGCCACAGGCTTGGGGTATAAATGAAAAAAGCCGAAACGATTACTGATAAAGGATTTCAGCATTTAAATTCTGTGAAACATCCGGGTTCGAACCGCGGACCCTCTGCTTGTAAGGCAGACAGCTTTAAGAGATCGGCAAATATGTATACATTGCAGTATATTTATTATATCAATTGGATTATCTCAAAGACATATTGATCAACCTGCTCGCCGATACTATATGGGCTATCGGTAGCCTTGCTGTTGCCAGACTTCTGTTTTTAAACAATACGAAAAGTAAACCAATAGTTTACCTACCCGATTCAAAAAAAATCATTCATCTTTAAACCATTTAAAAATAACGCCTTATAATTACCGGCTATCTGTTTGTAAGTCAAGTCTCTAAAGGCTTCGATAGGAACTTCTTTATCTTTTTAGCCGGCAGAATGAACCCAACTCATTTTACAATGAGCCGGTTTAAGCTCGTTCATTCACTGTCATCAGCTCCTCAATCCGTTCCCGTCTGCCGTGAAATTGAAGCCCATGCGGTAGTTAAATGCCCTGTTAGGGACTTTGATCTTAAAGAACTTAGAATAGTGGTGCACAAAAAAAACCCGGGGTATTCCCGGGGGAGTCTGACACTACTATCAGAAGCCTCAACCGCATGAGAAAAACTATTCTTCGGGTTCGTTGGAAGATAACACAAACATATCCAGCCATCTTTCTTCTTTAACCAGGTCAAGTCCGTAAGGCTGAAGTACACTGCGCAGCCTGGAAATATTACCTATACTATCAGTAGGTATAGTAATATCAATAAGATCGCTGATCCCTGTGGCATCAACTATTATCGGATGAAGCATAGATGGCTGCTGAAACGTATTTAATGCTCTTATTAATTCGTTTACCGGTTGACATTTCAATATACGTTCAGTGCCCGTTTCACTAAGGGTACAGATCTCTTTCCCTCCTTTGCTGGTTAATTGCTTCTGGGAATATCCTTTTTTTACCAATGCCCAGCATAACATTTTTCTTCTTTCCATTCGCCCATAAAATCCTGAATATATATTAAGGCTTTGCAACATTTCCTTATGCATCTGTTTTATGGGCGTTTGCGCCGGACGTATAATTTCAAAAGCATACAGGTTTTCTTCATTCCAGGCATCCGTGGGTTTTTGCCCGGCTATAAAATCAGTAGGGTTGTGTACCTCCAGTACAATCCGGTTGTTGGGGAAATTTAGCACAGCCTGGTAGAGATGTAGCAGGGGAAGATTAATATAATACATTTTTACATGGAGGCTGTCTTTCAAAATACCGTCGCGGGTAGGCATTCCGTTTAAATACCTGGTAAGGATGGAACGTTCAAGAATAGTTGAGATATTACCTCCATTGCCATTTTCCAGTAAAGGCTTTTTAATATCAAAGTCAAGAATATCTTTTTTCAAAGGAAGAACAATAGGTTTCCCATTTATAGCAGCAATAACATTTTCCTGTGTTAAATAAGCAGCGCTGGTAATTGCCCTAACCTTCCTATCGCCATCTATCCATACTTCATGAGGTACCATTTTGTGAGGAAAGAGCTTCCCGAAAACAGTATCTGCCGTTACAAAAGGCAAATGTATAGATGCACCTGTTTTATTTTTGCTAAGGAAAGATTTAATAACTGCCGCAGGCTCGTAACTCATTACCACAATTTCCATGGCATCTTTGTTCTTTTGCTGTAAGGCCTGCAGTTTGGGGAGTGCAGCAATGCAGGGTCCGCACCAGGTTGCAAAAAAGTCTATGATCACCAGCTTGCCCTTAAAATCCGACAGGCGGGCGGTTTTGGAATGGTAGTTAATAAGGTTGGTAAATTCAATATCTGGTACCGTATCCCCAATCGTTAATGCTCTGATGGCTGCCGATGGGGTTGTTTGTGCAGAAACACTCGTGCCTGCCGCTAAAAGCGCCAGCCACAAAGCCAATATTTTCATGATGTTGTAATTAATTGATAAATAGCATACACCAGCTATATCAATAAATTACAGGAGGAAGAAAGTGCCGGCAAAAATGAATATATTTGCCTGGTTTAAAAACAGCATATCCGGGTAATATCCCCAATATTTAATAAAATTATTTATGGCAACCAGTACATTAAAAATATTGAGAGAAATAAATGATTATACCCAGGAGTTTGTTGCTGAAGATGTGCTGGGCATTAGCCAAACCACTTATGCCCGGCTGGAGCAGGACCCCTCAAAAATTAAGGCTGAGCATGCGCAAAAACTGGCAGACTTATATAAGGTAAGCATTGCCAATCTGCTTTCGGAAGCTACCCCTATTATAACATTTCAGGCAAAATCTATATCTGAGAATAACAATAGCAACGGTAATATTGGTTATCTCAATTCACAGACTGCTACAGCTAATTATCATGAAGGTGAAGTAAAGGCCTTAAAAGAGCAAAACGAATTGCTTATAAAGCAGAATGCCGAATTAATGGAGCTGGTAAAAGTGCTGGGCGGTAAGCTGGCGGGTGGCAACGGGTAAGGCTGTTTACTGTACTATTTCCCAATAACCACCTTTTGCGCCGCCAATGCGTTGCAGTTTATTTTCCGTTTGCAGTTTTTGAATATTTCTTTCGATGGAGCGTTCTGATACCTGAATGAGATTTGCCAGTTCAGGTATGGTAATTTGAGGGTTCTCCTGAATGAAGGCTATAATTTTCCCCGACGTTTTCCCCGACGTTTTCCCCGACGTTTTCCCCGACGTTTTCCCCGACGTTTTCCCCGACGTTTCTTCCACAATAGGATATATAAAGGTTATCATTAACCCGTTAAATTCTGTAGTAAACTCCGGCATCGGCAACCCGGCTGCTTCACAGGCATCGGTTATTTTTTCTATACCCCTTCCCCACGATTCTATATAACCCGCTCTGAAAAATGCAGCAGCTATATCCGGGTTGAACGGTACAGAGGGGTGTTTATTGACTAGCTTTTCTATTGTCCAGTTTACGGGTAGCTGGCCATCGTTCCATATAATAAATTTATCGTCATATACACTTATCTGCACTGGTACGCCTCTGCTGTAATCTTTATGTATAATGGCATTCAATATTACCTCCCGCATGGCTTCTTCAGGAAATGGGTACTTTTCAATCCGGGTAAGCCCATCGTAACTGATAGAAGCCTTTGAATACTTGGTAAGCAGGAGATCCATTGTTTTTTCTACCTGCTCAAAAAGATAACCATGCACTGTATCATGATAAAGCAAATCAGCATTGGTTCTAAAAAAGCCAATTTTTACAAACGCACCCGTTACATACTTTTCCGGGTCGGAGTGAAAGAGCAGTACTGCCGCCCGTTTAAGATACTTGCCATCTACCAGCTTTAGCTTTTCGAGCAACTGCCCATTCGATTCCTTCAAAATATCAGGCGTTAAACGTTTGCTTTGTGTAGCTTTTTTCCGGAAAAAAGAAAAGGCTTTCTTTTCAAGCTGCGAAAGGCTTACGCCAGGCACCGGCACCGCATCCCATTGCTTTCCCTGCTTTTGCAGCAGGAACTTGTCGAGCGCAGCGCCTTTCAGTTCCTGCTTGGTGCTGCCTGTTCTGTAAAAGTATTGTCCTTTATAACTTACAGGGTACGGGTGCGGGTCAACCTTTATTTCCATATAACCTTTGCCAGTCTTCTTTTTAAGATTAACTTCTACCAATATGCCCAGAATATCCTTTACCTTATTAGGTATATCCTCCAGCAGCTTTTTATAATCTTCCACCCCGGTAATATTTCCCTTATCATCTATGCCAATAAATATTTTACCCCCTTGCGCATTGGCAAAGCCACAGATCCACTTCAGGTATTCATCCCTCCACGACTCTTTCCACTCTATGTTCTGGCTTTCTGTATTCATTCTGTCAAAAATATGCAAATTGGACAAAAGCAACACTACTGCTTACCCAACAGTTAAGGCAAATAAATATAAGTAAGGAGGAACCGGCTATGGGGAATATACCTTGTTTACACTAACAATCTGCAGCAAAGTTATCTTTAGCCCTTTCCCCAAGCAACGCTACCAGTTTATCATTTTGCTGCTGCAAATATTCTATCTGTTGTTTCAGGTTTTTTATTTCTTCTTTTTTTGCATAAATTATTTCATCAATACCCCTGTCATTGTGCTGGTGGTTGATGTAGCCGCTTGTACCGGCGCTACCGCTGGTAATGGTGCAATTGCTGTATAGCACTTCTGCCTGCAGGTAATGCGGTGTATCGTCAATAAGAAAAAACTCCATAGGAGCCTGGTAAAGGTCAGACAGCTTTTGCGCTAGCACACCATTTAGTTTAGTTTTTCCCATTTCCAGATCAGTATAGGATTTTACTGATAAGTTAAGTTCCTTCGATACATCATCTATAGTCCAATTTCGATATTCTCTGAATACTTTAAGTTTAATAGGTAAATTCATATTCTCTTTTGATTCGTTGAAACTTTCTCTCTGTTATTTTAGAATTGAATTTTCCCTTTAAATGCTTTATTGCTGGGCATTGTACCATTGTAGTTCAACAAGTCAATTATTTCAACTTCTAATCCAATGGCTATCTTTAGAAGTGTCATCAATACCATGTTCTCCTCACCGTTTACATACAAGCTGATATCGCTATTCGCTATTTTGGATAGAACTCCTAATTCTTCTTGATCAATCCCCCGATGCTTGCATAATTGTAAAATTCTCTGCCCCACCTTTTTCTTTTCTAAAGCAAGGCGTTTCTCAAAATCTTGATAAACAGTGATACTGGAAGGCAGGTCTAATTTTGCTTTGTAATCGAATAAACCTACAATCTTTATTCTTAAGCCCATCGCCAATCTAAGAAGTGTTCTAAATTCTGAATTTGATTCTCCTTTTTCAACTCGCCGAACCACCCGTAAGCTTAAGCCCGAATTCTCCGCCAATTTTTTTTGTGATAATTGTTTGATTTTCTTCAATTCTGATATTCTATTGCCTAAAAGTTCCTGTTCAGTCCTTAACCGTTTTGCAATATCCATTTCGATTTTTGCAAACTGTCAGATTCTTATGCCGATTATAAATTAGGTTATAAGTCCTCTTTGCCAAAAATTTTTTATACTTTTGACTGTATTTCTCAGATTAATACAAAGCGGTCACCGAAAAAGTCTTGTTTAAATGTCTGGAATAGAATCAGATAGAATCTTTCCGCTAAATATAGATGGTGGGGTTTGTTCCATACAACCTGTATTTAATCGCTATTACGCCGCACTGTGTTTTTTCGCTGAGAAGTTGATTGTTGATAGAGCAGCCGCAGAAGATATTGTAGAAACCCTGTTTATTAAACTATGGGAGAAAGAACCGGATTTCAATCTGCATAAAAACGTAAAAGCAGCATTATATATCGGTGTTAAAAACGCCTGCCTGGATTATATTAAAAAACGGAAAAACAACCGCATAAACCAGAATGATTTTTCTTACTTATTGAAGCAGGAATCCGAAGATTTTATATTAAACGAAATTATCCGTGCAGAAGTGTTGCGGGAGGTATATACGGAAATGCAGAAACTGCCACCGGAATGCCGCAAAGTAATGCAGTTGTATTACAACCATGGGCTTGATCATAAGAGCATATCTGCCAAACTGGGCGTTACCGTTAGCACCGTAAAAAACCAAAAAGCCCGTGGCTTAAAAATTTTAAAAAAGAAACTGGGTACATCATTCCTTTATTTTCTGGTGCTGTTTGGATGATTGCCTCTATTTTAATTGTGCAATAAAGTTTTGTTTTCATAGCATAAGGTTAGTCCCGGGTAGTCTTGCCCGGGATTTTTTTGGCTGCCATTTAGGCCAATGCGGCAACAAATCGTTTTCATATCATACACCGCTATTTTTTCATTACAGGAAGAGGAAACTAATACCGGGCAAAAAATGAATAAAACAAACACGGGCAAAAGCTTTCGTGCAGCTTATCTTATTAACAGGTACCTGCAGGGGAATATAACAGCACCGGAAACCGAAGAATTGGAAACATGGTTAAATAGTAGTGAGCAAAACAGGCAACTGTTTGAAGACCTGCGTTCGGCCGAAGCAGTGGAAGCCCAGTTGCAGCAGTTTAAAAATACGGATAGCGAGGAAGGCTGGCAGCGATTGCAGCACAAAATAAACCGCCGGAATAATAGTCAGCAAGCAAAAAAGAACTGGCAAATATGGTGGCGTTCAGTAGCGGCTTTGCTGGTGTTGTCAATTATTGCGTGGCAGGTATTAAACTATGTAGTTAAAAAAACGGAGGATAAAGTAATCCTTACCAGCCAATACGGTGACGATGTGTTGCCGGGTACTAAAAGGGCAGAATTAATATTGAGCAACGGAACTACGGTAGCCTTAGACAATAATACAGACAGCTCATTTACAGAAAACGGCAGCGCTGTACAACGCAAAGCCAACGGCGCTATAATATATTCAAACCGGCTAGTGAGTAATGAAGCAGCCTGGAATACGATACGTATTCCCAATGGCGGTGAATATATGGTAGTGCTGGAAGATGGCACAAAGGTATGGCTGAATGCTGCATCATCGCTGCGCTATCCTGTTCGATTTTCCGGTAATGAAAGACGTGTTGAGCTAATGGGAGGTGAAGCCTATTTTGAAATTGCGAAAAACAAGGAAAAACCATTTATAGTTGTTGCCGCTACAATGGAAATACAAGCTGTAGGAACGGCCTTTAATGTGAACAGCTATGCCAATGCAGACGGCTTTACCACCACTACGTTAACGAATGGGTTAGTAAAGATAAATGCCCTTGGAAAAACCACCCCGCTCTTACCAGGCGAACAGATGAGCGCAAATCATTTGGTTGTACAAGTAGCCAAGGCTGATACCGGACTGACGACCGCCTGGAAGAACGGGCTATTTATGTTTAAAAATACAGATCTGCAGGCAGTAATGGAGCAATTAGCAAGGTGGTACGACCTGGAGCTTGTATATGCACCAGGCTTCAAAAAAAGAAAATTTTTTACCGGAGAAATAAAACGGCAGGTTCAGCTCAGCAAAATTCTGCAAATGATGGAAATGACAGGCATAGCCCGTTTTACTGTAAGCGGCAACAAAGTAACCATCTTATCCTATAATGATTAAGTAGCCATATCGCTCTAAACTAAAACTAAAAATACAACACTTATGAATTTGTCAGCAATGCTTAGCGGCAGGGTAGGAGTACTGTGTGTCGCTATGAGAAAGAAACCGGCGAAACTGCTGTTTTGTATTTCGCTTGCAATCATGCCCCTGTTGCTTTTTGGATTTTCCCAACCAGATTCAGTACTTATTACCCTGGAACTCAAAAAGGCGCCCATTGAAAAAGCCTTTGAAGCCATAAAAAAACAGAGCGCCTTCAGAGTAATCTACGATAACGATCTGGTTAAAACAGCTAATCCTGTTAGCCTTACCGCAAATAAATTGCCGGTGAGGCAATTGCTGGACATGCTTTTTAAAAACCAGCCTTTTTCTTACAATATTGTTGACGAAACGATCATTGTTATTCCTTTGAAAAAAATGATAGCTACTAAAAGCAGTCCTATCTCAAAGGCTGACACAATAATCAGTGGTGTTATTACAGCATCAGATACAAAGCGGCCTCTCGCCGGCGCAACCCTAACAATTGAAGAAAGCAATGTAATCGCCACCACCGATAATGAGGGCAGGTATAGTTTGGAGATACCGCCTTCCGGAGCCACTGTAGTTATAAGTTTTGTAGGATATCAAACAAGAGTTTTTAAAATTGCTTCCAATGGCTACATACCTTTAAGGATAACGCTTGAACGGGTTGACAAAGAAATGGAACAGGTAACTGTTGTAAGTACCGGGTACCAGTCATTGCCAAAAGAAAGAGCTACCGGTTCGTTTATAAAAGTGAACAACGATATGCTGAATCAGCAAACCGGTCCATTCATTTTAGATCGTTTAAGAGGTGTAGCAAGCGGAATGTTGTTTGAAAATAAACAGGACGGCCCCGGTTATATGATACGGGGGTTAAGTACGATTCAGGGACCAAAAAATCCATTAATTATAGTAGATAACTTTCCCTACGAAGGGAATATCAATAATATTAATCCTAACGATGTGGAAGATATCACCATATTAAAAGACGCCGCCGCAGCTTCAATATGGGGTGCAAGGGCAGGTAATGGTGTAATTGTGATCACAACAAAAAAGGGGCAGTTTAATCAGCCGGCCCGGTTAACGTTCAACTCCAATTTGATTGTTACACAAAAACCGGATTTATTGATGCTGCCACAAATATCTTCAGAAGACTATATTGATTTGGAAAAATTTCTGTTTAGCAAGGGTTATTATGATGCTTTATTAAATAATCCTAATTATCCTGCAGTTACTCCCGCCGTGGAAATCCTTAACAGCCAAAGAAATGGTGCGATTACCGAGGCGGAAGCAAATACCCAATTACAACAATTAAAAGCAGTTGATACCCGGAGAGACTATGATAAGTATGTTTACCAGCAGGCCATCTACCAGCAATATGCGTTAAACATTACAGGAGGAAGCAGTACGCTGGGATACTTAATATCCGGTGGATATGACAGGAACATTAGTGAATTAGATGCAAAATATAACAGGTTAAGCCTACGTACAGAAAATACATACAAACCCACCAGGAACCTTCAGATCAATGCAGGCATTACTTTTACATCAACCAATACAAAAAATGGAAAATCTGCTTACCAGGATTTGCTGGTTGCCGGCCGCAAAGTTCCATATATAAGTCTTGCAGATGTACAGGGAAATGCATTGCCTGTAGCGCAGCAGTTCCGTGAAGGATATACGGATACCGCAGGTGGCGGTTACCTGCTCAACTGGAAATACTATCCATTGGATGACTATAAATACCTGGATAGGCGAACTACAATGCAGTCGCTAATTGGCAGATTGGCTTTACAATATGAGATTATTAAAGGACTAACAATTGATCTCAAATACCAATACGAGAGACAACAGTCAATTACAAAAAACATCCAGGGTTTGAAGAGTTATGCAACAAGGGACATAATTAATCGATTCACACAGGTTAACTGGGATGAAGGAACTGTAAAGAACATAATTCCACCAGGCAGCATACTGGACTATTACTTTGATGCCGTAGTGGCAAATAACACAAGAGGTCAAATTAATTTTTTTAGAACAGGACATAAACATACTTTATCTGCAATTGCCGGAGGAGAAATAAGACAAATAAATAAAACCGGTAACGCAAATACAGTGTATGGATACAATGATAACATACTTACTACTGCCAATGTAGACTTTGTGAACTGGTATCCGTCTTATTCTGGTGGTTATTATTCCAATATACCTAACGGACTTTCGCTGAATGATCAACTAAACAGATTTGTATCTGTTTACGGTAATGCAGCATATACCTACAATGAACGCTATACTATTTCTGGTAGTGCACGCAGGGATGCTTCTAACCTGTTTGGGTTAAAAACAAATGAAAAATGGACGCCTCTATGGTCTGTTGGCACGGGGTGGAATATTTCTAAGGAAGCATTTTATCCGGTAAAATGGCTCCCTTATCTAAAACTAAGAGTTTCATACGGATATAGTGGAAATGTAGATCAAAGCAAATCGGCAGTAACCACATTGAGATATACAGAAACAGCCGACTATACAAATTTACAGCAAGCGGGAATTTACCAGTTTGCCAATCCTCTGTTACGATGGGAGAAAGTTGGGTGTTTTAATATTGGTCTCGATTTTAATACAAGCGGTCAACTGCTAACAGGAAGCATAGAGTTTTATAAAAAAAGAGCCATTGATCTTTTTGGAAGCACTTTAATTGATTACACAGCCGGACTTGCTACGGAAGTTCTCATAAAAAACGTAGCTAATATGGCAGGCAAGGGTATAGATATAACCCTGCAGACAAAAGAAATTGGAAGAATATTTAAATGGAATGGATTATTGCTTTTAAACTATAATACAAATAAAACCACACATTATTATCGGTCTGGAAACAGGGCAAGCATTTTTGTAAGTAATGGCAATAGAATTTCTCCATTGGAAGGAAAACCATTGTATGCTGTGGTCAGCTATGCTTGGGGAGGTTTGGATCCAACTGATGGTAGTCCGCAGGGGTATTTGGGTAAAGAATTGAGCACGGATTATAATTCCATTACCGGAACCGGTACAAAACCGGAAGAATTAATATATAGTGGAACGGCACTACCCAAATATTTTGGTGCATTCATCAACACTTTTTCTTGGAAAGGATTGTCTGTGAATGTTAATATCTCTTATAAGCTGGGATATTATTTCAGGGCACAATCTATTGATTACTCCGGTTTGATTTTTAGTGGTACCGGCCATTCGGATTATGCCAATCGTTGGCAAAATCCAGGCGATGAACAGCATACTACTGTTCCTTCCTTTATTTATCCGGTACCTGCTAATCGTGATGCCTTTTATTTAAATTCTGTAGCAACTGCAGAAAGAGCAGATCATATTCGTTTGCAATATATCAATTGTTCGTACTCATTTCCCTGGCTGCATAACAAAATACGAATACTGCAATCTGCTCAATTATACGTTAATGCGGCAAACCTGGGTATTCTATGGCGCGCAAATAACAAAGGCATTGATCCGGAATATCAGTCTTCCATACCTTCTCCTAAAACTTTTACTATCGGCTTCAAACTTGAGTTTTAAAAAAGAAATTTTATGAAACAAGTATTTCTGATAATTCTACTCTGCACAGCTATAGGAGCATCATCATGTAAAAAATTCCTTGATGCAAAACCAGATAAAAAACTTGTGATCCCATCTTCCATCGCGGATTTGCAGGCATTGCTGGATGATAATTACAGGATGAACGGTTCCTGTTCCAATCTTGGAGAAATTGCTGCGGATAATTATTACTTACCCTTTTCTACCTGGCAGTCTTTTGATACATGGGATAGAAACGCCTATATCTGGCTTCCGGAAATGTATACCGCTGTTCCCAATGATTGGTCTATTACGTATGATATGATTTATTACGCGAATGTAGTTTTGGAAAATATTGAAAAAGTTCCTCATGGAATTCAAGAGCTTGACGCGCTGAACAATGCAAAGGGAAGTGCTTTGCTTTTTAGAGCCAAATCATTTTTAGAAGCTGCATTCACATGGTGTAAAGCATATGATAGCAGCACTGCGATGACCGATCTTGGACTTCCTTTGCGCTTAAGTTCAGACTTCAATCAACCTTCTGTGCGATCAAGCTTACAAAACACCTACGACCAAATTGTTGGCGACCTTCTTGAGTCTATTAAGATTTTGCCTGTTAAACCGGTAAATGTTATGCGACCATCAAAACCTGCAGCGTATGGCTTATTGGCAAGGGTCTATCTATCAATGGGTGAATTTTACAAATCGTTGTTATATTCGGATTCCTGTCTACAGCTATTTAACACCTTACTTGATTACAATACACTCGATAGCAATAGCGGTTATCCAATTTCGAGATTCAAGGAAGAAGATATCATGCATAGCAGAATGCCAAATCTTCATTTAAACTTGGCAAATAGTTATGCATTGGTAGACACAGTATTATATAAATCATATGCTGAAAATGACCTGAGAAAAACTATTTTTTTCCGAAGTAATGGAGATGGCACATTCCGTTTTAAAGGAAGCTACGATGGCACATCTAACCTATTCAACGGCGTCGCTTCTGATGAGATGTATCTTATACGAGCCGAATGTCTTGCGAGAGCAGGAAAACTTCCAGAAGCTTTGACAGATCTAAATACTCTTTTGAAAAACCGGTTGATGAGCGGAACATTTATTCCGGTTAGTGCCGATAGTCGGGAAGAAACAATTGAACTGATACTAAATGAAAGAAGAAAAGAATTAATATTCAGAAATTTGAGATGGATGGATCTGAAACGATTAAATAAGGAAGGTGCCAACATTACAGTGACCAGAATACTTGACAATGTCAAGCATGTCTTAACACCTAATGATAACAGGTACGCATTGCCATTACCCCCCGATGTAATAAACTTATCTGGCATGCAACAAAATCCCGGAAATTAGAGCGATTAATCTCAATAGGAGTAAGGATAGCGTTGAGCTATCCTTACCAAGTTAAAGTAATAGATAAATTAAGGATTTGCTCTTAAAAAACGTTGTGTTACCCAAGTACCATCCTGGTCAGGCAAACCATCATTATTCCCATCAATTAACTGCTGCGGATGACTGGGATTTCCTGCATCAGGAACAGCCTTTATTTTACAAATAGTTGCGCTGCCACTACAACTTAATGAATCGTAAGTTGCCTGGCTAATTTCCGTATAGGCTGTTTTGACCATGGGCGTTGACAGGGTTGTTAGCTGATACAATTTCGTGACAAAATTCTTTTTTTCGGGAACTTTATTCTCCGCTTTTTTAAACGCGCTTGTTCCAAAAATAAATACTACGACTGCAAGCGCAACAAATAGTGGAATTATTATCCTGGTTTTCATAACCAATTATTTAATTGTAAATGAATAGTGCCGGCTTTTATGCCTCATGGCAATGGCAGCCAGCATTCCCCGTATTACGGCGGAATATACCATAATGGAAATAATAACGCCTGTCTGGTTTTCGGGATACAGTATGATCCTTTGCGTCCATATTCCGTACTATTATCACGGAGGCGGTTGGGCATATAAGTGCCAGGGATACAAGTTGTACACTGAAAAGCGATCCTTCCAATTTAACCAGGTACGATTTTATCACTTGTACTAAATGATAAGCGGTGATCCTGTCCACATTCCCCCGCGTTGAGATCGCAGGCAGGACAATTGTTGCAACAATATCTTAGTGCGCATTCATCGCAATGTTCTTAAAATAAACAGCATCAGGCTATTTTACCAATGCTGTTTGATATATTATCAGTAGCTCATTCTCGCATAAGCTCTGTATCCGTTCACGTTGATCATGGTATGGACTTAAAAGTATATCGGCTGATAGGAATGCAGACCACTACCCTATCAGTGAGCAAGTTTTATCCGAGACGCTCTACAATACGATAAAGGATGCCCTTCATTCAGCTATTATTTTTCACTACAATTTCCACTGTAAAGTTTATGCTATTTATTTAAATATCCCTTACCAGTTTGGGACATTTCTTCTGGCCAGTTTAGAACATTGTAAGTGTGTTTAAGGGATATCTGTATTTTCCTACACCAATAGGGGTAGAATCTTAAGTATGGCTTCATTCATCCTCATCCCGCTTTTGCTTCAGGCTTACAGGAGAATAACCATACTTATTCTTAAAATCGCGGCTAAAATGAGAATGGTATGGATAGCCGATCTTTTCCGCTACTTCCTGTATGGAGTGATTGGTATAACTAAGCAGATAATGCGCTCTCTCCATCCGTTCATCCCTGATGTATTCCGGTACAGTTTTTTCAAAGAGTATCTGAAATTCACGGGTTAGTGTTTTTGGCGTGATATAGAATAATTCGCTTAATTCATGTAATCCGCCAAGTTCAGGATTTTCAATGTTGGCCAGAATATAATCCCGAGCTTTGCAGGCTTTCTCTTTGCTCGACTCTGTTGTTAGATTTGATTGGGGCGTTTTTAGTTGTTGATGGTACAATCCCAAGATCTCCAGCATGTACCGGCGAAGCGTAAAGTCAAGCGCGGCACCTTTGTCTTTACATTTTTCCATATTTTTAATGATCCGCCATATCCTGTAAGGATACCGGTAGTTTTCCAGCATCGCACCGTTGTTGCTTTGATCCTGTAGCTGGTTTACAAAATATTTCAGGCGTGGATGTTCTTCCGCCATTTTTCGTAGGTGATATGAAGCCGGAACAAAAAAAAGGACTGTATAGTCTTCCTTCGGTAAGGAAATTGGATGCAAACCAGCAGGTATATAAAAAATATTATAGCACCCCCTTAGCAGGTTTAGCATATTGTTACCAAGTAATTGATTGGGAATAGCCCCGTTTAGCATGATGGCTATATAGATAAATGGATTATCTGTTGACAGACTAACGCATCCGTCCTGCTTCATGGAGATAGTTAATAATTCCATCCAGTATTCCTCTCCATTGACGGACTGAGAAAGGAAATCAACCAGGTCGCTGGTTACAAACACCGGCGTGGCAAAAGGTATTTCATGCGTGCAGTGAGAAGGACATTTGTTGAATACTTTTATACTCCCGGAATATTGAGGCAGGAACTCTATTTTCAGAGGTGGCTGCATGGTATGTAATTAAGGTTTGCAATAGGAAAGCATGCAGTTAATAAAAACTACTGTTTAACAAGATTGGCACAAAACTACCCCGGATTAAATTTGTAAAATATAAAAGGTGGCACAACCAAAACGAGTAAGGTATAAACCTTAGTTGTGCCATGCCTTTAAGAACAATTGATGTATTAACCTTATCTTATCATACACCAATTTTTCAAATTAAAGTTGCGAAGAAATTTCGTGCATGTACAACATTTGTATGTGCATATGCAACATTTTTTTACGAGGCTAAAAATTACAAAATGTTTATAATCATTTATTTATTTCCCTACTGATATGCAGATTACAAAATTGATGTGCATACGATATAAAATATATTGGCCGGTGCAACTACTGCCCACCGTCATGCGACAATTTGGAATACTCGCCTATTTTATGGGTTAAAAGGATTTGGCTAAAAGTGCTTAGCTTTAATCTGCTTTAATCTCAGTCGTTGCAACAGCCGCATAAAGCCCGCTATTTTCCGGGCTTTATGTTAAACACAGCACCTTTGGATCATTGCTAATACTTACGCGCACAAGAATTACAAACTCTCTTTGTAATAGAAGCCTGGTTGTTTTTGTAGCGTTCTACCAATTGTTGACGAAACAGGGAAGGGGGCATAATCAATGCTTATACCTTATAGACGTACACGAAGTAAAAATGAGTACCCCTGCTAAAAAAATACCACTACTTTTTTTTGTCAAAACAACTTATCTTACTGTATAACCTTAAAACTATCATTATGAGGAAAATCGCTTTCATAACGCTTATAATCCTGGCAGGTTTCTCATCTTTTAGCCAGGAAATGGATCCCCTGGTCAACAGCAAAAAGTTGGGACTTGTCTCTTACCTGACATATGTAAAAGCAATCGGTGAATACAAAATGATTTCACTGGCTTCCGACAATCAATACAAGGATGAGAAGTTTAAAGAACGCATAATAAGTTTCCACTCAGCTTACAATATACTGAGGCTCTCCGTGGAGAAATTGATTAACCAGCTTTCCGCAGATTTATTGGTAAGCAATAGACTAAAATTATATAAGCAGATGAACTCGTATATAAAGGCTGGAACCAGGCTTCCATCCGGATATACAGGTTACGAAGACCTCATTAAAGAAATTGACGGAGCACTGGATGTTTTGCAAATAAAGACTTATAAGAGTACACAGGGGGGATTTTCTCTTGTAGATATTACCGGAGTAGTGGAGCTGGTACATGGTATTATTACTGACGCAAGAGATGCCAGGGAAAAGAAAGTAGCGTCATTGACAGGAATATTAAAAGATTTAAAACTTGTTAAGCTTGGAGATTTGGTAAAACCGGAAGAGGGTGACAAGAAAGAGAGTGACGCTAAAAGCAAATAATGAATGATTAAGCTTTCATACTATTAGTGCCGGAAGAAAAGAAAAAGAAGAAGTGACAGGGAAATACCCAAGTCATTTTCCATAGCATCTTTAAAAGCCTTATTGGAACGGACTACATGTTTGTTTACAGCATTGCGGGATATGCCAAGCAGGCTAGCTACCTCATTGTAGCTTTTGCCTTCGCCTTTTACCATTTTAAATATTTCCTGCGTTTGAGCGGGAAGAGCTTCATATACCTTGCGGAGCTCTGTTATGTAGTCATTTAAAACAATGTCTTCGGTTGTATTGCTTCTTGCAGCACGGGCATGCCGGATTATCTCCGCTTTGCCTTCATTGATGGTTGCCGCCTTTCTTAAAAAATCAAGTGTATGGTTGCGGGTGATGGTTAACAGGTATGCCGAAAAGGAATCTATTTCTGCCATCCTGGTATGATGGTTCCATATCTTCATAAAGATCTCCTGCGAAAGATCTTCTGCCAGGTCTGGCGATTTTACAAAACGCTGTATAGCTGCTGTGACAAGTGAATGATAATGATTGTAAAGGGAAGTAAATGCTTCTTCATGCCCTGCAGCCAGTTCAGACAGTAAACTTTCTTCATTGTATAATGGTGTGGTTAGCACTGGCAGTTTCAGGTGTTGAAGGTTAAAAGTAATAAAAAAAGTAATTCTTTGAGTTGTTTAGACAATACCATAACGATACTAAGAAGGCTGCACTACGATTCAAATGAGGTTGATTAATAAAAAAGAGATAGAATTTTCAGATCGTAAAACTCCCTTTGTAAGCAGGATTGATACCTCATGAAGTTACTGCATCAATTATTTCACAAAGTTCGGTCCTTGCCTGGGATATGCTGGCAAGGAACTACGCCATAAACACTGATTCTTCCGCACAAGTCCTTCATTTATTGCGTTCCTCCTTGCGCAAATCCGGCGCGGGCCGGTAGTGCTTTCCTAATTTATTCCAATCACTTTAAAACAATGAATTATGGAAAGTACAAACAGTCAATTAGCATGGACACAGGTAGCCGAAGTAGAACTTGTTTATAAAACAAAAGTGAAGCTGTCTGAACGCCCTAAAGTGCAAAGCTCATCTGACATGTATGAACTCTTTTTGCAATTATGGAACAAGGAACTGATAGAATTGCAGGAAGAATTTAAGGTGTTGCTTCTTAACAGAAGTAATAAAGTATTGGGGATTTACCCGGCTTCCAGCGGCGGGATAACCGGCACTGTCGCTGATCCCCGTCTCATTCTGATAGCTGCTTTGAAGGCAGGTGCCTGTGCCCTTGTTCTAAGTCACAACCATCCGTCAGGTTGTATAAAGCCAAGCAGGGCGGATGTAGAACTGACCTATAAAATTAAAGAAGCGGCGAGGTATCTTGAAATTCATTTGATTGATCATATCATCGTAAGCCTGGAAAACTATTACTCTTTTGCTGATGAAGGGCTGCTGTAAAGCACCCCTTTTTTATGCAAATGTGAAAGGGCATACCTGATGCGACGACTCAGTACGTTCATAAAATGTAAGTAAGTTGCGGTGATGGTCCAATGCCGGGAATTCTCTTGTTCCCCAGGGTTGAGCTTCAACAACCGTATCAGGATTATAAATAACACCTTGCTTTTTATATTCTTCAAATAACTCATTGATACCTTGTACTTCAATAAGGCAACTGGCGGTACCGGCTAAGAAACTTTCAGCACCACTACAAATAGGCTCTGCAGCCAAAGCCGCTCCTTTGGTTTTCCAGGTTTCATCTCCTGACTTCCATAAATGTATTTCGACTTCATCACGAACAGCTATGATGAAGCCATCGTCATGATGACGAATTATAAAGCCCAGTTTAGTTGTATAGAATTCCATTGATTGTTTTATATCCTGAACAGGAAGGGCAGGAATGGTCTTTATCATTTTCATATTATGCACAACATGATTTATTCAACTGTATTGGTGGACAAGCCACATTTCCATAACTGCAAAATACACAGCAATCTCCCTGCTTTGGTTTTAGGGTAGTCTCGCAGTTTGCACACTTATAGAAATATTGACAGGCATCTACAGGCATTGTTTCTTCTTTCTGAAAACCGCAATTTGGGCAGGTAATTGTTGATTGGAGTATTAGAGTCGTTTCCATAATCTATTGTTTTTCGAAGCAGGATTTGCCGTTTTTACAAACTGCACCATCAGCATTTATTGAGCCGGGGGTTTTACAAGGACATAACTTTTTACTTTGTAACCTGTTTTATTAATTACAGCTTCAATAGCAGATTCACTAACTTTTGATCTATCAAAATCTACTAAGCTGCTCCGGGTAGCATAAGAAGTTTTGTAACTTATTACACCAGCTACTTTAGAAAGTTCATTGTTTACGTGCTCTTCGCAAGCCTCACAGGTCATGCCCTGTATGATGAACTTTGTCTGTTGCCTGTTATCAACAGCCACAACTGCTGCTGCTTGTGCTTTTGGCTTGGGATAAAATATTTTTGCATACAGCGGAAATGTCATCATCAGCACAGCAAAAACAGTTACTATCGCCAAAAATGTTTTGGACTGAAGGAATGAAGCCTTCTTCACTGTTTCGCAATTGCAATCCATATCATTTGTTTTAGTTGGTTTTATTTTGAGATACCAGGCAAATGCCAACACAGCAATTGTTAACCCGATTAAAAAAGGTCTTGCAGGCGCCATCCATGAAAAAGAGGATGCCATGCTGCCGGTGCCAGCTACCAGGGCTAAAACGGGAGTAATGCAACAAAGGGATGCAGCAATAGCTGTAAAAATTCCCGCACTCATGAGTTTGCCTGTGCTCATGCCGTTTGTATTTTTAAATTTTGCTGATTAATATACTTAAAAAATGGCTTCAGAACTTTCAGGTGCTCTTCTTTTAGTGAGTAATAAATAGTTTGGCCATCTCTTCTTGATTCAATAATATTCCCATCTTTCAATTTGCGTAAGTGCTGGGATATCGCAGGAATGCTCATGCCTAAAATATCACTGATATCACAAGGGCAAAGCTCAGTTTCTTCTTCCAACAGATATAGTATTTTCAGACGAACTTCGTTGCCGGCCAGTTCAAGGACTTTACTCAATTGGGAAAATGAAAGCGCATTTGCCTTTAGCTTGCTTTTGCATTCACTGATCTGTGCCTGATCAGCAAATACCCTGATACATTTTGTTGGCTCCATAAAAGTAATTATGAAACAAAGAAAAGCTTTTTTTTGTATTTAAGCAAATGCTTAAATAATAGGTCTATTCGGTTTTATCATGCAGAAATATGGCTCCCGAGAGATTATGGCATAACTTTCTGATAATTAAAATGAATAATCCCGCGGTATTAATTTCTGGTGCAGGGCCGTCAGGCTTAATGATGGCAGCCCAACTGGCGATGTTCCAGGTGCCGTTTCGTATTATTGATAAAAATGAAGATCATACCACACAATCAAGAGCATTAGTTATACATGCACGATCATTAGAGATTTTTGATCAAATGGGAATAGCTGATGAAGCAATTAAACAGGGAGAGAAGGCAAGAGCGGTTAATTTAATTGCAAATGGAAAAAGAAAATTGCGGTTTAATCTTGAAGGCGTAGGAACAGGGCTTACCGATTTCCCTTATTTGCTGATTTTAGAACAATCAAAAACAGAAAGAATTTTGAATGATTTTTTAGCAACTTATGGGAAGTCGGTGGAGAGAAAAACTGAATTAATCGATTTTAGTGATAATGATCAGGGAGTAAATGCAAGTTTACGGCATGCAGATGGCACAATAGAAAACATACATTGTGATTGGCTTATCGGCGCTGACGGAGCACATAGTTTAGTCCGTCAACATCTAAATATCCCTTTTGAGGGCAGAACCTATGAGCAGTCTTTATTCGTTCTGGATTGCGAGGTTGATCTTCATCTCCCTACTAATGAAATGTGTCTTGCCTTTTCTGATAAAGCTTTTGCTGGTTTTTTTCCAATGACAAATGGCCGTTACAGGGTTATCGGAATTGTTCCTGAAGAACTGGAGAGCAAAAAGGAACTTGAATTTAATGACATCGCAAAAGATTTTGCCGCCAAGGTAAAAATGAATATAAGCCTTCAAAACCCTCATTGGATTGCTAAGTATAATTCTCATCACCGCACTGTCACCACCTTCACAAAGGGTCGTTGTTTCCTTTGCGGAGATGCTGCTCATATCCATAGCCCTGTTGGCGCACAGGGAATGAATACAGGTTTACAGGATGCTTACAACCTGGCATGGAAGCTGGCACTAGTATGCACTGGAAAAGCAAAAGAAAAACTGCTGGATACTTATCATGATGAAAGGATTATTATAGCTCGTAATCTTGTAAGAACAACAGACAGGGCATTTAAGTTTGTTACCAGTAAAAAGCCGGCAGCTATGTTTGTACGGCTGCGTGTTCTTCCGTTAGCACTTAGCTTAGGCGTACCCATTCTGGAAAAAATAAAATTTGTTCGCCAGGTTGCGTTCAGAACTATCTCCGAGATAGGTATCAACTATAGAAAAAGTGACTTGTCAAAGCAAGATCCAGAGTCAACGTTTCCTGGTCAGGCACCAAAGCCTGGCGACAGGATGCCATATATTCCTGATAAAAAGAGTTTAAAAATAATGTTACACAGTTTAAAATTTAATCTATTAGTATTTACAGGAGAAACAAAACATCCGGATATAGAAAATATTTTACAACAGATTCAGCATGAATATTTCGATCTGTTGGAAATAAATGAAATAACACTTTCCAGCGAAACACAAAGTGTCTATAAGAAATTCGGTATTAAAAGAAATGGTTTTTATTTGGTTAGACCCGACACCCATATAGCATACAGATGCAATTCTCTTGAGTTTAATAATCTCTTTACCTATTTAGGACTCTACTTTTCTAAAAAAGCCCAATAATGACCATTCTCGGCAGTCATCACCACTAAAACGGAAGAATGTCGCATCCGCTTGGTAAAATTCGAAAGTCAGTCGCGTTGGGTAGTGGCAAAGTTTGTCGCATCGGGTAGTGCGTTTTACGCAAGATCTGTGGTTTTGCAGGAAGCCCCGGATAGCCCCGGACAAGCGGTAAATAAGCTTTACTCCGAATTAAACCGGAGTATTAAGGATTAATATTTCAGCAGCATGTGATAGTTTGGGTTTGAATGAGATGCTGTTAGCTTAAAATCGTAATCACCAATAATTTCAAACCCTTTCTTTTTATAAAACCGGACTGCCCTGTCATTTTCCTTCCATACAACTAACCACATACCAAGTTGTCCGTTGTTCCCGGACAATTCAATATTGAATTGAAGTAATTCACCTCCTACATTTAAATGATAGAATTCCCTAAGCAAATACAGCCGCTCAAGCTTTGTTACATTCTTTACTTGAATGCCCGGATGCGGACTGGTTAGAATTATTTTAGAATAGCCAACCGGTTTATTGTTATAATAAGCAAGGTGATAGATGTTTTCCGGCTTATCCAACTCTTTGTTAGCGGTAATGCTGTGGTGACACCCTACAACTTGACACAGACAATAAAAGCTACTTGACTTTTACCTTTAACGACTGACTTAATTCCTTAATGACACCAGCCTTGTCTTTTTTAATTTTTTTGCCAAGTTCTTTTCGTGGACAGTTAGCATTATACTTCGCACCCCAAGCCATTATCTCAATGACAATCGGTAATAAATCAGCGCCTTTTTGTGTAAGACTATAAACAAACTTTGACTTATTTGCCAGAGAGACCTCTTTGACGACAATATTTTCTGATTCAAGAACACCTAATCTATTGACAAGAATGTTTGAAGCAATTTTTTCTTCAGAATTTAAAAACTCACTGTACGACACTTTGCCCCTCAACATTATATCCCTAATTACTAAAAGCGACCATTTGTCCCCGAAAACATCGAGAGAACAACTTATTGGGCAATCAGACCTTTTTTTATCCATAAAATAAAGTTGTTGCGATTTGCAATATCTTTTTATATTTGTACTTGCAATTTGCAACAGCAAATTTAAAGACAAAAATTTAATAAAATGGATAATCAAGCAACAACAAGACAACTTCTTGAAACTTATTACAAAGGCTTTGCAGAAAAAGCTAATTGGGAAAGCGTAATTGCTGACGACTTTGAGTATGTTGGTGGTGATATGAACAACATAAAACCCATTATTGGCAAACAAGCCTACATTGAAATTATTAAACGATTTTCACACCGCTTTGAAGCAATGAAAGTGAAGCAAATGATAGTTGAAGGAGACAAAGCAAGTGTTATTGGTAACTATGACTTTCAATTTCCAAACGGATTTAAAATTAATGGCAATGTTTCTGAAAATTGGACAGTAAAAAATGGTAAACTACAATCACTTACCCTTTACTTTGACACATTGACTTTTATGACAAACTTGAAACCATAAATTATAATGGCATACAATATTGAACTTGATGAATTCAACTTATAATCTTCGTTATAGTATCATTTAATTCCGATATGAAAGGTCGAACTAAAATTTATAGCTATATCCTAATCTGATGACCTGTGTTTCGTAATAGTCGGCGCTGGTGTATTTAAAATCAATTCCCTGTATTTGTTTTTTAGCAACCATTGTGTTTAATAAATCGGTGGCGTTGAAGAACACTTCGCCTTTTCCTTTTTGAATTGATTTTTTCAAACCCATATCAATTGAAAACCTTGATGAAATTTTTCCCTGGGGTATAATATCAGGCGCTAAATACACGGCTGTTAATTGCACATCTAATCCTTTAGAAAAATGAAATACATTATTCAGTTTTCCATTTCCTGAAATAGCTGTTTGTTGATCAGCAGAAAAGGTATTGGGCTGCGGATATAAATTTTCTACCGAGAAAGCATCGATTTGATTTCGATAGACATTCCCATTGATATTGAATGAATAAAGTTCTGAAACTTCCTGGCTCCAAATGGCTTCAATGCCTGTATTATAGCTTTTTCCTGCATTCTGAAATATTGCATAAACCAACGTACTCCCCGGAACGATACTGGATATACGAGTGATAGTTCCATCGGCAAAGCGATGATACAATGCCGAATACAGATAGCCATTGCTCCAATTGTACTTATAACCTAACTCAATGGAATTGGTGAACTGCGGACGCAAGGCAGGATTGCCGACTTTTATAATTTCAGCATCATCATACTTTGGAAAAATGCGGATATCCACTTCGTTGGGCCTGTCAACTCTCCGGTTATAAAACAATGATAGTTTATTGTTATCATTCAATTTGTAAGCTAACCTTAAATTAGGGAAGGGCTGTGTATAATTGTATCCATCGCTTTTGTAGGTGCTGTGATTGGGATTTACATCATACTGTATTCTCACATATTCAATTCTCAATCCCAATTCCGCTTCCCATTTTTCATTTTCAAACACATAGTTGCCATACAACGCAGGTATCAGCTCTTTGTAGGTTGCCCAACCTCCGGCACTGGTATCCAATACCGAATTTGCTCCGGGAATAAAATTCATATTGGTAGGAATGCTTCGGTTGCGAAGTTTAATACCGGTTTCAATACGACCGTATTTTAAAGGCTTGATATAATCTACAGTAAAATCAAACACCTGTTCATCAGATAACAATTTAAAAGCATCTGTTCCCTTTGATGACGGTAGATAATTATCGTAAAAATATTTTTCATCTTCGCGGTGAAATGTATAATTGAAACCCATATTCAGCAAATGCCCGGCTTCTTTAAATTTATGCTGATAGGCTGCTGTAGCCGTTGCTGTTGTTTTGAGCTCATCTTCCAAAAATTGCCAAAGGCGAAGCCGGTGTGATAAATCTCCATTAAAAAATGGCTGGTCGCCGCGGTCTATAATTTTTTCGCTGCCATATAGCCCGGAAATGATGAGTGTATTTTGTTCATCAATCGTCCAGTCAACGCCTGCTTTTGTGGTAAGAAAATTTGTATTTCTGTTCCGTTTTAGTTGTGAATTGATTACCACATCATCATCATAAGTACGTGTTACAAATTCATTTTTGTTCAGCATTTGCGTATAAAGATTATCTGCCTGTAAAAAAATATTTACTTTATCCTTTCTGTAGTTAAGTGATAGAGAAGGATTGATTTTGGGAGTGAAAGTATATTGAGGTCTGATCGTTGGAAGGTTTTCTTTTCTTTCCCAAAGAGATCCCAGTCCCGTCGTAAAACCCAATTTACCATTGAAACCGTTTTGTTTGTTTTTCTTTATGATGATATTGATGATGCCTGCATTACCATTGGCATCATATTTTGAGGAAGGATTATTGATGATTTCGATTTTATCAATTGCCGATGCAGGAATATTGTCTAAGCCTGCCTGGCTGCCAAATCCTGTTAACGCAGTTTGTTTTCCATCAATGAGAACCGTAACCTTGTCACTGCCTCTTAGTTGCACTTTCCCATCCTGCACCGTTACACCCGGAAGGTTTTGCATACTTTGTAAAATGGAGCCGCCGTTTTGGCTGATGTTATCTGCAACCGAATAAGTTTTTTTATCTAATTTATTGCTTATATCATTTGTTTTTCCCGTGATGGTTACGTCCTGTAATGCTGTCGTTATTTGTTCTAATTCAATTACAGGAATCTCTAAAAACGGGGAAAGGCTGCCAATAAATAACGGCTGTTCCTTTTTTTCATACCCCGTATAGGAAACCTCTAAAAGATAATTTCCGGGTTTGATATTAGCAATGGAAAACCTGCCTTCATCATTGGTAATCGTTCCGGACACAAAAGCAGTGTCTTTTTCGGCTTTCACAACCACATTTGCATAAGGCATCGTCGCTTTATCCGCTTTGCTCTTCACAATACCGGAAATAGTCACAATAGTATTTTGAGCGAAAGGCATGGCAGAAACTCCCAATGAAATCGAAAAAAGGAACAGCCGGATCTTTATCATCTTATAACCTTTTATCTTTTTTATTTAGTCAATTATTTCTTTTAAGAAGTTTCCTGCATTATCGAAAATCAAGTCCTTGCCGTTTACCTCAGCTTCGTAGGTAACAATACCCCGGGCATCGGTTATTTTCGCTGCTTCCTTAATTTTATGTCCCGGGTAATTTTTAGCGACATATTCTTTGATAGGTGAACCAAGGGAATTAATGCCAATAGCAACTTCAGTTTCGATAACATTACCCGAAGCATTGAGCAAAACCGAATATCCTGTTTCTTTTACTTTAAAACCAGCCTCATAGTTGCTATCTTCTTTTCCCCATTTCACATTTTTAGCATCAGGGAACTGCTTTTGCAAGCTTGTTTTAACGGATGATGGAACATCTCTTTGCGGAACTTTTTGTGCATTGGCAAAAGCTACACTTGTAGCGGCTGCCAGTAAAAATACCAGCTTTTTCGTTTTGTTTTAATTTTACGTTACAATATTTCAACCTGGACGGGAATAAATTTTGAATTATTATTTTTGGAAGCCCAATTCTCTGCTTTGTTTTTTATGAGATAGTACGATCATTAAAAACAGTAAAGCCAATGATACTAATGAGGCATTAAGCGTTCCAAGATTTAAGCCGCCTTTTGCAACAGACTTAGTAAGAAGATCGCCAAAAGTTGCTCCAAATGGCCTTGTAAAAACAAAAGCAATCCAGAACAATAAAACGTGATTGCTTTTTGTGAAATAGTGAAGCAAAACGACGATTAATATTATTGCACCTGTAATGATGGCTCCTGTCAAATAACCTAAACCCAGGTTGTCGCTCAGCAAGTCACCGAATGCCGTTCCTAAACTATTTGAAAAAAGAATGGCAACCCAGTAGTAGGTTTCCTTTTTTCTTTCAAAAATCGGATATACTTCAAGTGTATCATATTTTCTATACCATAAAAACAGCGTAAGCAAGAGTCCGCTAATCAACAGTAAGCTGCCAAAGAAATAGCCTGTGTTCAGAGTTCTGTCTATAAAATCAGAAATTTCCGTTCCCAATGTGGTAGTGCCTGCAATTGCCAGCCAGTAGATTACAGGAATATACTTCTCTGCCTTTAATTGTATTAGTATAACAACAATGAAAAACAACAGGGTAACTACCATTCCGATAGTGTAGCCCAGGTTAAGAGTGATAGCAACAAAATCACCCAGTGTTTCTCCGAGCGTTGTTGCCACTATTTTCATCAACCAGAATAGAATGGTTACCTGAGCTACCTTATTGAATGCCTTCATGTTTTTCTAACAAAGCTCATACATCATTTAGAAGAAATTTTGAATGTACTATTCCGGAACGCGGCCTATTTTGTTTTCATCTTTCCATTTTTAAACCTTTCGCTTGCGGTTTGGTAGTAGGAAATGGTTTCACGCACAAGTTCCTGATCTTTTGATTTTAACTCCGCTAAAGATTTATCTGTTTCCGAAACAGTAAACTGTTTTACTCTTTTCCGGTCATCAATTTGAGTAAACAAATTGCCTTTCAACAACCCTAAAGTTCTGTAATTGCCGATAAAAGCACGTTCATCACCTGCTTTCATCCGGTTAACGTCTTTACCATATAAAGCAGTATTATAACTCCACCCTAAATATCCAAATAGCGTTGGCATAAGGTCTATTTGTGATGTTAGCTGGTTTATTTTTTCCGGTTCGCGATGAAGATTACAGATGATTGCAGGGATGTGATGTTTGTCGATATTGATTTCCCATTTTCCCGCACTGCTTGCACAATGGTCTGCCACGATTACCAATACGGTGTTGTTGAACCAGGGTTTTTCTTTGGCAGTAGCAATAAACTTACCCAATGCATAATCAGTATATTTTACAGCAGCATTTCTATTACCCTGTTTTAAGTCAATCTTTCCATCAGGAAATGTATAAGGTTTGTGATTAGAAGTAGTCATAATAAACTGAAAGAAAGGTGTGCCACCCTTACTGCTCATGTCAGCATATTTTATGGACTGCTTATACAAGTCCTCATCGCAAACGCCCCAGGCATTTTCAAAACTTATTTCATCATTAGGAATATTGAACCGTTTTGTCGCAATATTCTCAGACAGGAGATTTCCCCTGTCTCTGTCTATGATATCAAATCCCTGACCGCCAAAAAAATTGTTCATATTATCGAAATAACCATCGCCACCGTAAATAAAGTACGGATGATAGTTTTTTTGTTTCAGAATGGTAGCAATTGAAAACAAATTTTGATTATTCGGCCTTCTGACAATGCTGTTACCCGGCGTGGGCGGAACACATAAAGTAAGCGCTTCCATCCCTCTCACCGTTCTTGTTCCCGTTGCATAAAAGTTGGTAAAAAAGACACCTTGATTTGCAAGACTGTCATAATTCGATGTAAGGTTTTCTTTATTTCCAAATGCGGATAGAAAATCAGCACTGAAACTTTCTATGGCAATTAATATGATGTTCGGGCGCTTTTCGTTACCAGTTTTTGCAAATCTTGAAATATCATCCCAATGAGCGGAATTGTATGTCAGGTTATCCTGCAAAAGGTTTTTTTTCAAAATAGCATAAGCCTCTTTTTCGGGAAGGTTGGGATAAAATGCTGCATAATCGAGCTCATTGGACCTGAATGCCGCAAAGAATGAGAAGACACCATTTTTGGAAACTTCATTAACTATAACATTATTACTAAAATCTGCCTGTTTATTTTTCATCAAAGTCCCAAGCAGAATAGCCACAAGCAATATAGGGGCAGCATAGGCAGAGCGAATTGCAACAGGCCTCCTATCTGAGAATGTATTTTTAAAAGCATTTGTTTTATACAATAAAAAAAGTGTAAGCAGAACCAACGATATTAGAACTGCTATAATCAAAGGAAGCGGATAGGACTGGTTGATATTCTCAACCACTTCATAGGTGTATATCAGATAATCAACAGCTATAAAATTAAACCGTACACCAAATTCGTCCCAAAAAGGGATTTCTGCCAAAAAGCTGAAATAAATTACAAAAAGTACTATAATCAGATAAAAGTTGGTAAAAACTTTATCGGCTACAGAACCTATCGCTCTTTTAGGGAAAATCAAAAGATAAACGGCATATAGCAACAGGAAAAACAGACCTGCAGTAAGGTCATAGATAAATCCCGTTAAAAAAGCCCGGACAATGTGGAAGAAATTAAAATCAACATCTTTAGCCGACCAAATGAGAAGCACTATCCTTATTATAAATGAAAGGACAATATATATCCCTAAAACTGAAAAAAATGTAGAAAACCGGCTTTTGAAAACCTGCTTAAAAAACTTTCCTAAGCCTATCCTGTTCATCTTTTATTCGTTTTAGCAGGTAAAGTAGCAATTCAATTTAGAAGAAATTTAGAATTGCGAAGCCCGGGGAAGTAGCCCAAAGGATAGTCACGAACACTTTCAGGACAAACGGAAAGTAAGTAATTCTAAAAGTATACAGAGAAAATATGATGACCGTTTTCAAATCTGTAACGGACTGACCACTTTTGAAATCTGCAGATTTCCTTAATAATAGCTAAACCTAAACCACTTCCGCTATTATCTGCAGAAGCGCTGGAAAACCGTTTAAACAACAAATCCTTATCTAATTCCTTTAACCCGGAATTGGTAACTTCAAAAGACGATTTTGTAAGTGTTAGAGTAATAGAACCATTGGGTAAAGTATGCCTTATTGCATTAAGCAATAAGTTATTGATTAAAATTTCAGTTAAACTGCCATTACCATTGAGAGACAGATCGGGTACCGCAGTTGTTGAAACAGAAATATTTTTTTGTTCAAAATGTTCTTCTAATGTTTCAATGCTTTGTTGTAAAAGCATATCAAATTTTAGATTTTCCGAACTATCAAACTGGCTGTTATCAATTTTAGCAAGTAGCAACAGGTTTTTATTAATCCGGGAACTGCGTATTAATGCCTTATTCATTTCTTCGGCAATATGGTATTGTCTTTCCGTCAAATCTTTGTTTTGCAACAAAATATCCAGTTTGCTTTTGAGGATAGCCAAAGGTGTCTGCAATTCGTGAGAAGCATTTTCCGTAAATTCCTTTTGCGTTTTGTAAACCGAAATATTATGCGCTATCAACTCTCTCAAAGAGTGACTTAATTCTTCAAATTCCGAAGTGTCTGTTTTGTCAAAATCAATCTTTGTCTGATGGTTCAGGTTAAATGTTTTGAGTTTGTCTAAAGTGTTTCTAAACGGCCGCCAGATTGTAATTGAAAGTTTTCTGTTTAGAACCAATAAACCGGCTACAATGATAATAAAGAAGAATATGGTTGTAATGGCAATAATGGCAATTGTTTCCTTTGATTCTTCAATATTGGTTTCAACCGTAAAAAGATATTGCTTATTGTTTATATAAATTATTGTTGAGAGGCATCTGAAACGGTCAATATTGGGCTTTTCTGAATAGGACTTCTGCTTTTCAATGGTATAAACACTATCTTTTATTGTTCCTGAACTTGATATACTCTGAATGTTTGTGCCGGGTTGAATGCTGTTCCAAAGCACTATACTTTTTAATAATGTATCACCCGAAAGTTTAAGTTGGTTTAGTGCGTAGGCAGTTTTGTCTGCAATAATTCTATTATGTTCGTCTAATTCGTTCTTCCAGATAGTATCAACAACAAAATAGTAAACAGGTACACTTATGAGCAATACGACAAGCACATAAATCAAAAACGGCCTGGTGGTTTTACTTAATAGTGGTTTCATGCTTTTTTATTTAGCTCCCCATCCATTTGTAACCCGTACCGTAAACTGTCTTCAGATAGTGACCGCTACCTGCATCGTACAATTTTTTCTTCAGGTTCTTCACGTGTGCATATACAAAGTCGTGATTATCCAGCATATCCGCAAAGTCGCCGGAAAGATGCTCCGCCAATGTGCTTTTGGAAATTACCCTGTTTTTGTTCCCGATAAAATATATAAGCAAATCAAATTCTTTTTTTGTAAGGGTAACCGGATCATTGTTTACCGAAACCGTCTTTGCCAGAAGGTCAATTAAAAGCTCGTTTTGCCTCACAATATTTGAATTACTAAACTGTTTTCTGCGGATAATAGAATAAATCCTCGCCGTTAGTTCAGAAAGATGGAATGGTTTGGTCAAATAATCGTCAGCTCCAATTTGTAAGCCCTTTATCTTATCATCCAATGCATTTTTTGCAGAGATGATAATCACACCGTCTTGCTTGTCCTGCAGTTTCAGTTCTTCCAACAGCTTCATCCCGTTACCATCGGGCAACATAATGTCCAGAAGAATGCAATCGTACTGATACATCTCAATTTTATCTAATGCCTGATTGTAGCTGGCAGCAAATTCACACAAATAATTTTCTTCCGACAAGTATTCGGCGATGCTCCTGGCAAGTTCTTCTTCGTCTTCTATTATCAGGATTTTCATTTTACAAACTTAGAAGTTCAATTTTGAAGAAATTTAGAATGCAATAAAATCAATTAACAGACTGTTATAATTTTTTAAAAAAATAAAATTATCAGTGAAAGGTAATCAGATACTTTTACTCTTTCTCAAATGGGACAAATGAAATGTACAATATAACCAATACAACCGCAGATCCGGTAATCAGGAAGGTAATCATTGCTCCAAATTGATACCATACCAACCCCGCTAAAGAGCTTGCCAGCATAGTACAGATACTTTGAAACCCGGTATAGGTTCCGATAGCCGTTGCTGTATCTTTTTTATTGGTGATATTACTGATCCATGCCTTAGATACGCCTTCGGTTGCGGCAGCATACACACCATATAAAAAAAATAACAAGTAAAATATATGTTCGTTAGTTGTATAGGCCATCCCTGCATATACAATAGCAAACAACAGCAGCCCGGTCATAAACATTTTCTTTAACCCGATCTTGTCTGCTAATATCCCTAATGGAAAGGCAAATAAAGCATATACCAGGTTATAGAAGATATAGATCATTATTACGTTGCTATCACTTAACCCCGCCTGTTTTGCTTTAAGCAGCAAGAATACATCGGAACTGTTTAATAGGGCAAATAGCAATAACCCTGTAACTAATTTTCTATATACTAACGGGCTGGTTTTCCAATAGCCTATAAAAGAGAAAAAAGATACCCTTTCACTAACCGGGTTTTGAACAGTGGCTTTATCTTTCAACAAAAACGAACAAAAAATAGCCAGCAAGCCGGGAGCAAGCGCAATAACAAAAAGGGTTGTATAATCACCCGGATAAAACTGTAAATAAAGTAGTGCCAATAAAGGTCCGAGCACTGCCCCCAGCGTATCCATTGAGCGGTGAAAACCAAATACCTTACCTTTTGTAGCGGGGGTTGCTTCATCCGATAGAATGGCATCCCTGGCTCCTGTACGAAGCCCTTTTCCCAACCGGTCAATAGTGCGTACAAAAAACACCCATAAAGGGTAAACAAAAACCGCCATCAACGGTTTTGACAAGGCGCTTAGTGCATACCCCCATTGCACAAACGGCATCCGTTTGCCCGTATGATCTGATAGCTTACCAAAATAGCCTTTACTTAAACCTGCCACGGCTTCAGCTATGCCTTCCAGTACACCAATCAGCACAATGGAAAAACCAATACTTTTCAGGTATAAAGGCATAATTGGATAAAGCATTTCACTGGCGGTATCCGTCAACAGGCTGATTAACGATAATATCCAGATTGTGCGGGTAAGAAATTTCATGAACAACTTGTTTTTATAAAGTAACCATAAAGCCGCCATTAAAAATAAACCATCTGCAGCCGCATAGATCGTGTTATCATAAATTTTTGTCAATCATTCTTTTGGGTTGTTTGCTTAACCTCTTAACCATTGCCATTGTTTTATCTTCGCATCCTCAAATAAATTGTATGTACTGGACATTAGAATTGGCAAGGCACTTAGACGATGCACCCTGGCCGGCAACAAAAGATGAATTAATAGATTATACGATCCGTTCCGGTTCTCCGGTGGGAGTAATAGAGAATATTCAGACACTGGAAAGCGAGGATGATTCTTATGTATATGAATCAATGGAAGAAATTTGGCCGGATTACCCCACGCAGGCAGATTTTTTATTTAACCAGGATGAATATTGATTTTAATATCTCTGTCAATAAAGAAATCACAGAAGAAACAAAAATTACCAACAAGTAATATTTTACTCATCGTTTAAATGATTAGCATGGGTGCTGAAAAGATCCCTTCGAAAACGATTCTGAAAAAAGCGGGTAATATTTTATTTATTGTGTTACTGCTTTTTTTTGTTTTCAATACCGATGCAAAATCCTGGGTATTGCGACAACTGGTTTCTATAGGTTTATTTAATGCAGAAATTAAAAAAGACGCACACATTAAAAATCCACCGCAAAACGATCTTTCGTTTTCTTTCAGCGATGCCAATGGAAAACAAATGTCAACAGCGGATTTAAATGGCAAGGTTGTTTTCATTAACTTTTGGGCAAGCTGGTGCCCGCCCTGCCGGGCAGAAATGCCTTCACTTCATGCGCTATACAATAAGTTTAAAGATGATGACAGGTTTGTTTTTTTATTCATCAGTGAAGATGAAGATTTATCTAAAGCAAGAAGCTATTTGCAAAAGAATGAATTCGATATTCCTTTAGCTGTCTCCACAGGTGTCGTACCTTCTCAAGTTTTTAGTGGTACACTACCAACTACAGTTGTTTTGGATAAAGAGGGAAAACTGGTATTAAAGCAGGAAGGCATTGCTGGCTATAACACACCCGGTTTTATACAACAACTGAAAGATCTGTTATAATTCTATCGCAATGTTATCATACTGAACAATTATTTTTTTTGAACAGTAAAGAATGTATCCCGGTGTAACCGGGTTGTCATTATTGTCAAAAACTATTGATCCCAGGCAAGGGATCGTTTGTATAGCACCTGAAAATTGTAATGGGATTGCTCATCAAAGCAATTTAATCAATTAAGGCTATTCTTTCAGTAGCGTCTATAAGCGTATCCATCCGGAAAGGCTTTTTCAGGTAAGCATCTGCCCCGCACTCACTGGCGAGTTGCTCAATCGTAACTTCAGCAGAAAAAAGTATAACAGGAATATGGTTTGAGTTACTATGTGATTTCAAAAGCTTAATAGCATCAGTTCCGCATATTACGGGCATATTATGATCCATGAATATAAGGTGAGGTGAAAACCGCTCTACAAATTCCAGGAGATCCTCACATCCTAAAAGCGTTTGAACAATGTATCCATTTTTCCGGAATGTATTGGCGCAAAGCGCCAATGTATCGGGGTCATCATCAATAAATAGTATGCGCTGTGGGCTAGTCATGGCGATTGGCTTTTATATAAAATAGTCATGCCAATTTTTGCTGGTCGCTTCAGTCTGTGGAAAAATCTTGCTGTGGCACAAAAATTTATCTTTAAGAGCTCAATTCCGGGATGGTTAATTCCCGGCCAGTGGGCAACTTATTCCACGTAATAGCCAAAATATAAGACATGTTGGGATAACTCTGCCGGGGCCCGTCACCCTATGGTTTCAATCTATTTAGTAACTACAATAAGCTTGATTACCGGCAAAAACGGTTTTTCTATATCTCTTTGCTGGCTGGTCAATGGGGTGCATTCCAAATTGTCGCATAGCCCAAAACCCACCCCCATCGAAATTTCTTAATGCGAAACTGTTTCTGCCCCGCCCAGGCGGGGATGCGGCATTGCCTCTGTTGTAATTGCATAAGAGGCAACCTGCGACAATTTGGAATACACCCGTTCAATGTTACACTATGATTCAAGTTTCTAATTCACGTCGCTACTTGTATTAGGGAGAGCCTATAAACAATGTCTTTATTTTCTTCCGGCAGTTCGGAGATGCAGTATGGATTTAATCTCACCGAAAAAGTTTTCTCAGGATTTTATCGCAATACTTTTTTGCTTGTACTTTTTTAGCGGCTTAATGCCCGGAGTGGGATGAGTGAGTTGCTCCATAAGCCGGATTGCTGTAATCGTCCCTTGTTGCAGGACTGGCTGAGGATACGTATCTGCATAATTAAATTCATTTTGAAATTTAATATTTGCCTTAATGGCCTTGCCATCGCGGAACAGGCAGGCTTCCCCAATGCAGGTCCACTGGCTCTCCTTGTATATCATTAGTGGTACCGCTATCGGAACTTTAATTCTGGTGGCTGGCAATTTAAGGACTGTTATATTTTTGATCTCTATCGTCATGCTGGTGGAAGAGGGGAACAAATGTATCAATCATTACTATACAAAAAGTTTGTTTGCCAGATATTTTATTCGCAAAAAAAATAAAAGAATAAAACTTACAGACTGTGTCTCTTTTAATGAATACAATAATTTCTATTATCTGCTTGTATCTGCGCACTCAGTCTGAATAGCGTTCAATTCCGGAGAAGGAAAAAAGCAAAATCCTGTTGAATAAAAGCGAGGCCGTATAATATACAAAAAAAATAAACACGAAACCTTCGCATTTGCGAGTAAATCCATCAAATCTTCCTATTACTTTTATTCTCAGAAAGGAAACAAAGGGTCATTCAGCTTTTTCGCTTCTTCAGCACAGGATTTCAGGTTAGCAATTTTCTAGTTTCCAGGACACATCCTGCTACCCGCAATTATTTTTTACTTATTGATTGTTTGTAAGTGCAACAAAAGGACAATGTTGCAACAGGGATCTTTTGCTTAAAAATTTAAAGTTATGAGAACAGATAACATACTAAAAAAGATACTCGCCTTTAAGTACTTGCCTATAAAGGGTGAGCATGTTGCCAACTCAATCGCTGCTTTGTTTATCCTGTTGTTTGCCTATACAGCTATCAACAAATACATGAGCATTGACGCATTTAAACATGTATTAAAAGATTATCCTCTTATAGGAAAGGCAGCTACTGCTATAGCATGGGCTGTGTTGATCTCCGAATTGGTGGTTGTGGCAGCACTGTTTTTCCCGGCTACAAGGTTATTAGGGTTGTACGGGTCCCTGGGGCTGATGACAGTTTTTACACTTTATCTTTTTTATATGCTGGGCTTTACCAGCAGCCGGGTATGCACCTGTGGCGGTATGCTGGAAATAATGACCTGGCCGCAACACCTGGTTTTTAATATATGCTGTATTGTACTTGCCGTTACCGGCATCTGGCTCAATAAAAAAAGGCGACGACGGGAAGTGCCTGGTAAAAGAATGAATGAACAATAATTATTGGTGACCCTATAAAACGACAGGTGTATTTTGCCTAAAAACCTGGAACAAAAGAGTAGGCGTTTAATAATTAAAACACATTTTATGAAAAAGTATCTTTTAAGTATTGCAGCCCTCGTATTAGCAATTAGTATCACTGCATTTACAAGGCCCAAGCCAGTTAAAAAAATGGTTGATGGGAAATGGGTACAAGCCAAATGGTATGTATTTAACGGTATACAAAATTCTACAGATCGGATAGATGCTACAAAATATATAACACCACAGGATACCCAGCCAGCTTGCCCTGATGGGTCTTTTAATGAATGCGCAGTAAGAGTGAATGTTCCCGATGGTACGCCGCTGCCTACTAACCCTGATTTTTAAATATACAAAAAGGATAAAGCCTATTTGAGTGCCTAACGCTATATTCCCTTTTCAGATAGATGCAAGGCTTCTTTGGATTCATAAGAAAAAAGTATAATCTTCGGTAAAGCATTGGCGATGGCAGGATATTTGAAAATCGTCAGCCCGAACTACGGCCGATTGAAAAAAACTGTAGCCGATAGCTTGCACGTCGCGCCCTGCTATTGCCAATGCACCTGTTAGGAGCATAACCTTCTTTTGTTCACCTAAACGATTTTGGTATACATATTTTATTTCCAAATTAAAATCAACATTCCTGTTAAAATGAAAGCAGCTCCGGTTAATACTTTTGCTGTCAACGGTTCTTTTAATATCAGGAAGGAAAGCAACAGTGCTACAACAATACTTGCTTTGTCAATACTTACTACATAAGATACTTGTCCCACTTTCATAGCCCGGTAATAAAAAATCCAAGACAAAGAAGTCGTAATACCTGAGATAGCTAAGAATACCAAATTACTTTTTGGTGAATTCTTGATTTCTGTAAAAGCATCGTTTAAGAAAAACGCATTTGTTACTACAATTACAAACACAACCACTGTCCTTATGCTCAATGCAACGTCACTACTTAAATTTTTCATTCCAAATTTTGCAATTACAGAAGTCATGCCTGCGAAAAGCATTGAAAGGATTGCAAATATTTTCCATCGTTACATGATTTATTATTTAGAGTGAATTTTTGTCCTTGTCTTTTATGCACAAGTATTACTTATCTAAATTGGGTGGAATAATCAACACTGGTACAGAGGCATTTTTTGTTACATCTTCTGCTATGCTCCCATTAAAAAAATGCGCTAACCCCTTACGTCCATGCGTTCCCATTACAATCGCATCTGCTTCCCATTCATTAGCAACATTCAGTATCTCTTCTTTTGGAAAACCTACAGGGGTAAATTTGTATAGTCGCTTTGCACCATTGTACATTGTAATTAATTGCTCAATGGTTTCTTGGGCTTCTTTCAGTAAAATCATTTCGCTTTCTTTGGGGGTAGGACCCGCTTCAATATTTACACTTTCTTTGCTTCTGTCTATTACATATAACAATGCAACTTCAGCATTAACTGCGTGAGCTAAGTCAAAACCAATCTTTGCAGCCTTTAAAGAAAAAGGACTGTTATCTACAGCAATTAATATTTTTTTGAATGGCATAATGGTAATTTTTAAAATAATTTAAAGATGTTAATGCCTGCTAATACTGCCAAAAGGCTTAATGCAAAACTGCTGATACTATATACAACAAAAAGCATTGCATTCCCTTCTCTCAACAACATTATATTTTCATAGGCAAAAGTTGAGAAGGTTGTAAATCCCCCGCAAAAACCCGTTATCAGAAAAAGTCGCCATTCAGTTGATGAAGAAGTATATTTTAGAGATAAAGCATAAAACAATCCAATAAGAAAACAGCCAATTACATTTACGCAAAAGGTTGATAAAGGGAAAACTGTTGTGGAATATTTTGAAAAAAATACTGAAAACTGAAAGCGAAGTAAACTGCCTAAACCGCCACCAACGAATATTATTAAGAATTTAAACATGCCTATAAATATTTAGTTATTAAATATTATATAGGCGTCATCAGCTTTTTTGCGGTTGGGTCAGGAAGACACCATTTCCTGTGAATGAAAGGCGAAGATAGTAAAATTTATAGTCTGGCTCCCATGATGTAAATATATTTTTCAAGTTAGCGTGATGTGTTCAATAGGGTTGCACATAACAATACGCTTCCAACAGCAGTACTACGAATTAAACCAGGATGAAACAACAATCCTTATCCTTGTGGCTAATAATCCTGGTTGATACTCACATTAATCACCTGACCCGGAGCAACAAATACAATCACTACCGGACTTTATTTGATTTTCTTAACTTTGCCTTATGCAAAACAAGAATGTTCGTTCGGTTTCGGAGTTCAATAATGAACTGAAACTAAAGGGATTTAATGTGTTTCAATTAGAAACCGATAGCCAGGCAACACGTATTTACAGCAGGAAGGACTTCTATAAAATTTGCCTCACCACAGGCAAGAGTATTATCCATTATGCTGATAGAAGCTTTGAAGCTGAAGGAACTGTTTTGTTTTTTGGTAATCCACACGTTCCTTATTCGTGGGAAACACTTTCGACTACTTATGTGGGCTATACCTGTCTTTTTTCGGAAGAATTTTTTAAAGCGTCTGACCGTTCCGAAAGCCTGCAAAACTCACCTTTATTTAAGATTGGCGGCACACCTATTTTAAAGATAAACGAACAACAACGGGAGTTTTTAAATACCATCTTCCGCAAAATGATTGACGAGCAAAACTCCGATTATATCTATAAAGACGATCTTATCCGCAACTATATCAACCTGATTATTCACGAAGCCTTAAAACTGCGACCTTCGCAGCATTATGATCAGCATAAAAATGCTGCATCCCGTCTTACTTCTGTTTTCCTTGAACTATTAGAAAGGCAGTTTCCTGTTGAAACCACCGACCGTCCGCTTCAGTTGAAAACAGCACAGGATTATGCAAATAGCCTAGCTGTTCATGTCAATTATCTCAATCGTGCTGTGAAAGAAGTTACCGGCAAATCAACCACCACCCATATCAGCGAGAGAATTGTCAGCGAAGCAAAGGCGCTTTTGCAGCATACAGATTGGAATATTGCTGACATTGCTTATGCACTTGGCTTTGAATACCCCACCTACTTTAACAACTTCTTCAAAAGACTGACCGGCACAAACCCTAAATCGTTAAGATTGCAGGAAGTTTGAAATTCTTAATGATTGGTTTGATTATCATTACCAGCACAGGCAATTAATGAATGAGCTTTGCGGTATGTTATCAAATTCAGTGATTATGGAAAAGTTGGAAAGCAAAAATGTCCTCCATCAGCACGACAGGGACATTTCTGAGAAAATGAAAGCAGGAGAAATATTGCGGCCAGATGATCCGCAATACTCGAAGGTGATGGAAGTTGTTGCCCGTACACAAGCGTTATCTGTTCAACTTAACGCTTCCACCCATATTGACCAGGTAAGGGAACGGTTGAGTGAGATTATCGGTTCTCAAATAGATAAGAGCACAAGAATATTCCCTCCCTTCTACACCAACTTTGGGCGGTTTATTACCCTTGGTAAAAATGTATTCATCAACCATGCCTGTTCGTTTGTTGACATGGGTGGCATTACCATCGAAGATGATGTGTTGATAGGGCCGAAGGTGAACCTCATCACCGAAAATCACCCATTAGATCCTGCAGACAGACAAGCACTCCTGCTAAAGCCGATAGTTATTAAACGAAATGCATGGATTGGTGCAGCAGCAACCATACTGCCTGGTGTAACCATTGGTGAAAACGCTGTGGTGGCAGCAGGTGCAGTTGTTACAACTGATGTTCTGCCAAATACAGTTGTAGGTGGTGTGCCTGCAAAAATTATTAAAACTATTCAGTAGTCATAAAAATTAAAAAATGAAAAAGATAGCAATTATAGCCGTTTTGTCCCTTTTAATGTTTGGACAGGCTTATTCTCAAACAGGCCAAAAAAAAGAACTTATGAATACCACAGAACAAAAAGAACACTACACCTTTAACCTAAGCGATAAGGTTACCCGTCAGGCAGTAACGTTCAAAAACCGTTATGGCATCACCATAGCAGCCGATTTATACATTCCTAAAAATCGTGGCAGTGAGCCTTTGGCAGCACTTGTCATAAGTGGACCTTTTGGTGCAGTAAAAGAGCAGTCCTCGGGACTTTATGCAAACGAATTGGCTGTTAGAGGGTTTGTAACATTGGCATTCGACCCTTCATTCACAGGCGAAAGTGGCGGAGAAGTCCGTAATACTGCCTCTCCCGATATTTTTACAGAAGACTTCAGCGCAGCCGTGGACTACATTGGCTTGTTGCCTTCAGTTGACCGTAACCGCATTGGTGTTTTGGGAATTTGTGGTTTGAGCGGTATGGCACTTACTGCCGCCACAAGCGATACCCGGATTAAAGCAGTAGCTACAGCTTCTATGTATGATATGTCCCGCAGCATGAGCCGTGGTCATAAAGATGGTTATACATTAGAACAGCGCAAAAAGGTTATTGATTACCTAAGCCAGCAGCGCTGGACAGATGCGGAGAACGGTAAATATGCGGTAGGCTTACACGAAGTTCCGTTTGACGAAAACGGCAATATTGTAAAAGGAAATCGTGTGCTTCCTGAAACACTGCCTACGAAACCAAACCCTGTTTTAGCTTCTTTCTTCGATTATTACAGGACAGCACGCGGTTTTCACCCAAGGTCCATCAACTCTACAACAGCGTGGACGGCTACAACACCAATGTCGTTCTTCAGTTTTCCGATGGCAGCAAACATTGAGATGATTTCGCCTCGTCCGATTATGCTGATTGCAGGAGAAAATGCACACTCCCGTTATTATTCTGAAGATGTTTATAAAATGGCTTCCGAGCCAAAAGAACTGGTGATTGTACCAAAAGCAGACCACGTTGATTTGTACGATAAGAAGGATATGATTCCATTTGATAAGTTGGAAACATTTTTCAAAGAGCATTTGAAGTAAAAAATATTTAAACACATGAAACATTCATTGTTAATTCTTATACTTTTTGTGTCAGCTTTTGGCAGCGCTTCATCTTGCGATAAAAACGATGGCAATATCAATCCCAATATAGAAAATACCGGTGACGATAATAATATGATGAGCAGTAAAATTAAAATAAAGGTCAATTCCCAGGTCTTCACAGCTACGCTTTTGGACAATAATTCGTCAAAAGCCTTCATCAAAATGTTGCCGATGACCATCAATATGAAAGAACTGAACGGTGATGAAAAGTACTATGATTTACCAGACAGGTTGCCGACGAATACTTCAAATCCGGGAACAATACAGAACGGCGATCTGATGCTTTTTGGATCAGGAACACTGGTACTTTTCTATAAAACATTTTCTACATCCTATAGCTATACACGTCTTGGACGTATCGATGATGTTTCAGGTTTGGCCGAAGCTGTAGGTTCAAAAAATGTAACTGTTACCTTTGAAGGGGAATAAAATCCGATGGATGAATATTTCAACAATTTCAAATATTACTAAAATCAAAAAAGTATGCATACACATACCGTAAAAGCATTTGGCACAGAAGCGCCGGACGCGGATTTAAAACAGATGAACATTGACCGCCGTGAAGTAACCAGCAAAGACGTTGAGATCGATATTTTATTTTGTGGCGTTTGTCATTCTGATTTGCACACAGCCCGTAATGAATGGCACAGTACAATTTATCCAAATGTGCCCGGACACGAAATCGTGGGGCGCATTACCAGGACTGGAAACGGGGTTACCAAATTTAAAGTTGGAGATTTGGCAGCCGTAGGTTGCATGGTGGATAGTTGCCGTGAGTGCGAATACTGCAAAGATGGATTAGAACAATATTGTGAAAAGGGAAATATCCAAACCTACAATGGCGCGGATAAACATTTGGGCAAACAAACTTTCGGCGGTTATTCGGAACGGATCATTGTAGATGAAGATTTTGTTTTGCATGTACCCGAAAACCTGGATCTGGCGGCCACAGCGCCATTGCTCTGCGCAGGAGTAACAACCTGGTCACCCTTGAAACATTGGAAGGTTGGTCCAGGACAAAAAGTAGGTATCGTTGGTATTGGCGGTTTGGGCCACATGGGCGTAAAACTGGCTAAAGCATTGGGAGCCCACGTTGTAGTTATCACTACTTCGCCTTCAAAAGTTGCCGATGCCAAACGCCTGGGAGCCGATGAAGTGATTTTATCCAAAGATGAAAATCACATGAAAGCGAATGCCAAAACGCTACATTTTATCCTGGACTGTGTGTCGGCTCAACACGATATCAATGCCTATTTAAGTCTTTTAAAAACCAATGGCACACTGGCACTGGTGGGCGCACCTGAACAACCTTTACCGGTAGCCGCGTTCAGTCTTATTCCTGGCCGAAAAAACTTTGCAGGTTCAACCATCGGTAGCATTGCTGAAACACAGGAAATGCTGGATTTCTGCGGCAAACACAATATTACTTCTGATATAGAGCTTATCAGCATACAACAGATCAATGAAGCATATGAACGTTTGCTGAAAGGTGATGTGAAATACCGCTTTGTAATTGATATGGCTTCGTTGAAAACATAAAAAATATACAGATGAATAGTTTTTTAAAATCTATATCGGCACTCTTATTTATAAGTACAATGACTGCCTTCACAGCTTGTAATAACAATAAAAATCAGGAAAAGATGAAAGAACAAAATAACACTTCTCTTTTTCCGAAAGGAGATAAATTATCAAACGATTGGTTCAGCGGAGATGCTTTTTTAATGCCTTTGCTTGCTAAAGATAAAAACAATGATTTCGCATTAGGAAGCGTAACTTTTGAACCGCGTGCAAGAACGCATTGGCACACGCATCCAAAAGGGCAGGTTCTAATCGTTACCGAAGGTGAAGGTTTTAATCAGGAAAAAGGCAAACCGGCAAAAGCCTTAAAAAAAGGCGATGTGGTGAACATTCCCGAAAATGTAGAGCATTGGCATGGAGCTTCTGCAAACAGCAAATTGGTTCACATTGCCATAACTAATTACAAAAGCGATGAAAATGTAGTATGGCTGAAACCTGTAACGGATGAAGAATATAATAATGTCGTAAATAACTAAACAAAAGCGATTATGAATTTAAAGTGGATATTATTATTCGTTCTGGCGCTAAACATACATACAATGAACGCACAAGATAACATAAACGCAAGCCAGTCTTTGAGCGCTCAACATCAAAGCATTGTAAGCATTTCCGCATTGACAGCCGTTGGAGATTTGGAGCATTTGAAAACGCAACTGAATACAGGACTTGATGCAGGGCTTACCATTAATGAAATAAAAGAAATACTGGTACAGCTATATGCGTATTGTGGCTTTCCGAGAAGTCTTAACGGCATCAGTACGTTTATGTCGGTACTGGAAGAAAGAAAAGCGAAAGGAATTACCGATAAGCAAGGAAAGGAAATTGTTTTAAATATCAATGTTACCGATAAATACGAACAGGGCAGAAAGGTGTTGGAAGTGTTGACCAAAACGCCACAGGAAAAACCTGCACCCGGTTTCGGGGAGTTCGCACCACGTATGGATGCTTTTTTAAAAGAACATCTATTTGCTGATGTTTTTGAAAGTGATGTGCTCACTTACCAGCAACGGGAATTAGTGACTATTTCAGCACTGGCGGCAATGCCCGGAGTAGAAGCTCAACTACAGGCTCATATAAGAATAGGCATCAATACAGGTATAACAGAAAGCCAATTGATGCAGATTTCAGAACTGATTGAAAAATTCATTAATAAAATCCAGGCCAATACAGTAAGAAAACTATTATCAAAACCAACCATTCCGGTGATTGAGCCAGATATGATTGTACGTATTTCTGAAATTGAAATTGTTCCTGAACATTTGGAAGAATACAACGCCATTTTAAAGGAAGAAGCATCGGCTTCTGTAAAAATAGAACCGGGAGTGATTGCTATTTTCCCGATGTACCAGCAGGATAGTCCAACACAAATAAGGATTATTGAAATGTACGCCAATAAAGCAGCCTATCAATCGCATTTGCAAACGCCCCACTTTCAGCATTATAAAACCAATACACTTAAAATGGTAAAATCATTGAAGTTGGTAGATATGAATAGCCTTGATAAAGAAACGATGTTGGAAATTTTTAAAAAATTGAATTAATCGCCAGATTGACGAACCATACAAGAAAAAATACAGTACAAGTCCTTATCTGCCTGCAATGATTAGCAGTCGTGCAAGCCCATTGCAAATTTTTTCACAAACCAATAAATCAACAAACATGAGTAATAACATAAAATCAAAAGGAATGCTGGAAAAGATGAACACAGGAAGTTGGGTCTGTGAATTTTGAGCGCAGACCGGTTAGCGATAAAAAGCACTTGCAAATTTACTTGATGAGGGAAAAATAAGCAACTATAAAAATGAATCATTAAAAAATAAAGAAATGAACATTACAGCAAAAGCAGTAATCGAAAAAATGTTTTCAGCATTTGGTAATGGTGATGTAGAAAAATTTATAGAAACCGTTTCCGCAGATACCGTTTGGATATACCACGGAACTCAGGTAATTCCTAAAGGCAGATTTGAGAGGATTGAAGGCGCCCGAACATTTATCAATAACATCCTGACAAGAACAGAAATAATCAGCTTTGAACCGCAGCAATTTATTTGCGAAGGGAAAATGGTCGTAGTTTTAGGTCAGGAACATCAAAGGATAAAAAGATCGGGAAAGGAACTCAAGCAAAAATGGGTTCAGATTTATACTGTGGAAAATAATTTAATCACCAGAATGGAAGAATTTGCGACATCGGAAGTGGTGGATTAATATAGAATCAACCTCACAATGTAGAGCTAAACCTGGAGACAATTATCGCTGATAGTTTATTGGCTAATTCAAATTCCTATACTCATTAGGCGATACACCAACCCTTTGTTTAAACAGCCTTGTAAAATGCTGCGGATATTTAAATCCAAGTTCATACGCCACTTCGCTTATTGACTTTGCCGGGTCAAATATTTTTTCCTTCGCCACATCAATCAATTTTGCCTGTATGTATTCCAGTGCAGTTTTTCCTGTATCCTTTTTGATAAGGTCACCAAAATAATTTGCGGAAAGGTGCAGTTCGTTAGCAAAGAAAGCCACAGAAGGAATACCAACATCTTGTGGTTTTTCTGAACTGAAATAATCATTCAGCAAACTTTCAAACTTTTCTAAAGTTCCTATGCTCACATGGTCACGGGTGATGAACTGCCGGTCGTAGAAACGAACACAATAATTCAGAAATAGCTCGATATTCGACACAATCAGCTTCTTGCTGTGTTTATCAATCGCATGCTTTAACTCAAATTCAATCTTTCGAAAACATTCCATTACTACTTGTCTTTCCTGTTCAGAGAGATGCAATGCTTCATGTACATCATAGGAGAAGAAGGTATAGTCTTTCATGTGCTGACCAAGCGATGTGCCTCGTAATAAATCAGGATGGAAGATCAAGGCGTATCCGCTGGGCTGATAATCCTCTTCGTCATCTTCAATGCTGATGACTTGCCCGGGTGCAATAAACACCAAAGTGCCTTCTTTGTAATCATAGTAATTACGACCGTATTTTATCTCACAATGCTTATCATTTTTCAAAAAAACCATGTAATTCCCCAGGCGAAATGCCTGCACAGCAGGCTTTTTGTAAGCGTTGTTCAGTTTCGAAAAATCAATCACACTTACCAATGGGTGAAACGTTTCCTGTCCTACCAGCGCATTGTAATCTCCAACGCTATTTATATTCAGTATGCTTTTCATTTCTTACTGCATTTTTGATTTGTCGAAATTATTAAATTTTTATCCGTTGCAACAATAAGCGGCTGTTGACCAGTAAAACTGGTAGGTAAATCCGCAATTCAGGTAACAACTCCCCACGTAATGTGGGGTAGCTTTGTGTCTTCAAAAAAATCATTTGTATGCAAAAGCGAAAATTGGGTAATAGCGGACTTGAAGTATCGGCTCTTGGAATGGGCTGTATGAACTTAAGCTCTGGAACAGGCAAAGCTGCCGATATAAATGATGGCATTAAAGTAATTCGCAGTGCTTATGAAAAAGGCATTACTTTTTTTGATACTGCCGAAGCCTATGGCCCTTATACTAATGAAGAATTGGTAGGTAAGGCATTAAAACCTTTACGTAAAGAAGTAATTATTGCAACCAAATTCGGTATGATTTCAGACACCGGCGTTAACAGCCAGCCAGCACATATCAGGAAAGTAGTAGAAGCTTCTTTAAAAAGATTGCAAACAGATTATATCGATTTGTTGTATCAACATCGTGTTGACCCAAATATTCCGATTGAAGATGTTGCAGGAACAGTTAAAGATTTGATACAAGAAGGAAAAGTAAAATACTTTGGTCTTTCTGAAGCAGGTGCAGAAACAATTAGCCGTGCTCATATTGTTCAACCAGTTTCGGCAATTCAAAATCAATATTCTATTTGGACAAGAGAACCGGAAGCAGAAGTATTACCGGCTTGTGAAGAACTCGGTATCGGCTTTGTACCCTGGGGGCCAATTGGAACCGGTTTTTTAACCGGAAAAATAACTGCTGATACAAAATTTGATAGTGATACTGATTTACGTGCTGTTTTCCCCCGTTTTACCCCTGAAGCAATCAGGGCAAACATGCCGGTTGTTGAGTTGCTCACCAAAGTAGCCAACAGAAAAAATGCTACTCCGGTTCAAATTGCACTGGCTTGGTTACTGGCTCAAAAATCTTTTATAGTTCCTATTCCGGGAATGGATAAAATCGAATACTTAGATGATAACATCAAATCAGTAGCTGTAGAACTTTCTGTAAATGACTTGCAGGAAATTGAAGGTGGACTTGCAACGATTACTTTTAAAGGTGCAAGATTGAATGAGGATTTGCTTGGTTTATCAGAAAAATAAACAAAATAAATAGACAAAATAATTTTCAAAAAAATATAATCAAATGGAAAACGTAACATTAAATAACGGTATTAAAATGCCTATTCTTGGTTTTGGTGTTTACCAGATAACAGATGCAGAAGAATGTGAAAGGAGTGTGTTCGAGGTTATCAACACCGGTTACAGATTGATTGATACAGCCGCCGCTTACATGAATGAAGAAGCCGTTGGCAGAGCGATTAAAAGAAGTGGTGTGGCGAGAGAAGAGCTTTTTATTACCACAAAACTCTGGATACAGGATGCAGGTTACGAAAGCGCCAGGAAGGCATTTGAAAAATCATTGAAGAGACTACAGTTGGATTACCTTGATTTGTATCTCATTCATCAGCCATTCGGTGATGTATATGGTGCATGGCGTGCAATGGAAGAATTGTATGAACAGGGAAAGGTCAAAGCCATCGGCGTGAGCAACTTTCAACCCGATAGAATAATGGACTTGATCGTTCATAACAAAATCGTTCCTGCGGTTAACCAAATTGAAACACATCCTTTTCATCAGCAAATAGAAACACAAAAATTCTTGCAGGAAAACGGTGTTCAAATTCAATCATGGGGCCCGTTTGCAGAAGGAAAGAATGAAATTTTCAAAAATGAGCTGTTGACTTCTATTGGTAAAAGATATAATAAATCGGTTGCCCAGGTAGTTCTCCGTTGGCTAACTCAAAGAGGAGTAGCTGCTATTCCAAAATCTGTACGCAAAGAAAGAATTGAAGAAAATTTCAACGTTTTTGATTTTAAGTTAAGCGAAGAAGATATGGCTCTGATTGCAACGCTTGATCAAAAAGTAAGTGCATTCTTTGATCACCGTGACCCGGCAATGGTAAAGTTCTTAGGAACGATTAAGAATGATATTTAATTTTTTAAATCTGAAAAAGCAGCCACATGAACAACAATGAAAACGATAGAGAAAATAAACCATCGAATAACAGTTTCAGTCGTCGGGATTTTATTACCCAAACAACATATTTGGCAGGAGTTTTGGTACTTGGGTCATCTTTACTTTCTTCTTGCAAAACAACTAATCAAAGTCAAAAAAATACATTGAAATCTATGCAGGGCAATAAACGGAAATTGGGCACACTCGAAGTGACTGCACTTGGCTTTGGCTGTATGAATATCGCCTACGCTTACGGACCTCGTGTTGAGAAACAGGAAGCAATAAAGCTTTTTAAAGCAGCCTATGATGAGGGGGCAAGGTTCTTTGATACTGCCGAAGTTTACGGGCCTTTCTACAGTGAAGAAGTGGTAGGCGAAGCATTCGCACCAGTTAGAAATAGTATAGTACTTGCTACTAAGTTTGGATTTAATGTAACTCCTGAAGGTCAGCGATTAGGACTTGACAGCAGACCAGATACTATTCGGCGGGTAGCCGAGCAAAGCCTTAAAAGATTGAGAACTGACCGTATTGACTTATTCTATCAACACAGAGTAGATCCAAACGTACCAATTGAAGATGTAGCCGGCACGTTGAAAGACTTAATCCAGGAAGGAAAAGTTTTGCATTATGGACTTTCAGAAGCAGGGGCCGCCACCATACGAAGAGCTCATGCAGTACACCCGGTTACTGCTATACAAAACGAATACTCATTTTGGACACGAGACCCTGAACATGAAGTGTTGCCGGTATGCGAAGAATTAGGAATTGGCTTTGTGCCGTGGAGCCCTTTAGGAATGGGTTATTTAACAGGAAAGGTTACGCCTTCAACAATCTTACATCCCACCGCAGATTTAAGAGTAACTGCTAAGTTCCCCCGCTTTACAAAGGAAGCTATTGCTCATAATCGCCCTATTGTTGACCTTCTTACTGTTGTTGGTAAACGTAAAGAAGCAACTTCCGGTCAAATAGCATTGGCATGGTTGATGGCGAAAAAACCCTGGATTGTTCCTATTCCTGGCACAACAAATACGGCTCACATGAAAGAAAACATGGGTGCTATCAATGTTCAACTTACTGATGAGGATATGAAAGAACTTGAAACTGGTTTTGCTAAAATTGAAATACAAGGAAAACGTGCCCCAGAAGCCTTGATAGCTGTACACGACATAGGCGTAAATATTGGTTCAAGTTCTTTGGGCACACATGGCAAAAGCCCGCTACCGAATAAAAAATAATCATGAAATCATTAATAAAATTATTGCTTCTGACAGTCATTTTTAATTCAACTGTAGCGTGTTCACAAACAAATTCAAAAACACGAGGCGCTATGGAAATCGATAACAACAAATCGCAAGTACTTGATGTAACCCGCCAACTAACACAGTTGATGATTGATAAAAATACAGTAGCAATGGACAAGATTTTGGATCCACATTTCACACTCACCCACATTACCGGATATGTGCAGCCAAAAGATGAATGGTACGCCGAGATTGAAAATGAGCGAATGAAATATTTTTCTTATAAAGAGGTGAAAACGTCAGTAAAAATAGATGGAGACAAAGCCATATTTGTTGGTCAAAACATACTTGATGCCCGTATTTGGGGCTCACGAAATAATTGGCGATTGCAACAAACGATGCATCTTGAAAAACGTGGCGAAAAATGGATTATCATGAAGTCTGTTGCTACTACGTTTTAAAAAGTAGATATAGTAAGCAGGCAGGTAAATTTTCAATTTAAATCATTATGAAAACCATATTTTGTTGCTGTTACATACTACTGGTGTGCTTAGTATCATCCTGCTCTAATGCTCAACGGACGTCTGTAGAAATACAAAAGTCAGTAGCCGATAAAAAAATTTTGATTGTGTATCTATCCCGAACGAATAATACGAAGGCAATTGCAGAGATCATTCACAAAAACGTAGGCGGCAAATTGGTAGCACTTGAACTGGAAAAGCCATACCCAGAGGAGTACAAAGTAACAGTGCAACAGGTAGCAGATGAAAACGAAACAGGCTATTTACCACCTTTAAAAACAAAGATTGACAGTATTGAAAAGTACGATGTGGTATTTGTAGGATTTCCGACCTGGGGAATGAAATTGCCGCCGCCAATGAAAAGTTTCTTAAAGCAATATGATTTAAGCGGGAAAACCATTGTTCCGTTTAATACCAATGCAGGTTATGGTGTTGGGAGTAGTTTTGAAACGGTAAAGCATCTATGCCCGAATAGCAAGGTATTGGAAGGCTTTTCAACTAAAGGCGGTGTGGAAAGGGACGGGATATTATTTGTAATGAAAGCTGAAAAGGAAAAACAGGTGCAAACAGAAATAAAGAAGTGGTTGCAGAAAATCAACTTAATTAAAAATTAAAATATAAAAATTATGGAAGCAAATAATCGCCGAAGCTTTTTAAAAGCAGGTAGTTTAATTGGGGCATCGTTATTCGCCTCACCTTTATTAAATACTGCTTCAGGCAAAGAAAAAAATCAGGACAGCAGCATGCCTGAAAAACCTACACAACGGATTTTAGGTACTGGTAAACATAGCCTGAAAGTAAACTATGGCTTAGGTCTTGGTTGCATGGGCATGAGCTGGCACCGAACTTTTATTCCAGACCGGAAGCCGATGATTGCTTTGATTCAAAAAGCTTACGACATGAATGTAAACTTTTTTGATACGGCTGAGGCTTACGGCCCATGGAGAAACGAAGAACTGGTGGGAGAAGCTATTCAGCCCTTTCGTAAGAAAATTATTCTTTGCAGCAAGTTTGGTTTTAATATCCAGAATGGAAAACTGTCTGGCTTTAACAGCAAACCAGCTAATATAAAAGAAGTAGTGGAGCAATCGTTGAAGCGATTAAAAACTGATTATGTTGATTTGTTGTACCAACACCGTATTGATCCTGCTGTTCCAATTGAAGATGTAGCAGGTACTGTAAAAGATTTAATTAAAGAAGGCAAAGTATTAAACTTTGGATTAAGTGAGGCCGACCCGGCTAACATACGCAAAGCTCATGCGGCACAGCCGTTGACTGCATTGCAAACAGAGTACTCATTAATATCAAGAGACCCCGAAGGAGAAATTTTAAATACCTGTGAGGAATTGGGTATAGGCTTTGTGCCCTACAGCCCAATTGCCAGAGCATTGCTAACCGGCTATATAAACCCACTTACAAAGTATGATGCTGATAACGACAACCGGGATAGCCTTCCCCGTTATACACCCGAAGTTGTTAAAGCCAACTGGCCTTTGATAGAAGCGATTGCAGATTTTGGAAATCAACGGGGATTAACAGCATCGCAGGTTTCATTAGCATGGTTGTTGGCACAAAAACCATGGATCGTGCCAATACCCGGCACTACGAAACAAGCACATTTGCAGGAAAATCTTTGGTCGGCAAATTATGAGTTTACCGGTGATGAATTAAAAGCGTTTACAGAAAAAATTGCCGGTATAAAAATTACAGGTGCCAGGAATTAATAATAACTGAGGTAGTTAGCCACTTGATGAATATGAAAAAGATATTGATAATAGGAGCAGGCGGAAGTCTTGCACAAAATGTAATTGAAGCAGCAAAACAATTACCAGATACAGCACTTACATTGTTTGTCAGAAACAAGAACAGACTTTCCAAAAGCATCTCCGAAGGTTGCAAAATTGTGGAAGGTGATGTTATGATTTTCGCAGATATCAAAAATGCAGTAACCGGTCAGGATATCGTCTACATAAATCTTGCCGGTAACCTGGAAGCCATGTCAACAAACATTGTAAAAGCCATGCAGGAAGCCAGCGTAAAAAGAGTGATTGCCATTAGCTCTATTGGTATTTATGTTATTCCTTTAAAATCAGTTTTAATTCCATACAGGAAACTTGCAGATGTAATAGAAGCATCGGCGTTAGATTATACTATTTTACGTCCGGATTGGTTTTCCAACGGAAATGAAATTGACTATATAATTACACAAAAAGGTGAACCTGAAGCCGGCTCCGCAATATCAAGAAAAAGCATTGCTGCTTTTGTTGCAACAATTATCAAAAATCCTGATTTGCATAAAAACGAAAATGTAGGTATTAGTAAACCAGATTAAAAAAAGAAATGAATATAAAACAAGTAAAAGCATACGGTACAACAATAGCTACGGAGCCATTACAAGAAATGACTATCAATCGTAGAGCTGTACAAGCCCACGATGTAGAATTTAAAATCTTATATTGTGGTATTTGCCATTCCGATTTGCACCAAATTAGAAATGATTTTGGCGGTACTATATGGCCGATTGTTCCCGGACACGAAATTGTCGGTAGAGTTGGAATTTAAACAATCATTTCCTTGTTGTCAACACCCATAAACGATGTAAGCATCGCAGCGGAAGCTAAATAGAGAAACGAATGCGGGGGATCAAAAAACTAAAATGTTAACGCTGTATTTCGTTCACCTTTTTAATTGTTTCAATCCATGTTTCGGGTTTGTTGCTTTTCAATAAAAAACCATCCGCGCCAAGCATTAGTATGTTCTCCCTTTTTTCTATATGATTAAACACCGTCATTGCCAGAATTTTTATTGTAGGGTATTTTTCTTTCAGTATAGAAGCTGTTTGATAGCCGTCCATGACCGGCATATCAATATCCAGCAGGCATACATCTGGCAGCTTGTCCATAACTGCCAACTGATTTAATAAATCTTTCCCATGATGGGCTTCCATGATTACGGGATACCCCTTTCTTCTTAAAAAGCTACATACTGCTTCTCGAAATAAAGCATGATCGTCCACAATGGCTATGGTAGGGCTATTAAGTTGCATTGCTAAGGGTTGCTAAAAGCTGGTAAGCAATCGTGGTGTAAGGGTTTACATATCGTACAAATCAGCTTAAAAAAGAACTTTACAGGTGATAATAATAAAACACTGTTCATTGTTTCTTTTTAGCTGAGATTGCCTCCTTCAAGTTTCTTATTGCTGTATGTATTATAATTCTGCCCATGAAAAAAGCGATACTTGTAATTTGCTTTATCAGGTGAAACAAAAAAAATTTCCAACGGGGTTTGGGAATAGCAGTGGTTATAGTTAGTGAGAATAGATGTTGTATTTGCATACGATTAAGGTGCTATGAAAATAAAGATTCCCTTCAACCTAACCAATAAACAGGCAACATTAATTTCAGCGCTCAACGCTGTATGCACATAGTTTTCGCTATCTGCACATTACTAAAAAAATGAAATAACTGGTTATAAGCGTTTTGTATTTTTTTGTCTTGCAAAAAAATGTTGTGTATGCACATAGAAATGTTGCATCTGCACGAAAATCGTATGCAACTTTAGTGTATTAAATGAGCGCAGGATAAAGTAAGGTTAAAAACACCAAATGTTCTTTAAGGCATGGCACTGCTAAGGTTAACACCACACTCGTTTTAGCGGTGCCTGCCTTTTGGTTTACCAGTAAACCCATAACCATGAGAAAGCTACTATTTTCAATAATTGTATATGGTAGGCCAGCAATATCCTTCTTTGGCAATGCGCATCCGCCATAGCTGTTATGTCACCTTCTCTTAAAGAATTTATATGAAGTCTTTATAAGTAAAGAAAGAGTATAGAACTAATAAATTTCCTGAAATAAAACCTTTATAAAATGAAAAAATATATTTTGGGCACTCTCGCCCTTGCCATCGCATTAGGCACTATGGCTTTTATTGATCATGGTAAGCCGAAACCAAAAGAAAATGAAAAAGTGCAAACACAATATGTTTGGTTTGAGGTGCAACCAGGTAAGGCAATCAGTTGCGCGTCAGGGACTGTAAATATTTCGGATCTGGTACCTCGTCCCAAATCAAGTGAAAATCCACTTACAGATATGCCACCCCGCACACAGCAACAACAAGAATCAGCTACAGGATGTGCGATAGGACTTCCTTTTCTATGTGCGGTTGGATACTTAGCTAATGCTTCCAATTTTACTCCTTCGGGGAATAACTGGATACCTACAACTTCGGCAACTATACAGGTCCGGATATGCCGTACAAATCCATAGTATAGTTTACCATTAATGGAAATGTATAAAAAGGGGTAGTTTGAAAATTATCCCTTTTTATTTGTTATTAATATTAAGGAATTTTAATTCAGGCTTATTCCTTACTGGTATAAACTCTTTCAATCCGGTTTAATACATCCTGCAAATGCTGCCTGCTCTTCAAATCATTCCTTTGTGGTATTGCCTTTTTAATTTCCGATTTGAGTTGAATAACCTGAGCTTTGGCAATACTTGCCATGTCAGAGATAGTTTGATCACTTTGCGTTTCTATAACTGAAAATTCACTTGTCATACTCGAAATTCTTTGAGTATTAACCGGTGTAAGTCCCGACAGTAAAAGTAAGTTTGACAGATATGTTTTTTGTAAATTTCTCCTGAATATATCCACCGGTTTATGTTGATATAATTCGCTCCAGATTACTTTCTTAAGATCACTGAAATAGTCATTTATATCATAAGAATCTTTTGGATTTAGTATTCTATATTGAATTAAAATATTCAACTTTTCCTTTCCCATCAACTGATCTAAAGTCTGTTTTTGGATTTGGCCTATAACATTTACAATATTGACTCTTACCTTACCAACGCTGGCACCTTCAATCAACCAAAAAGGTGTGGTAAATAATTGCTTGTCAAGAAAAGTCAGTGCTCTTTTTTGTGTTTTTTTAGGCACTAATTCAAATATATCCCCTGGCTGATCAGTAGTTTTTGGCGTAATATATAGACCTCCAATGTTTACCGATACGTGATTTATATATATAGAGTACTGTCTTATCAAAAGCTCCAAGGATTTTTCAAGGCTTGAATAATCTTCGTTGGGTTCTGTTACCCACTCCTTTAAATGGGGCAAAATAAATTGTAAGTTTTTAATGCCGTAATGGCCTGCTTTCATGGCGTCATCACCCACTGCTTCGCTTTGTGACCTTGGATCCAAAGCCTTAAGCCCTTCATATCCGAAAAATAATCTTTTATTTTGGAGCTTATTGATTACCCAATGGTTTAATCTTTTCTTTTCCGCCCCGGGTGTTTCGTTTTCTGGAAAAATTCTGTAACCAAATTCAATTGCCCATTTATCATAGTCACCAATTCTGGGAAATATTCCGGAATCTCCAATGCTGTCCTCCGGCTGAGCTACATAATTAAAGCGTGCATAATCCATAATAGATGGGGTATGTCCGTTTTTTTCTACCCATTTTTTGTTGCGAAGACTATCTACGGGAACAGTTGAACTGGAGCCAAAATTATGCAGTAATCCCAGGGTATGGCCTACTTCATGAGATGCGACGAAGCGGATCAACTGTCCCATTAATGAATCGCTAAACGTATTAGTTCTTGCTCTTTTGTCACTGGGTGAAGCCTGAATTATATACCAGTCTTTGAGCAGCGACATTACATTGTGATACCAGTTGATATGGCTTTCAAGAATTTCTCCCGAACGGGGATCGGCTATGCTGGGACCACTGGCATTGGCTAATGTAGAGGGTTTGTATACAATAGCTGAATGTCGCGCATCTTCAAGACTCCAGGTACTGTCTTCCTTCAGGGTAGGAGCCCTTTTACCCTGAATAGCATTTTTAAAACCTGCATTCTCAAAAGCTACCTGCCAGTCATTTACTCCCTGTATTAAAGAAGCGACCCATTTTTTTGGTGTTGCAGGATCAATGTAAAAGACAATAGGTTTTTCTGGTACTACAAGTTCACCCTTATTATATTTTTCCATATCCTCTTTTCGTGGGTGAAGGTTCCATCTTTTGATCAGGAAAATATCTTTAACACCTTGTGGATCCAGGTCAAAATCTTTATAACCTATGGTGAAATAACCTACTCTATCGTCATTATACCTGGGCTTCATGGGCTTCTCTGGCAACAGCACGATAGAAACGTTAACTTCGATAGTTATGGAGTTGCTGCCCCCATCTGGGAAAAACATAGCCATTATTCCGGACGCAGCAACTTTTTCATAAGTTTTTATCGCTCTTATTTCGGTGTTAATGGGATAGCTGGATATTTTGGAGATGTAAGATCTGTCTGCCTGTAATGCTCCTAATTTTAATGTTGCCTTCATTTGAGGAGAAAAAAATAGCATGGGATTATCGCCATTAAAATAATCAGTGACATCAATAATATATCCATCACCACTTTTTGAGTAAGCCTCAATAGGGAAGGATGCAACAATAGGAAGCAGATTGGCGTTCATTACAGAATGATACATTTCTTTGGTACTATCTTTAGATCGTTCAGTAAAGGAACATTGCCGGATATAAATTCTGTTTTTAACGCCTTGCTCAAGTCTTATAACTGCATTATTGATTTCATCCCCCGCAAAACCGATCATGTTGCCAGCCCCTCTCGTATCAGCACCACCTTTTGAAATACGGCTTACCATTAATATATCTTTTCCCAATATATATGGCTTTATCTCAAGAAAAAACCTGTCTTTCTGGTTATAAACGGTAAATAGTCCTGAATCAACTTTAGCTTCAGGGAGAATGAACTGTGCAAAGGTTTTAGGAGTATCAATCGCCTTCTTTGTCGTATCATTTACTTTGGGAAGGGGCGCTTTTATTTGCGAAAATGAATATGTGTTTAATAGCAGGATTGCAAAAGCCATCATTATACCGCATCTGTTATATAACATTCGAAAAATTTATTGTAAGTGATAAGTCAGTTTACTGATACATTCAATTTGCGGATTTTATAACCAGGAACTCCTGTTCCCTTTCAACCTCTTTTAATTCGAGGTCATAGTTCTTCAATAATTGTATATAGGTATTAAGATCAGCATTTTGAAGTATAGTTATATCTACTTTTCCCTGATAACCTGTTTCGTCTACTGCCAGTAAAGATGTGTTAATGTATATATTTAATAGCCGAAGCAATTCCTGCATTTTATACCCTTTCATACTAATCTTTTTGTAATCAATTTCCCATACGGGAAGCTCGCCTTCCTTCAAAGTAGTTTTTAACTTATCCTTTAAAGAAGTACGAACCAATGCCAGACATTTAACTTTCCTTTTTTCGACACCGCTTTTAATACGAAAGAATCTGTCAAAGTCACCAATCATGTATTTGTATAAATCAATGTCTGAAAATTGTTGAGGTGGCAGGTTTAATTCATAACTAAAGCGGTTATGCTCATTAAACTTATCAATTTCCCAATTAGTCATTTGTTTAAATTCAGTATAAAGATTTTTGTATTTCTGCAAAGCAGAATCTTCAACAATAACTCTTTTCTGAGCACTATTGATGTCGGGAAACAGATGAGCACCATTGTATGCTGCTAAATAGTTTTCTATCAAAAACCTGTTAGCAAAATATACCCTGGTTTGGGTTGAATCATTTAAATATACTATAGGAGATAGCACACCTATTTCACTCTTATATCCTGAAAAGGCTGATCCATAGACGGGATTTCCTGGAAACAACGGTAACCTGTTTAATAAAAAATTATCTGACCCTTCTATTAAACGGATGGGAGTTTTAGTAGTAAATGAAAGATTTTTGCCATTAAGTACCTGGGCAATATTTTCACTACTTACAGCAATCCCGTCTGTAATGGCAATGATTTTTCCAGTTGAATCAATCCATATTACATGTGGTAACCCACCTGTCCAATCAAAAAGCCTGCGGAATACATCACCTTTCTTTATAACCGGCACAGGCAACTTTACTTCCATGCTGGTACCTTTCTTACTATTAACATATTTTGGAATCCTTCCATCCTGATAGCCATCATCGCCTACCAACAGCACCTGTATTTTGTCTCTGAATTTTTCTTGTAAGGCGTCCATTTTGGGGAAGGACATAATACAACTGGCACACCAGGGCGACCACACATCAAGCAGTAATAACTTCCCTCTGAAATCTGAAATTTTTGATGTGGGAGTATTATAATTCAACATTTTTTCAAATACGTAATCAGGGGACTGTTCACCTACTTTTAATGGTGCCATTGCACTTGTTTGTGCGGTGAGCCATTGTACCACTAAGACAGTTAAAATGCTAAAAGTTAATCGAATAATTTTCATACTGAATACTTAAGGTTTATGATAATGATATGCGTGAGCAGGCACTAACAGTTTCTGCTTGTACCACATTTAAATCTGAACATCCAAAAGTTTATCTTGGATTCTGCTCCCAATCCGGATGAAATGCCATCACATCCGGGGGGAAAAGGAACGTGTAATGGGCACTGTTAGGTTGAAGTGTATATTTTATCCCATCTACTTCCCTGATAATTGTAATGTTTTCTCCTGTGGCATTGAGTCTTCTTAGGTCGGTCCAACGCAACCCCCGGAAGATCAGTTCCTTTCTTCTTTCTTGTAGAATAATTTGTAACGCTTCTTCCATATTGCCAGCAACCATATCAGTAAATAAGCCTGATTCGTATCTATTTCTCAGGAGCACATTTAGCGAGCTCATTGCATCCTTAATATTTCCCACCCTCGCATTACACTCTGCCTTGATCAAGTAAACTTCATCAGTTGCAAGACCACCAAACAATATGGCTGCATTTGTTCCACCTATATAAGATCCTTTGAAATAATAACTTTCTGCCTCTCCATAAATTGATGCATCTGAAAAATACAAGCCCTTCCTTAAATCAGCAGATTCATACGACTTATATAGGTTACTGTCAATCCTTGCCAAATAATTATATAGAAGATCACCTGTAGATATCAACGCTGAAGTAAACAGCACTTCATCATTAGTTTCTTTTAAAGTCCAGGAAGATGTATTAGGCGTGTTATTATAATCTACAAGCACATTCGTGATCTGTAAACAAGAATCTGCATATTTTAACGCTTCCTCAAACTTACCCATTGTCAGATATGTTCTTGCTAATAATGCAAATACTGCGGGAAGTGAGGGGCGGGTTTTAAACGTCACATTCACAGGCAACAAATACCTCGCTTCCAACAAATCAGTGATTACCTGGTCGTAAGTTTCTTTAACTGTACTCCTTGAAATTCTCTCATTAATATCGGATGCCATGCGCAAAGGAAGACCAGGAATATTTTCTGCTGTTAAAGCATTATAATGCGGCGTAAATACCTGTGCCAACTGGTAAAGCATGTGTGCCCGGTAAAACAAAGCGCTGCCCCTGGCATTATTGTAAAATCCCTGTTGATCGTTTCTTATTTCAAGTGTTTGCAATCCGTCCAGAACTATATTAGCATTATATATCGCCCGGTAAGGAAGCGCCCAATCATTAAAAAGACCTAATCCAGTGGTATATATATCATCACTCCATATATAAGTACTTATAGTTAAAGCAGGCATTATTTTCAGGAATGTTTTAGAAGCGTAGTAATTATCTGCACTTACTTCGCCTATTCCAGGAGAAATTCCAACGGGAAACCCAATGGTGCCATTCATTTGCTCCTTGTTATCCAATATTGCCTGTAAATACTCCAGTGTGTTAGGGATCCTAAGGCTTTGGTCCGGAACAGCATCAAGGTATTCACTCTTTTTGCATCCTGATGAAAATAATAAGAGCAATATAAAATTTATGATTAAGGTTTTCATTTGCAGTGTTTAAAAAATTACAAACTAATGTTCAATCCCAATGCAATGCTTTTGCCGGGACGCAAGCCATCGGGGTAATTGGGGTCTATATCTCTTTTATTAGCCGTCCATATTAAGCCTATGTTCGCAGCATATGCATAAATTGTTATTTGCTGGAATGGAAGCCTATTCCATTGATGCTTTGTCAAATTATAATCTAACCTGATGTCCTCTAACCTGATTTGATCTCCTTTTTCAACCAATACATTTGAAAGTTCATAAATTCTATCTCTTGAATAATCAAAACTGGTAAGGCTTTCAGGAAGGGAAGGCACAAAAGTTGTCAATTCATCACCTGGGTTTTTCCAACGGTTTGCATAATCACTATGTCCCGTCCAGCTTCCTATAAGCGCCCCATAGAGGATACTTGTACTGCGAAAAGAATAACCGAACCGGTAACTGATATTTACAGACAATGAAAAATTAGCGTATGAAAGTCTATTACGAAAAGCACCAAAATAAGGAGCCTGGATGGGGCCATTATATATCAAGCTATCTGTTTTAGTTTTGCTCAAAATATTATAGTAATCTTTACTGATTTCTTTACCCAAATACCCTCGTGGTTCGCCAGTTTCTGGATCTAATCCTGCAGAAGGATAACTATATAAGGTAAACACAGGCTTGCCAACAATAGTATTAAAAGAAGAGCCCGACAATCGTTCTGCAGAGGAAGTTGCCGGCAACAAATAATCTGTGATTTTTGTAAATGCATAACTGAACAATAAAGCAGTGTTCCATTCCCATTTTTCCCCGGTAATATTTTTGGTATTGAGCACTATTTCCACGCCCTCGCCTTTAATGGATGCTACATTTCCAAAAAAAGTATTTGACTGATCTATTATAACTCCAAGTGTAGGATCAATGGGTGCTCTTGCCATCAGGTCTTTATTGTGCTTATTATAATATTCCATGGAACCAGATAGCCGGCCGTTTTTGCTGCTGAAATCAACGCCGAAATTGGCTATACGAACTTGTTCCCAGCGCAAATTTTTATTAGGCGGATTTTGGAGACTTGCGGAAAGCACCCCCCATTCATTGGTGACAAATGTTGCAGTTGTTTTTGCAGATGCAAGCCTGGAGTAGTTACCATTATAGCCATATGTAGCACGGATGCTTAAATAAGGTAACCAACTTATCTTATAGAATTTTTCATTGTTTAACTTCCACCTAATCCCTGCAGACCATAGCCCCACACCTTTCTGGTTGGTGCTTACTCCAAAGAGATTAGTAGCATCGTTTCTGCCGCTAAGAGAAATAATATATCTATTGTCATAACTATAGGATGCATTCGCATAGTATGATAAGAATCTGTCAAGGGTTTTAGTTACAGATTGCTGGTTAGGCACATTTGATGTAAAATATTGCGAAAGCTCTCCATAATTAAACTGGGGGAACCAGGTAACAAAGTCCAAATTTCCATTTACATAGCTGCCTTCCGGGGTATAGCCATACATCTGATATCCATTACTGGTTGTAGTAAGATCTCTTATTTCCCACCCAGCCAATGCATTCACTTCATGCTTGCTTTTCCAAACCTGTTCATAGCTCGCTTGCAGTCTTCCCTGGTGGGAAGTAATTTGCGAATTATTCAAATACAAGATATCGCCTTTAGGAACGGGGAAAGCATTTGTTGCATCAGGCTGATAAAACCTGTTTATCAAATCGCGGGTATAGTATGATTCAGTTCCATTTACCCGTTCGTAATTTGTTATAGAATTATGGTACTGGTATTTTGCTTCCAATTGAAAAGAGGGAAATAATTGGTAACGGATTGCAGCATTCAATATATAATCCCTTATTTTACTGGTAGTGGTTGTGCTCCCAACTTCATCGAGAGGTCTGTATTTCCAGTCCATTATTTTGCCACCGCCTGCGGTATCCGTGTAACCCAAACGGTAATTCCTTGCCAGTATTAATGGATTTCCGTTATCATCAACTATATCAGCATAAGGATAAAGCCCTTTGCTACCACTATTTATGCCATATATGCCATTATTACCACCTACTTTGGTATCATTCTGCACGTAATTAATCCCAGCATCTAACTGAAGCTTCCTGGTAAGTTTAAATGTATTTCGGGAACGAAGGGTAATACGGTTCAGCTCATTTCCCACAAGATCATTCAAGTTGCGATCAAACCCTGCAGACATATAATAATTAATGTTGGATGTATTACCGCTGACATTAACCGAATGTTGCTGCAACATACTCTTGCGATAGAAATATTTAGAAAGATCACTGCGCACGTCATTACTTCTAAGTGCATTAATTTGTTGATCTGCCTGTTCGATGGAAATTACACCATCTTTTTGCTGCGCCAGTATTTCCACTATAGGAGATAAAGGTCCTGGAGAAATGGTGTTAACTAAAGCAAAATCATAATACCCTTGCTCAAATAATTTTTTCTCTACATCAATTGCGTCTGAGCTGGAAATAATTGGCATACTAAAAAGCTTTGGACGTTGTTGCATAGTAACATTAGAATTGAATGAAACTTGCGGAGTTGATGATTTCCCCTTTTTTGTTGTGATAACTATTACGCCGTTACCAGCCCTTGCACCCCATATAGAAGCTGCGGCGGCATCCTTCAGGATAGTAATATTTTCAACATCGTTTGGATTGATATTGGAAATGCTTCCGTCATATGGAAAATTGTCAACGACTATCAAAGGGGAGACATTAGAGAATATGCTATTTCTTCCTCGAATTAAGAGTCCATCTTCAGCATTCTTAAATGATACACCAGTGGCTAAATTCTCAATTCGATCAAGGATGTTAGTACTAATCCGTCTGTTTATTAGTTTGTTGTCTACAAAACTGAATGATCCCGTAGCACGTTCAGGAGAAATTGCTTGAAATCCATCGTTCAGAAGAATTGATATATCAGTAAGATTGTTATCTGTCAGTTTTAAAACGATCTTGATATCAGTGTCTGTTCCTACATTTATTTCCTGCTTCAAATATCCAACACTGGATACCTGGATAATAGTATTTATAGTAATACCGGCAAATGAAAATTCACCGGCATCGTTGGTTACCGATACCTGACTTGTCCCCTTTACCATAACGGTAGCTCCGGCAATGGGTTCGCCTTTTTCGTTGGTTATTTTTCCTTTTACATCTGTTATAGCAGCAGGTTCATTACTATTGATAGTTGCATTTTGTTTCAGCTTTACAGCGATGTTTTTTTCAACGATGATGTAGGAAACAGGCTGGTCTTTAAAACAAATATCAAGCGCCGCGATAAGGGAAATATTCTTTACATCAATGCTTACCCTTTTGGTATCCTTCAGCCATTCGTAGCGGTAAAAAAAATGATAGCCGGACTGGCGCTCAATTTTTTTAAAAATAGTTTCCAGCGGTGCATCCTTTTCTGAGAGGGTAATGGTTTGTCCACTTGTCCTGGCGCTGATCTGCAGGCAGGCTACGGTTAAAAGTAATAAGGTCATCTTCATAACCAGCAGCATTTGAGTAGGGGGGCTGCCTTTATATAGGTATAAAAGGCCGCCAGCACGAAATAGTAATTTCATACTTTTGTTACAGTTTTGGGTTAATGAATAATCAGTCCTTCGCACGACTATTTATGGGATTAGCCCAAACTGCCTGCCGCTTCGGGTTGCTTCCGGAGCGGTTTTCGTTTGTGCCATCACCAGGTTAAGATGTAAAGGGGAGTAGAAACACCCCCTTGATCAGTGCCTTAACCTCATGAGAAAACGATTTAACCATACTATCCTTTACAGGCTTTGCATTTATTTACCCGATACAGTTAGTACCCTTCCATTCAAACTGCAATGCACCCCGCTTACTTCAAGCAGCTTTAATACATTGGATAAGCTCATGTTGCGTGATACCGTACCTACAATATGCACCGCGGGTAGGCCATCCTTATATACTATTTCCACATCATACCATCGTGCAACCTGTCTCATTACAGTTTGTAAATCCGCCATCGTTAGTTTAAACAACCCTTCCTTCCAGGCTATGGCAGCTTCCGTATCCGCATTCTCAGCTATTGTTATTTGCGTTTTACCGGCGGTAATCTCCGCAGCCTGCCCCGGTTTTAATACTGCCTGGTGGTTACCGGAGCTAATATTTACTTTCCCCTGCAGCAGCGTGGTATTAATAAAAGGTTCGTCGCTGTATGCATTAATATTAAATTTTGTACCCAGTACTTTAACGGTTGTACTTTCATTAAGCCTTACAATAAAAGTTTTAGAAGCATCTTTTTTTACTTCAAAATATCCTTCCCCCGTTAGCTCCACTAATCTTTCCCTTCCCGTAAAAGCAGTAGGAAAGCGCAGGGAAGAGGCGGCGTTCAACCATGCCACGCTACCGTCCGGCAATATAATTTTGTATTGGCCGCCTCTTGGAGTTAAGATGGTATTGAATTGCGGTACGGAAATGGCCTCATAGGAGTTAATAGTATAAACCAATTGTCCGCTGTCTGATTTTATGATTTGGGTATTGCCCTGCTGCGCCACCGTGCCGTTAGCGGCGCTGTCCAGTACAATAACAGAGCCATCGGCAAGTGTAAGCACAGCTTTATCGCCACCGGCAGGCAGGTCATTGATGATTTGTTTTCCAGTAGTAGTAGCCGTTTTATTTTCCGGAGCCGGCTGCCACAATAAATAGCCCGCCACACCTGATAGAATAATAAAGACTGCCGCCGCTGCCTGTAACCAGCTATTCTTTCTCTTTGTTTTTATAGCTGTGCCAGGTATATCTGTACCGGCAATATATGCTTGCAGGTTGCTCAGCATCCTTGTGCGCAATTGTTCCGGCTCATCTTCATTATCTACCGGAACTTCTACTACCCTATGATTGGCAGAACGGTACCATTCCAGCAACTGTTTTTCTTCTGCCGGGCTGGCTGTGCCATTAATATATTTTTCTATCAGTGTATTAAATTCTGCTTGTTCCATACCGTGTATTCAATAAACTTAAAGGCAACTACATCCAATAAGTACCATGAAGGAAGTTTTACCCTGAGCCGGTTAAAAAAATAATAGAAATAGTTATGCTGGAGACAAAGTTGCTGCCATCTGCCATCTGCGATTTTAGCTTAGCCTATATGCCGGAAAGCGTAAACAGAAAATGTTTTCAATTTGAAAACTTTTGCTTATCTTTGGCTTATGAACATTATAGCTAAAGGAACCATACTTTATTATATTAACAGGTACCCGAAAGCTAAAACATCCTTGCTAACATGGTACTATGAGTTCTCAAAAATGACTTTTCCTACTTTTAATGCATTGAAAGAAGTGTATGGGAATGCAAGTATAGTAGCCAATAACAGGGTTATTTTTAATATAAAAGGAAACGATTACCGGTTGGTGGTTTCAGTTAATTTCCGGCAGTTGGCCGCCTACGTAATTTGGTTTGGAACACACAAGGAGTATGATAAGATTGATACGGCAACTATTGAATTTGATACTGCCATACTAAACTATAAAACGAAATAATATGAACTGGAAAGTACTAAAAACAGAGGCTCAATATAAAAAAGCCATTACCCGCACCATGGAAATTTTCCAGGCAGCTAAAGGTACACCTCAATCAGATGAGCTTGATTTATTACTGGTGCTGGTGAAAGACTATGAGGATAAACATATCCGTTTGCCTGAATTGGACCCTATTGATGCTATCAAACTGAAAATGGAAGAACGGGGATTGAAAGCAAAGGATTTAGAACCGTTGATCGGAACAAAAGGGCATGTATCTTCTATTCTTTCCGGGCGCAGGGAATTGACTTTAAAGATGGCGCAGAAACTAAAAGATTACTTCCAGCTACCATCTGATGTGTTTATGCATCATACCGCATAAACCAGAGCAATTAATAGTGATGCAATGATTTCTATCTGGTTATAACGGAAATTGAAAAGAGGATAAAACAGCAAGCATAGTCCATAAACGAAGGCCACGCAGGGAGAGTCTTAATATTCTTAATGCTTTTGTAAGATGGGATTCTACCGTTTTGGGTGAAAGCTGCATTTTCTCTGCTATTTCAGGAATGCTGAGTTCGCCGTCCCGGCTATACCGGAATACCAGGAGGCACTGCTGGGGGAGCGTTTCTACCACACCATTTATATAATCCTGCAGGAACCGCCCGTCTATACGTTCTTCTTCGGAAATATACACAACAGGAGATAAGCCCTGCGCTAATAATTCCGTCCGCCGTTTTTCTTTTAGCAGGTGTTTGAAAACAGCGAACTTAATGGCAGTAGCCAGGTAAGCGGATAAGTTAGCGATGGCTACCGTATGGCGGCGATCCCACAAACTCATCAGCACGTCCTGTACCATTTCTTCTGCGATTTGTTTTTGCCTGCAATAACTAAAGCCAATAGCGAACAGCTTTTCCCAGTATTTATTATAAATATGGGTAAAGGCAGCTTCATCATTGCTTTTGAGCTGTTCAACTAATTCGCTATCGTTTGAACTTTCATGCACAACTATATACGCCGATTAAGCCGTTTACTATTAAAAAAGTATAGCTTTTGTAAAGGAAGAAGATTTAGAAGGGATTGCCGGAGTGGTGTATTTTCAAACAGTTACCGCAGACAAATATAATAAAAGCCCGTATTTTATTTTAATAAGTAATTTGTTTTAGGCAGCTTAATAAAAATTTTTTGTTTTTATCAAGCATACATGATAAAAACCGGACATATCAAATTCAATAAACTTTTACATAAAGATAACCCTATAGAAAAGCGTAGCATGTATCTTTACATCCTTTATAAGAAACCAGGATTGACTGCACTTTTTTTTAACGCTTAAATCCAGTTTATGACAAACATATTATCCATAGGTTTTGAATATAAAGGAATTTTCTACAAGGCACTTGCCCGCTTAAAAGAATTGGGTGTAAAAAAGGAATATCATATTACCGTTATGAACGGTGAATTGGAAAAGTTACTTTATGGCGATCACGTATTAATTGAATCAAACGGTCAGCTATTGCTGGCCCATAGTATTTCTCCCGGAAAAGATATAGCTGACCTTATAAAAGCCATTGCAACCGCATTGGGAGCTTACCTGAAAAAGGGATTTGTATTCTGAGCAATCTTCAAATTTAGCCGGCAGTACGAAATACCTAACCCGTATAAATATTATTTTGTACATTAGAAGTACTACAGCTTTATCATTCTTGAGATACTATCCAATCAGGTATTTAAAATGTTGCAAATCGTCGTATGACAAAAACCGTTAAACAACCAGAGGATCCCAGTCCTGTTGAAATGGCTGTTGTAGCCAAATGGGCACTTCATGAAGCATGGTTGTATTGCATGGAAATACTGGATGATCGTTATGAAAAAGGTAAGATTAAGCTGGAAGAAAAAGATAGATTAAAAGATAAGCATACTGCCTTTTTCAACGAATCCTTTTATGCAGATATAAAAACTTCCACTGACATTGATAACCTGGTAAAGCATGCAAGAAAAATGCTTGCTATTCTGGAACGGCTGGATAGAAAGACCTGGATGAAATTTATACTGGATAATGGGATAGATTTTTGAGGGAACTTTCGCCGGTAAGCTATTTTCCTTAAGCCGGATTGCATGGCTTAAATATAATATCAACAGCGAACACAGACTGAATAAAATGTACTAATTTACCCGCATGACCGCAACGTTGTTTAATGCGCTTTCAACATTTGAACAAATGGAGATCATTTGGGAACGGGGTGTTTTCCTGGCTGAAAGAGAAGGTAAAAAATTCCGGTATATGTTGTACCAGGTTGACGGATTTTATATTGAAGAAATAAGATACCTGAAATGGAATTTGTTATACACTTACCGGTGTTTTACTGATCCCTCATTGCTGGAAGCGTATTTTGATGGCATGGAAATTAAAGATATTTTCAAATAAGCCAATTCCCTTCATCACTTATCGGGCTAATAAGGCCACTCATCGAATAACGTTCCATTATGGTGCAATGCGTATATGAAATCTATATGCAAAGCGTTTACAGGATTGGATACCGGATTTAATTGCATCGGCTTGATTTAAAAATCTGGAATTAACGCATAACGTGAACTTTATAGACAGAGGTTAGGTTTTTGTTTATCTCAAACCCGCAGCAATGCGGGTTTTCTTTTGCATTCCGGAATCTTTACAAACTTCCCAATTGCAATGTCGCTTTTTTAGAATCTGCCGTTATGATACTACCTGGTTGAAAAGAAGCCTACCACACACCTCGTCTGTGATTGGTAACCCAACGGTACATCCCTGCAATATTAAGCTTGCTCATACTATCAAACCCTCCCCATTTTTTTACTTTATCTGAAAACTTAACATTACGGTACAACTGATCCCAACTTTGACCCTGGCGAATCAACGATAAAACCTGGGCATGCAGGTCAATCATGTATTCCCGCAGGTCTTTTATATTTTCAAGTGTAGCGGGGGTATAATGGCCAACATCTATATAATTAACATCCTGTTTTAAAGCCCAGTCCAATGTTTCAATCCAGCCATCATAGTAGAAATCAAGAAAATCATTGTAGGGCATCGTGTTAGATTCGCCTATATCCGTTAACTGCATTGCTTTGTAACCAGGAAAAGTTACGACCGACATATTGTTTGAATGACTTGGTGCAATATGGTTAAGAATAACTGTTTCGCCTCCTGATTTTATAGTTAATTGTTTTTCATAGGTAATATCAGGTACTGCAATCGGAATTTGTTCTTGCTCAACATGAAAAAATTCAGGACCCATTTGCTTCAATTCTTTGGGCTATGCCACCCAGATTTGAAGGCCATGCATATTTTTATCGGAGTGGTGTAAATACTCAGGGGTGCGTTCAGAATGAACAATGCCTTAGGCTTGTCAAAAGCTGTGATAGAAGGCGATGTTTAGAAACACTTTGTGTACGGGACTTTTTTGTATTAGGCGTTCGATACGATAATCAACGCCACTTTCTATTTTATTGCTATCAGAAATACTGTATCCTAAATTTGCTAGTCCGCGGATTTCGAGATCTCCCTTTCCGTCCTGAAGCATTCCGAGGTACTCATTATTAAGTTTAAGGTAAAATTCTTTTGGGTCAACTTTTAAACCACTTAAAGGTTTTTCCCAGCTTAACCGATAACGCAGACGTAATTGTATGGCTTCATCTTTTTCAAGTGTCTGATCAGTCCGGATGCGGTGTGACAACCTGGAGCTATACAGCTTTTGAGTTATCGTAAACTGCTGAATAATGCGATGGATGAATTTTCCATCTGATCTTCTGAGCATGTAACCGCCTCCAACAGTTGTAGATGGGCTTAGGGTTTTGTTGGCGACAAGTTCCAGGTCTGCTCTTTCGAATTTTGTTTCACTTTTTCCTGCGGGGAATGGATTCTGGAAAAAGAGCTGTCTGCCTTCTAATTTTGCATTAATCTTCCAATCGTTTCCAAGACGGACGTCTGTATTGATTTGGGGTAACAGGCCAACCTGGTTTTGAGCATAGAGGCATGAGCTGACACAGCTTAAAAAAGCAAATAGGATATAACGTTTCATGAATGAGAGTTAAAAGATCAGATGCTGTTGATTACTTTCTATGATTTTCTGTTGTCTGATCAGCGCACCATCTTCATTAAACAAGAGTTCATACTCATCCCTGTGTTTATCTTTTCGCCCGGTAATCACGATTTCGTAATTAGTTTTATACTTCGCCTTGGGCTTATCTCCTTTGATCAGCGACTGCAAGTCGGCAGCCTTGCCGATCCATTGTTTTTGTACTTTTTGCACTTTAAAGCGTGAAAACTGCTCACCTATGTTGCGCTCAATAATATGTCTTAGCGCTTCCGGGATCTCTTTAAAATTCACAGTCACCTCGATATCCTGAATATTACCCAGGGTATCAAATTCAGAACTGTAAAGCCTGTCATCTTTTCGAATTTTTGCCTCTATGGATTTTCCGCTGGCACTTTGCTCCATATACCAATTTACTTTTTTCTCGCTGAAGCTTTCTTTGATGAAATCAAGGGCTTTTGCCGGCACCTCTGAAGGTTTGATTTTGTACTCCCGTTCAACCTTGTCCTGGGCGTATAGCCCCTGAGCGCTAAAAAATAATATAACGAATAAAATCCTCATATAAGTCAATCTTTATTGGACTACAAAAATGGATAAAAATAATTGAAACGGGCCTGTGTAGGCGATATAAGTACGATTGCTCATTACCACACCCCCCTTCTGTGATTTGTTACCCAACGGTACATTCCTGCAATATTAAGCTTGCTCATACTATCGAACCCTCCCCATTTTTTTACCTTATTTGAAAACTTAACATTGCGGTACAACTGATCCCAACTTTGACCTTGACGAACCAGTGATAAAACCTGGGCATGCAGGTCAATCATGTATTCCCGCAGGTCTTTTATATTTTCAAGTGTAGCGGGGGTATAATGGCCAACATCTATATAATTAACATCCTGTTTTAAAGCCCAGTCCAATGTTTCAATCCAGCCATCATAGTAGAAATCAAGAAAATCATTGTAGGGCATCGTGTTAGATTCGCCTATATCCGTTAACTGCATTGCTTTGTAACCAGGAAAAGTTACGACCGACATATTGTTTGAATGACTTGGTGCAATATGGTTAAGAATAACTGTTTCGCTTCCTAATTTTATAGTTAATTGTTTTTCATAGACGATATCAGGCACTGCAACCGGAAGCTTTTCGCCAATTATTGCCTCCAATCCATTTTTTTGTACAATGACTTTGGCTCCGGCCTGTTGAAATATTTGGGAACCTCCGGCATGATCATAATGACCATGCGTTAATATCACATATTTTACCGGCACATTAAATCGTTTTTTTATTTCGTCGTTTAACCAAATGGCTGCCTGGGTAAGTGCAGGATCAATGACGATGGCTCCTTCTTTTGTGATGAGTACAAGTCCGCTATGTAGTGCAGGTAAAGTACCGTTAGTATGCCTGTACAAATTGCCTTTAACCTGTACTAAGTTTTTTTCCAGATTTGCTTCCGGTACTCCATAAACATCTGGCAACACTTCACGGGTTTTATACAAAGATTTATCTACATACTCAGCCCCAATTAGGCTGTCAGTTTTTTGGGCTAAAAGACTTAAACCTGGCAAAAGTGTTATTGAAAGAAACAGTACCCGGAAGATAATTAATTTTGAAATCATGATGCGCTATGTTTTATAAGGTTTAAACAACAGTGTGAAGTATTGTTAACTTCAAAAGTACCCAACTTCAGCACAATCGTTTCTTTTGATACTGTTTTATTATGTTCGAAACGGGCCATACAATTACCGCCAGAGCTTATATATGTATACTACACCCAATATCCTAAAAACAGAGTATTGATAACCGAGGTTTTATTATTGAAAGAGAAGGTAGAATATTCAGGTATATGTTGTACCAGGTTGATGGATTTTATATTGAAGAAATAAGATACCTGAAATGGAATTTGTTATACACTTACCGTTGTTTTAATGATCCCTCATTGCTGGAAGCGTATTTTGGTGGCATGGAAATTAAAGATATTTTCAAATAAGCCAATTCCCTTCATTACTTATCGGGCTAATAAGGCCACTCATCCGAATAACGCGTCAATAATGACGCAACGCATAGATGGAAACCTATATTTGCAAACCTATTTAGAATTATATCAAATATTCATATATGGATTGTTTAGCTTTACATTAGTCGGCTTATTCCGGGTTAAAAAAATAAATTTATTCATACTATAATTTTTTATCAGAGGTTGATTATACACAATTCAAACCCGCAGCAATGCGGGTTTTGTTTTGGATTCCAGAATCTTTTCAAAAGATATCAGTGGAGTTTAGTCTCAGGGCAAACGCATTAAAAGTTTAAGGTTATCCCCACCGGTAAATTAAAAACAGGTTGATTATTGGAACAGAAGTTGGTTTTTGCAGAAAAAACATGACAAATATTGTTGATCATTTTAGCTGCCTGCCCGATCCCCGTACCAAAGAACATAAAAAGGAACATAAACTAATAGACATTATTTTCATTACCATAGCCGCCGTGATTTGTGGCGACGAAGATTGGAATGATATAAAGATGCATTTAAATATGGCAAAACAGAACAGATAGATGAGCAAAGCAACCTGGATCACAGCAGGATAGAAAAGCGTACCTGCCGCATAATAACAGCCATGGAATGGGTATGTAAAGCAGAGGACTGGCAAGGCTTACAAACATTAATAGAAATCAAAAGCGAACGAATCATAAAAGCAACAGGGGTAAAGGAATTCCAGGTTCGTTATTACATTAGCAGTGCAATATCAACAGCAAAAAAGTTCAATGAAGCCATAAGAGAACATTGGGGAATAGAAAACAACTTACACTGGATATTGGATGTGGCGTTTAACGAAGATAATAGTATGAAAAGGGCGGGTTATGCAGCAGAAAACTTTTCCGTTATAAGTAAAATAGCAGTGAATTTAATAAATCAGCATGAGCATAAAAAAGGGGCAAGAAAATTAAGTATGAAAACAAAAAGAAAGAAAGCAGGGAGTAATGTACTACTTAGCCGCTATTCTTGCTCACGCAGGGTAATTTTAATGCGTTTGCCCTCTATGTTAATGCCGATTCTCCCAAATTTCCTTTAATTTCGCATTTCATGAAAAAAGTGTTGCAAAAGATATTATTGCTGTTTGTCGTAGTAACGGTATTTGCACATAGTACTCTGCCCCACCATCATCATGTTAAAACCCCGGTATCTCTTGAACAGTATCACGATGAAGAAAAACAGCCAGCAGGTGTTAACCATCACGATAATGATAAAGACGACCATCACGGTATATTTTCTTTTGCTCAGTTGGATGAAAACTTTGTTCCGGTAAATAGTCAAAGCAATAGTTTTGAGCTGCCCATTACTTACTTGTCTGCATTAATAGTTACTTATCTATCAGATGATTTTCCAGTCAATATCAAAACGCATTTTGGCTGCTACAAAGTGTTTCCACCACCTGAAAAGTATTTTCCTTCTTCCTCACTTCGGGGTCCGCCCACTGTTTAATATTATTTAGCTGAATGGCTTTTATTTTCTGTTTTACAACAGATAATAATTTCCCCGTTCAGTTTTTTTGTGCCTTATTCAAGGCTCATGCTTCATACATTAATAATATTTATACAGACATGCTCAACAAAATCATTGAGTTCTCCATAAAGAACAAACTCATTATCGGTCTATTTATAATTGGCCTAATTGGTTATGGCAGTTACCAAATTAAAAAATTGCCCATTGATGCCGTGCCAGACATCACCGATAACCAGGTACAGGTTATCACTATTGCACCAGCATTGGGTGCTCCGGAAGTTGAACGCCTCATTACTTTTCCTATTGAACAGTCGAATGCTAACATACCCGGATTAAAAGAGATAAGAAGTTTTTCCCGTTTCGGTTTGTCGGTTGTGACAATAGTATTTAATGATGAAACAAATGTGTATTGGGCAAGGCAGCAGGTAACAGAACGGTTGCAGCAGGTGCAGGAACAAATTCCGAAAGGTTTTGGTACACCCAAGCTTGCCCCCGTTACCACAGGGCTGGGAGAAATTTATCAATACACGGTTCGTCCAAAAAAAGGATTTGAAAGTAAATACACCGCAATGGACTTGCGAACTATCCAGGACTGGATTGTGCGAAGGCAGTTATTGGGTGTTAGTGGTGTTGCAGACGTAAGCAGCTTTGGTGGATACCTGAAGCAATATGAAATTTCTGTTGTGCCTGCCAAATTGAAGGCAAACAATATTACAATCAATGATGTTTTTGATGCGCTTCAAAATAACAATCAAAACACAGGGGGTGCATACATTGAAAAAGGACCGACTGTTTTGTTTATCCGCAGCGAAGGGTTAATAGGAACCATTGACGACATCCAAAACATAGTGGTTAAAAATCTTGCCAACGGTACACCGCTTTTAATCCGTGATGTGGCTGATGTAGGGTTGGGCAGTGCCACCAGGTATGGAGCTATGACTTATAATGGCATACAGGAAGTTTCCGGTGCTGTGGTAATGATGCTGAAAGGCGCTAACAGCAATGAAGTAATAAAAAATATTAAGGAACGCATTGAGCAAATTAAAAAAACTTTACCTGAAGGTGTTGTGATTGACCCTTTTCTTGACCGTACAAAAATGGTAAACAATTCTATCAGTACCGTTTCTAAAAATTTATTGGAAGGTGCATTGATTGTAGTATTTGTACTGGTTTTATTTCTTGGAAATTTCCGTGCAGGATTTTTGGTTGCTTCGGTGATTCCTTTAGCAATGTTATTTGCTGTAATCATGATGAATTTGTTTGGCGTAAGTGGAAACCTTATGAGCCTGGGAGCATTGGATTTTGGTTTGATTGTGGATGGTGCAGTGATAATTGTTGAGGCTGTTATGCACCGGCTCTCACATAGCAAACATTTCAGTAAAGTCAACCGGTTAAGCCAGGCAGATATGGATGGAGAAGTGAAACAATCTGCCGGCCGCATGATGAACAGCGCTGTTTTCGGACAAATAATCATCCTGATTGTTTATCTACCCATTTTTTCATTAGAAGGCATAGAAGGAAAAATGTTCAAACCAATGGCACAAACAGTAGCTTTCGCATTGTTGGGTGCATTTATACTTTCACTCACCTACATCCCAATGATGAGCGCCTTATTTCTAAGTAAAAAGATTGCTCACAAAAGGAATTTTTCTGACAGGATGATGGGACGACTTGAACGTATCTATCAGCATACGCTTGACAAAGTTTTGCATTTTCCCAAAACAGTTATTGCATCAGTATTGTCCCTTTTTGCTTTTGCCGTTTTTATACTTACTCAATTAGGCGGTGAATTCATTCCATCTCTTCCCGAAGGCGATTTTGCTGTGGAAACAAGGGTATTGCCAGGCAGCAACCTTAATACCTCTATGACTGCGGTTTCAACAGGTGCAAGAATTTTGAGAGAAAAGTTTCCTGAAGTAATAGAAGTAGTTGGCAAAACAGGAAGCAGCGAAATTCCTACCGACCCCATGCCAATTGATGCAAGCGACATGATGGTTATTTTAAAAGATAAAAGCGAATGGACATCAGCAAAAACATATCCTGAACTCGAAGCCAAAATGAGTAAAGCCCTGGAAGATGTGCCGGGAGTTACTTTCGGTTTCCAATATCCGGTACAGATGCGATTTAATGAATTAATATCCGGCGCAAGGCAGGACGTTGTTTGTAAAATCTTTGGGGAGGATTTAGACACGTTGGCATTGTATGCAAATAAAGTAGGAGGCGTTGTAAACACAGTAAAAGGTTCAAGCGGATTGTATGTAGAAGCTGTTACCGGTATGCCGCAAATTGTAATTCAATATAACCGTGCCGCTATTGCACAGTATGGTTTAAATATCACCGACATCAATAAAGTAGTAAATACGGCATTTGCAGGTCAAAGCAGCGGAACGGTTTACGAAGGTGAAAAGCGTTTTGATTTAGTAGTGCGTTTAAGCGGTGAGCAACGAAAAAACTTACAGGATGTGCAGAATCTTTTAATCCCCACTGCACAGGGCATGCAAATTCCATTAAATAATGTTGCAAAGGTGGAAGTGATTGAAGGCCCTAATCAAATTCAACGGGAAGATGCACAGCGTAGAATTATCGTTGGCTTTAATGTTCGTGGACGGGATGTGCAAAGCATGGTAAAAGAGTTGCAACAGAAAGTTGAGCAACAAATAAAATTGCCGCCGGGCTATTACATTACGTATGGAGGTGCGTTTGAAAATCTGGTGGCGGCAAGACAAAGATTAAGTATTGCTGTACCTGTTTCGCTGTTATTGATTTTTCTGATGTTGTATTTCGCTTTTCGTTCTGTAAAACATGGCTTACTTATTTACTCCGCCATTCCGCTTTCAGCAATTGGAGGAATTATAGCATTGGCTTTAAGAGGGATGCCGTTCAGCATTTCGGCAGGTGTGGGTTTCATAGCATTATTTGGTGTAGCAGTATTGAACGGTATTGTGTTGGTGGCAGAATTCAACCGCCTAAAAATAGAAGAAGGTCTGCATGATTTAAAAAGAATAGTTATACAGGGAACAAAAATCCGTTTACGTCCGGTATTGATGACAGCCTTTGTAGCATCACTTGGTTTTTTACCAATGGCACTCAGCACAGGTGAGGGCGCAGAAGTGCAAAGACCATTGGCAACAGTTGTAATTGGAGGTTTACTCATTGCAACATTTCTAACCTTATTTGTTTTACCAATTTTATACATGATGTTTGAAAAAGGAATTTCATTTAAAAGAAAAAAGCCAATGGCTGCAACAGTAGTTTTATTAATAATGTTTTTTTCTTTTCAAAAGGCAAATGCACAAATTTTTTCTGCTAATCAGGAAATACCAATCACTTTGCAGGCAGCTACTGATACGGCATTGAAAAATAACCTAACCGTTAAAAATGAAAAGCTAAGAGCAGCGTATCAGCAACAATTAATAAAAACAGCAAAGATTTTGCCATCCACAAATGTTACAGGCGATTTTGGACAAATTAATAGTATTTATGCCGATACGAGATTGGGCATTGCTCAAACTATGAGTTTCCCAAAAGTGTATGCCAATCAAAGAGTATTGTTAACTGAAGAGTGGAAAAGCAATGTACTGAATGTTGGTGTAAATGAAGCTATACTAAAAAAACAAGTGGCACAGGTTTATTACTCTCTTTTGTATTTGCAGGAAAAGGAAAAACTATTACAAAAAGTTGACAGTCTTTTTTCCGAATTCTTGAGCAAAGCCATGCTGCGTTTCAATAGAGGTGAAAGTAATATTCTGGAAAAAACAACTGCCGAAAATCAACGGGGACAAATAGGATTACAGCTAAATCAATTGCAACGGGATGTGGATTTGCTGCAGTTGCGGTTTCAATTATTGTTAAATACCAATACTGCTTTTTCCCCTTATGAAAAGGACTTTAAGATAAATATATTGGTAAACAGGGACAGTACTTTATTACAGACACATCCCGCTATGGAGTATTTAAAACAGCAACAGCAAATAGCGGCGGCGGCAACACAGGTAGAAAAATCTAAATTGTTACCCAACCTTACACTCGGGTACAATATAATGGGAATACGGGGTACAGGTGCAGACAATAAAGAATACAACAGCACACCACGTTTTCAATCAGTGCAAATCGGTTTGGGCATACCCATATTTACTAACGGACAAAAGGCAAAAATTAACGCAGCCAAAACCTATGAAAAAGTTGTAGCAAATGACTATGAAGTTAATTTAAAGAACTTTGAAAATGCCTATAAAGCAGCCCTTATACAGTATCAAAAATATTCAGAAGCGATATCATATTTTGAAACAACTGCCTTAAAAAATGCTGACCTCATTACCAGCACAGCCAATAAACAATTTATAAATGGAGAAATAAATTACCTGGAATGGGTGCTCCTGGTCAACCAGGCTGTTACCATACAAAGCGATTATATCGAGGCGGTTAAAAACAGAAATGGAAGTGCAGTAGAAATCAATTCTTTTATCACCAAATAAGTTTACAATAATGAAACAATTAATCATCCTTCTGAATATTTCTTTACTGCTTGCAGCATGTGGTGGCAGTAAAAAGGAAGAACAAAAAACGGGAATTCAAACAGCAGAAAACATTGTTACACTAACCGATGCACAATTAAAAAATGCAGGTGTACAAACAGGAATGTTAGAGAAAAAATCTATTTCATCTATTTTAAAAGTAAATGGTAAGATAGATGTACCACCCCAAAATATGGTTTCAATCAGCGTTCCGCTGGGTGGATATTTGAAATCCACTAAACTCTTACCTGGAATGCATGTGAAGAAAGGCGAAAGCATTGCCATTATGGAAGACCAGCAATATATCCAGTTGCAGCAGGATTATTTAACAGCAAAAGCAAAATTGGTTTTTGCAAAACAGGAATTTGAAAGGCAAAAAGAACTGAACCAAAGCAAGGCCAGTAGTGATAAAGTGTACCAGCAATCTTTGGCTGATTACACTTCACTGGAAATTTTGGTAAAATCGCTTTCTGAAAAATTGAAACTTATTGGCATTAATCCATCCAATATCAATATCAGCAATATTTCTAAGAGTATCAATATAGGTTCCCCAATAAATGGGTTTGTTTCAAAAGTGAATGTAAATATTGGCAAATACGTACCCCCTGCTGAGGTACTGTTTGAAATTGTAAATCCTGCCGACATACATTTAGTGTTAGCCGTATTTGAAAAAGATGTCAATAAGCTTTTCATAGGGCAAAAAATGATAGCTTATACCAATAGCAATCCTGAAAAAAAATATCCCTGCGAAATCATTTTAATCGGAAAGGATTTTTCTGATGATAAAAGTGTGGAAGTGCATTGCCATTTCGCAAACTATGATAAAACACTTATTCCGGGCATGTTTATGAATGCAGAAATAGAAGTAAAAAGTAGTGATGCAATAGTGTTGCCATCTGATGCCATCGTAAGTTTTGAAAACAAACAATATGTTTTCATCGCAAAAGGAAATAATCAGTTTGAGATGATGGAAGTAAAAACAGGTAATACAGAAAATGGTTTTACAGAAATTATTATTGATGATAACTCATCAAAGAAAACTTTTGTATTTAAAGGAGCTTACAATCTTTTAATGAAAATGAAGAATACGGCAGATGAATAAATAAGAAATTATGGTATAGTCTCAATACTGACCAACATGAAGTCAAGAAGGCATCGAAAAAAGAAAAAATTTATACCACCACGGGTAAACAACAAAGCGGAATCAGATGATAAATTAATGACGGTAGTTGCCATTTTTCTGATTGTGCTGGTACTCGTGTTAGTCTTCCTCTTCATGAAACTTCATATAAATACCAATTATGACCATTAATTATTTTTAAACTGCATACAATGACATTCACACAAACCTTTTTCTCGCGCCAGTTTCTCTGGGAAATTGTACGCATTTTAACCGTTGGGATAGCCAGCTTGTTATTTTATTTAGAAGTTATTCCTTTACCTGTTCTGCTGGGCGCAATGGCATTCGGCCTCTACTCATTAGTGAAAGTAGCATTTACTGATCTTATTAAGGAACGAAAAATTGGTACAGAAATCTTTATTACAATAGCCGTGATCATTTCTGTTCTTGGTAAGGAATATCTAGCCGGATCAGTAGTGTTAATGATTATCCTTATTGCCGAATACATAGCAAGTGCAAGTGGTGAAAGAGCAAGAGCCTCAATAAAAGAGTTAATTGGCTCTGTCCCAAAAACGGCCATTGTAAAAAAAGATGGTAAAGAAGAAACGGTACAAATAGATGATTTAAAAATCGGAGATATTATTTTGGTAAAAGCCGGAGAGAAAATCCCGGCGGATGGAAAAGTAACCGGAGGCACAGGCTCCGTTAACCAAGCTCCTATTACCGGAGAAAGTGTTCCGCAAGAAAAAATGGTAGGAAGTGATGCGTTTGCCGGAACAATTGTTGAATTGGGAGCACTTGATATTCAAATGACAAAAGCAGGCAAGGATACTGTTTTCTCACGTATTATAACATTAGTAGAAGAAGCAGAAAGTGAGCAGGCTCCTATTGAAAAACTCACCGATAAAGTGGCATCATGGCTTATCCCTGTAGTATTCATTTTTGTAGGTGCGGTTTATTTTTACACCCGTGATATAAGACTAGTAATAGCATTGCTGATATTTACTTCTCCGGCTGAATTAGGATTGGCAACACCTCTTGTTACTATTGCTGCAATTGCCCGTGCAGCACGGGAGGGAATTCTTGTAAAAGGTGGAAAATTTTTAGAAGAACTCGCCAAGGTTACCACAATTGTTTTCGATAAGACAGGAACGTTAACGGTTGGCAGTCCCACGGTCAATCATGTTGAGATAATAGATAAGAGTTTAGATGAAAATTATTTGGTGCAGATGGCTGCTGCTGTTGACAGGCGTTCCAGTCATCCATTAGCAAAAGCCATCTTAACCTATGCTGACAAATTAAAACTCACCTATGGAGAGCCGGAAAACTTTGAAGTAATAAAAGGACGTGGTGTTTCAGCAAATGTGGATGGCAAGGCTGTTTTATTCGGCAATAAATCTTTCATGGCAGAACGTAAAGTTTCGGTTCTAACAACTTCGGAAAACCTTACTGATACTGCAATCTATCTTTCGGTTGATAATAAATTAGCCGGCATATTTTATATATCCGATGCTATACGTGAAGGAGCAAAAGAAATGATTGAGGGCCTTAGAAAAAGCGGGGTAAAAAAGATTGTTATGCTTACGGGTGATAATCCAGAAACTGCAAAACATGTTTCTGAACAAGTTGGAATTACAGACTTCAGGGCAAATTTATTACCGGAAGATAAAATAAAAATAGTAAAGGAATTGCAAGGTAAAGGGGCAAAAGTAGCAATGGTAGGAGATGGTATTAATGATGCACCCGCATTGGCACAGGCAAATATCGGCATTGCTATGGGGGCAATGGGAACCGAAGCAGCAATGGAAGCGGCTGACATTGTTTTAATGCAGGATAAATTAGAAAAAATTGCAAAAGCAAGAGCTATCAGTAAAAGGGCCTTTCGTACCATTAAAGAAAATATTATTGTTGGTGTTGGTGTGGTGCATGTAATTGGAATTATCCTTGTGTTGCTTAAAATACTCGGCCCGGTTGAAGCAGCAGCTATTCATTTGCTTCCTGATACTTTGGTTTTTATTAATTCAATAAAATTGCTGAAAGTAAAAATTGAGGCATCATAAATTATTAATCTGTCTGAAGACTGAAGGCTGAAGTGCGTAAGGAAAGCAAACCAGAGTGTTTAAATTAACAGGGATGCTATCGGTAAACAATTGAAACTATAAAATAAAAAGAAATGGTAGAAATAACGTTAAAGGATAAATTTTCTGCGTTAAATAATCTTCCAAGATTTTTTAAACTAGTATGGCATACTAGTCCTTCACTTACCCTTACGAACGCATTTTTGCGAATTATTCGATCAGCAATACCAGTAGCTATTTTATATGTAGGTAAATTAATTATTGACCAGGTAGTTCATTTAAGCCAAGATTCAGAAACTTCTTCACACGCATACTTATGGCAATTAGTAGCCGTGGAATTTGGACTGGCTATTTTTTCCGACAGCTTAAGCCGCGCCACCATATTGGTGGATAGTTTACTAGGTAATTTGTTCTCCAATTACACTTCCATTAAGATCATGCAACATGCGGCCGTATTAGATCTTGATCAATTTGAAGATTCTACTTTTTACGATAAGTTAGAAAGAGCACGCCAGCAAACAGTAGGACGCACTATTCTACTTTCTCAAGTGCTTGGTCAGGTACAGGATTTAATCACGATGGCTTTTTTAGCTGCCGGACTTATTATTTTCAACCCCTGGTTGATCCTGCTGCTTTTTATTGCTGTGCTACCTGCTTTTATTGCAGAATCTTATTTTAATGATAAGAATTATTCGCTTAGCCGCAGTCAAACACCCGAGCGAAGGGAGCTGGATTATATTCGTTACGTAGGAGCGAGTGATGAAACAGCTAAAGAAGTAAAAATCTTTAACCTATCAAATTTTTTGATTGATCGCTTTCGCCAGCTTTCCTATAAATTTTACAGGGATAACAAGCTTCTTGCAAAAAGACGGTCTTTGTGGGGAACATTGTTTGCTATTCTTGGGAGTTTGGGATACTATGGAGCTTATATCTTTATTATTTCAAAAGCTATTGCAGGGAAACTTTCTATCGGTGATTTAACTTTTCTGGCTGGTTCATTCAGACAGTTAAGAAGCTTACTGGAAGGTATACTTTCCCGATTTACGTCTGTATCCCAAGGCGCTATTTATTTAAAAGACTTCTTTGACTTTTTTGACATTCAGCCAAAGTTAAAATTATCCTCGAATGGACATCCTTTTCCAAATCCAATCAAGCAAGGGTTTACATTTAAAAATGTTGGGTTTCGTTATGCAAATTCAGAGCATTGGGCAAATCGTAATTTAAACTTTACTCTTCATGCTGGAGAAAAGCTGGCTTTGGTAGGAGAAAACGGGGCGAGTAAAACTACCCTTGTGAAACTATTAGCTCGCCTTTATGATCCCACCGAGGGAATCATTTTATTGGACGGCTATGATTTACGTGAATATGATTTAGCAGAACTGCGTAAACAAGTAGGAGTTATTTTTCAGGATTATATACGTTATCAGATGACCGTCTCACAAAACATTGCTGTAGGTAATATCCAGGAAAAGGAGAATAGAGAACTAATTATACACTCAGCCAAACAAAGTCTTGCTGACCTTTTAGTGCAAAAGCTCCCCGGCAAATATGATCAACCACTAGGCAAACGAGTTAATCAGGGTATTGAACTTTCCGGTGGCGAATGGCAAAAGATTGCTCTTGCAAGAGCTTATATGAAAGATGCGCAATTACTCATTCTGGATGAACCAACATCAGCTTTAGATGCAAGGGCAGAATATGAAGTTTTTCAACGGTTTTCAGCACTAACCAAAAACAAAACAGCGGTACTTATTTCCCATCGCTTCTCCACAGTAAGGATGGCTGATCGCATTTTGGTTTTGGAAAAAGGTGAACTTTTAGAGGCAGGAAGTCACGAAGAATTGTTAGCAAAAAAGGGGCGGTATGCAGAACTATTTAAGCTACAGGCAAAAGGGTATCAATAAGAAATACCAGGCAATTTTGAATGCGGTGAAGTACAGCGAATGAAGATAATATAATAATGGCCTAATGTTTATAATAACGGTAAGAAAGAATCTTCGATGGAAATTGCTTCTTCGTCTGAATCGAAATCAGAAAATCACCTAAATGCAACCATATTGTCTTTTTAGTGTGTTTGAAGTATAAAAATTGCAACAAAACCCCTTACTTTTACACCCATGCGTATCATAGCTTTTGTTTTGGCATTCATTGTTTTAGCGCTTAGCTGCCAGCCATGTGCTGATGGAGCCTATGCTACGATGGCTGGTAAGACAAAAACCGAAATTCTAAAAACACCCACGCAACAAAACGAGTCGGGTCACAACGATGCCTGTACTCCTTTTTGTCATTGTACCTGCTGTGCAGGATTTTCAATCAATCACATTATTGCCTCTGTTAATTCTATCAATTTTCTGGCCGGGAAAAATTTTGTTTCCTATTTACGGGCTTCTATTATTGAGATTTCTCTCCCTATCTGGCAACCGCCTCAATTAGTTTCTTAAGCCTCACCTTCCTGTGCATTTCATGCATTGGGGATTTTCAACAATTCATCATTTAAAGTATTGTGGTTATGACTAAATCAAAGTCATCAACTCGTAAAAATTCTGCTTACAGCAAAATAAAAGATCCTGTAAAGCCAAAGTGGATGCGGGTTACAAAATTAATAACAATGATACTGCTTGGTATTATTATGTTGATGGCTATTGCTGGTATCATGATCAGGTACTATCGTCTTGTATCAACTCATAAATAAAATTATGCTCAATAAAATCATTCGTTTCAGTATAAAAAATAAGCTCATTATCGGATTAATGACGCTGGCACTTATCATCTGGGGGGTATGGAGTGCATCCAAACTTCCGCTTGATGCCGTGCCGGACATTACCAATAACCAGGTACAGATTATTACACTTACCCCAACATTGGCCGCACAGGAAACAGAACAATTGGTTACGTATCCTATTGAACAAAGCCTTGCCAACCTTCCCGATCTGGAAGAAATGCGTTCCATATCAAGGTTTGGTTTGTCGGTTATCACCGTGGTTTTTCATGATGACATTAACATTTATTTTGCCCGTCAGTTAATTAATGAAAAACTGAAAGAAGCTGAAGAAAAAATTCCAAAGGGAATTGGCACACCGGAGTTGGCCCCTGTTAGCACCGGCCTGGGTGAAATTTACCAATATGTTATTCATCCCAAAAAAGGTTCCGAAGATAAATACTCGGCCATGGATTTGCGTACCATGCAGGACTGGATTGTAGCTCGTCAACTATATGGCACGGCAGGTGTAGCGGAAGTAAACAGTTTTGGCGGTTTGCTGAAACAGTACGAAGTAGCGGTAAACCCTAACCGCCTGAAGGCTATGAATACAACCATTGCCGAAATATTCTCCGCCCTTGAAAAGAACAATGAAAATACCGGTGGCGCTTACATTGATAAAAAACCGAATGCTTATTTTATCCGTGGCATTGGTTTAATTGGTTCAATGGATGATATAAAAAATATTGTCGTTAAAAAAGTAAATAATATCCCTGTTCTGGTAAAGGATGTGGCGGAAGTACAATTGGGTAATGCTGTTCGTTATGGGTCTGTTACCTACAATGGTGAAAAAGAAGTAGTAGGCGGTATTGTAATGATGCTTAAGGGGGCAAATAGCGCGGCCGTAGTGGAAAGGGTTAAGGCCAAAATGGAAATCATTAAAAAAGCAATGCCGGATGATGTGGAGATAGAAGCTTATGTGGATAGGACAAGTTTGGTAAACCGAGCCGTAAATACCGTGAAAACAAACTTAATTGAAGGGGCGTTGATTGTATTGCTGGTGCTGGTATTATTCCTGGGCAATCTTCGGGCGGGTCTGATTGTAGCTTCTGCCATTCCGCTTTCCATGCTGTTTGCATTGGGTATGATGAATATATTTGGTGTTAGCGCCAATCTCATGAGTTTGGGAGCCATAGATTTTGGTTTGATTGTAGATGGTGCGGTTATCATTGTAGAAGCAACACTGCATTTTTTAGTGGCTAAAAAAATAACGGGCAAGCTATCCCAGCAGCAAATGGATGAAGCCGTGGAAGGGAGTGCGAAAAAAATGATGAGTTCGGCGGCCTTCGGGCAAATTATTATTCTAATCGTTTACCTACCCATTCTTTCTTTACAGGGCATTGAGGGCAAAATGTTCCGGCCAATGGCACAGACCGTAAGCTTTGCTATTCTGGGGGCATTGATACTTTCTCTTACCTACATACCTATGGCATCGGCCCTGTTCCTGTCTAAAAATATATCGTATAAGAAAACGATTGCCGACAAGCTGATGCAATTCTTTCAACGACTGTATGCACCGCTTATCCGTTGGTCCATCAAAATGAAATATGCCGTGGTGAGCGGGGCTGTAGTATTACTGGCAATTGCATTGGTCATCTTTGGCAGAATGGGGGGCGAATTTATCCCTCAATTGCAGGAAGGTGATTATGCATTTCACTGCATACTGCCGCAGGGCACGTCGCTTACCCAAAGTGTGGAGACTTCCATGCAGGCCAGCCGCATTATCAAATCTTTTCCCGAAGTAGAAATGGTGGTAGGTAAAACAGGTAGTGCAGAAGTACCAACGGACCCTATGCCACCGGAAGCTACAGACCTTATCATTACGCTGAAACCAAAAAGCGAATGGACAACTACAAAAGATTATAATGAACTGGCCGCAATGATGATTGAAAAATTAGAAATAATTCCGGGAGTTTTCTTTGAAGCGTCGCAACCCATTCAAATGCGGTTTAATGAACTGATGACGGGAGTACGGCAGGATGTTGCAATAAAAATATTTGGAGAGAATATTGATACGTTAGCTGCATTGGCTCCGCAGGTTGCAAAAATAGTTCAGTCAGTAAAAGGAGCAACAGAACCACAGGTAGAAAGAACCACAGGATTGCCACAAATCACCATCCAATACGACCGGGCAAAGATTGCCGGATACGGCTTGAATATTGAAGACATTAATCACACGATCAGTACAGCGTTTGCGGGTGAGGCGGCCGGAGTAGTTTTTGAAAACGAAAGAAAATTTGATTTGGTAGTGAGGTTGGATAGCGCCAGTCGTACTTCTATTGATGATGTAAGCAATTTGTATGTAGCAACCCCCGATGGCAGTCAAATTCCATTATCACAGGTGGCAACGGTTTCCTTTAAAGAAGGCCCGGCACAGATAAGCCGTGAAGATGGCAAGCGAAGAATAGTAGTTGGGTTTAATGTAAAAGATCGTGATGTGGCCAGTGTGGTAACAGAGATACAGGAAAAACTGAACGCTGCTAAAATTCTGCCTACCGCCTATTATTATACTTATGGCGGCACATTTGAAAACCTGCAGGAGGCATCGGCAAGATTACAAATCGCGGTGCCTGTAGCGCTGGCCTTGATTTTTTTGTTACTCTATTTCGCCTTTGGCTCTATGAAAGAAGCTTTATTGATTTTTACAGCCATTCCCATGAGTGCTATAGGTGGTGTGTTTGCATTGCTGTTAAGAGGAATGCCTTTTAGCATTTCAGCAGGTGTTGGTTTCATCGCCTTGTTTGGAGTGGCGGTATTAAACGGCATTGTCCTGATAAGCACATTCAATCAATTGAAAAAAGATGGAATAAAGGACATTATACAAAGGGTGCTTGAAGGAACAAAAATTCGTTTGCGACCCGTATTGATGACAGCAACTGTTGCTTCATTAGGGTTTATTCCAATGGCATTATCCACTGGTGCAGGGGCAGAAGTACAAAAACCATTAGCTACTGTTGTAATTGGTGGATTGATTACCGCTACATTTCTTACACTGGTAGTGCTGCCACTACTCTATATCATTTTTTCAACAAAAAGAAAATGGAAAATGAAAATAGCTTTCCCTGCTATTGCAATAATTACATTGTTAACCATTTCTGGCACTGTACAGGCCCAACAGCCAAAAAGAATTGATATTAATGAAGCCATCACTTCCGCAAAAAACAATTTGCAATATCAGGTAAACAATCAGCAAGTCATTAAAGGGGGGCTTCAGGTAAATACCGCAACCGCATTGCCTAAAACCGGTGTATTTGCTGAAAATGAAGACATGCGGCAAAGTGATAACAAAGGCGTCTTAAAAATTGGCCTGTCACAAAGTATTGCATGGCCGGGTTTGTACAAGTCACAAAAGAACCTGTACACACAACAATTGAAATATTACCAGACTGGTACTGCCGCTATTGACGCGGACATTAAAAGAGATGTACGAACAGTATATTACCAGCTTTGGTATTTACAGGATAAACAACAATTGTTTCATCGCTTAGACAGTATTTATAAATCCTTGAATGAAGCGGCAATATTAAAAGTGCAAACAGGCGATAGCCCCGGGTTGGACAGCATTGCAGCAAGTGTACGGATGAAAGAATTGCAGGCGCTGTTACAACAAATAAGTAATGATATACAAATTCAGCAACAGTCGTTGATGCAATTGCTTAACACAAATGAACAGCTATTGCCTGTGCAGAAGCCGTTGGAAAAACTAACAATGCATGGCGCCGCCAATGATAGTATGCATCCTGCGCTGGCTTTGCAAACACAAAATATAAATATTGCCAATGCCGGGATTACTGTAATAAAAAATGAAAATAGGCCTGAGTTCTCAGGGCGTTTCTTCAGTCAGCGGTTGTATGGAGCTAAAGATCCATTTACCGGCTTTTCGGTAACAGCGGCATTTCCGTTGCTGGGGGGAGACGCTTATCGCAATAAAGTAAAGGTTGCACGGGCAAATATGGCGGTGCAACAAAAGCAATTTGAATATGGCAAACAGGTGTTCACCACTCAGCAGGCGCAGGTACAAAATGAAGTGGAAAAGAATAACAGCCTTTTATTTTTTTATGAAACAACAGGATTGAAGCAAGCTGAGGAAATCATAAAAGCCGCATCGCTGGCATACCGGTCAGGAGAAATAAGTTTTGCGGAATTGTCTCAATTCTTAACCCAGTCAATAGATATTCAAAAGAATTATTTGGAAGTGTTGAATGCCTACAACCATTCAGTTATTCAATACAATTACTACATCAATCAATAAAAAAAGTATTTAAAGATGAAAAAGTATTTAATTATAGTTATAACAGCTTTTGCGGTTGCTCAGATCTTTATTTCTTGCAGTGGCAAAGGCAATGCAGAAGCTGCAAGCGCCGAAGAACTCAAAAAAACAGGGGAAGGAGAGCATGAAGATGAACATGAAAACGCCAACACCACCACACTTAGCGATGCACAGTTGAAAAGCATTGGTATTGAATTGGGTGGTATTGAACAAAAACAACTAACCGCTTCGCTAAAAGCAAATGGAGTGCTTAAAGTGCCTAATCAAAACAAAGCCAGTGTAAACTCTGTTTATAAGGGTGTCATAAGATCATTGCTGGTGCAGCCCGGCAGCAGGGTCTCCAAAGGCCAGGTGATTGCCACCGTTACCAACCCGGAATTTGTACAAGTACAGAGCGATTACCTGAATGTGAGTGCAAAGATTGGTTTGGCAGAACTGGAAGTAAAGCGGCAGAAAGAATTGAATGCGGGCAATGCCGGAGCGTTAAAAAATCTGCAGGCTGCTGAAACGGAACTGGGCACATTGCGGACGGCAAAATCAACTTACGGACAGCAAATCCTTCTAATGGGTATCAATCCTGCTAATCTTTCAAATGGTAAATTGATTTCCGTGCTGTCCATCAAAAGTCCCATAAGCGGTGAGGTAAGCGATGTAAAAGTGGAAATGGGCAGCTACGTAGATTTTAGTACAGCCGTTGCCAAAATAGTGGACAACAGCCGGTTGCATTTGGATTTGTTTGTGTATGAAAAGGATATACCCAAGCTAAAAAATAATCAACTTATCCATTTTACGCTTACCAATAATCCGGGCAAAGAATACGATGCACAAATATATTCGTTGGGCTCATCTTTTGAAGGAGAAAGCAAAGCCGTAACCGTACATGCAAAAGTGCAGGGCGATAAAACGGGACTCATTGACGGCATGACTATTACCGCTGCCATAAGTTTGAACCGGGAAAGCAAACCAGCCGTGCCAACAGATGCCATTGTAACCGTTGCGGGACAGGATTATATTTTTATGGTAACGGATGAACATGCCGAACCTGCCTTGCCGGCAGGCGGGGAAGAACATCATGAAGAAGGAAATCATAAAGAAGAAAAAGCCCGTCCGAACGCCAGCCCGAAAGAATCATTCTGGCGGGGTTCATCCGGGCGGGGGCTGACCTTTGAAAAAATACCCGTAGTTAAAGGCACAACAGATGTGGGTTATACGGAAATCACTTTGCTGAAAGCAATTCCGAAAGACGCTAAGATTGTAGTGAAAGGGGCGTTTTTTGTGCTGGCGAAGATGACGAATTCAGGAGAGCACGAACATTAATCAATCAAAATTACCACAATGACTTCACTTCTTATCGGAAGCCTGCTTATTAGTTTGTTACATGCAGTGATACCCAATCACTGGTTGCCTGTACTGGCTATAGGTAAAAAGGAAGGCTGGAGCCTTGCTGAAACGACCCGTATTACATTTATTGCAGGTATGGCTCATGTTATCAGCACGGTGGTTATTGGACTACTGCTGGCTTTGATTGGCAGTGAGCTTACAGAACATATTGAAGATTTTACCAAAATAATTGGCCCATCAATCTTAATACTCATTGGCTTGTATTTTGTCCGGCAGCATTATACCCATCATCATTTTCACCTGGAGAAAAAGCAAATTGAAAAAAAGAGCAAGGGTGCTATTATCGTGGCATTAGTAATTGCCATGTTTCTCTCTCCCTGTATGGAAATTGAAGCCTATTTCCTGCTGGCAGGTAGCAAGGGCTGGTACTTTCTTGCGATGATTGCTGCCTTGTATGCCATCATTACTATAGCAGGTATGCTGGTCTGGATAAGGATAGCTTACAAAGGGCTATTGAAACTAAACTGGCATAAATGGGAACATAATGCCGGCATTATTACAGGTCTGGTTTTAATTATTACAGGTATTATTTCATTCTTTATTAATTAATAAGTTATGGAACACATACACAATGAGCATCGGAAAGCAGCAATAGCTCAGACTGCTGCAAATAAAACTACAGGAATAAGAAAAGAACCCCACCCTGAAGATGACAGTCACGATCACGCCGGAGAAGAAAAAAAGAAATCAGGCTGGAAGGCACATTGGGATTTGCTATTGGCATTACTCATTCTCACAGTGCTGCTCGTTTTGGAATATGGATTCAGGATTGAATTACCTAAAATCTCATCATTGGTAATTAACCTTATTGCTTATTTGTTGGCAGGCAGGAAAGTATTAGAGCTTGCATTCAGAAAATCAAAACGTGGCGATATTTTTAATGAATTCGTGTTGATGAGTGTCGCCACCATCGGTGCATTTGTGATTGGAGAATATGAAGAAGGTGTGGCAGTAATGGTATTTTATCAAATCGGGGAATGGTTCCAGGATGCAGCCGTTAATAATGCAAAAGGAAGTATCAAAGCCCTGTTCGACGTGAGGCCCGATGAAGTAACGGTGATACGAAATAATGCACCTCTTGTTGCTGACCCTTCAATTATAGAGTTAGGGGAAACCATTCAAATAAAGCCAGGAGAAAAAGTTGCTTTAGACGGAGAACTGCTTTCAGAGAATGCTTCTTTCAATACCGCCGCCTTAACAGGCGAAAGCAAACCCGATACAAAGTATAAAGGAGAAACCATTTTAGCCGGGATGATAAATCTCAACACCGTTGCAGAGGTAAAAGTAAACGCACTGTTTAAAGACAGTAAGCTGAGTAAGATATTAGAAATGGTGCAGGATGCTACTGCAAGGAAATCGCAAACACAATTATTCATTTCAAAATTTGCAAAGGTTTATACCCCAATTGTGTTTTTCTTAGCCGTCGCAGTATGTTTCGTTCCTTACGTCTTTGTTGATGATTATAATTTTCAAACATGGTTTTACAGGGCATTAGTTTTTCTTGTAATCAGTTGCCCCTGTGCATTGGTAGTATCTATTCCTTTGGGATATTTTGGAGGCATTGGCCTGGCGTCCCGAAATGGTATTTTGTTCAAAGGTGGAAACTTCCTGGATGTAATGACAAAAGTAAATACGGTTGTAATGGACAAAACCGGAACGCTAACGAAGGGAGTTTTTAAAGTGCAGCAAGTGGTTCCGTTTAATATAGATGAGAAAGAATTAGTGAAACTAACAGCCGCATTGGAAAAGAACTCCATCCACCCCATTGCAAAGGCAGTAGCCGAATACGCCGGTGATATTGTGAATGGTATTAAAGTGGAAGGAGTGGAAGAAATCTCAGGTCGTGGTTTAAAAGGGAACGTTGATGGAAAAGAGATGCTCGCCGGAAATGTTAAACTGTTGAAGAAATTTAATATATCTTATCCATCTGAGATAGAAAAGATAGTTAACACTATTGTTGTAACGGCCATCAACAATCATTACGCTGGTTACATTACTATTGCCGATGAAATAAAAAACGATGCAGTACAGGCAGTAAAGGACATGCACAGTCTTAATATTAAAACAGTGATGCTTTCCGGTGATAAGCAATCTGTAGTTGATGAAGTGGCAAAAAAGATTGGTATTGATGAAGCTTATGGTGATTTACTACCGGAAGGTAAAGTTGAGAAAGTGCAGAAACTGAAGGATGAAGGAAGGCATATCGCTTTTGTTGGTGATGGTGTTAATGATGCGCCAGTAGTTGCATTGGCAGATGCCGGTATAGCAATGGGTGGTTTAGGTAGTGATGCTACTATTGAAACAGCGGATGTGGTAGTTCAAAACGATCAGCCGCATAAGATAGTATCTGCGATCAAAATAGGCAAGATCACCCGGAGTATCGTTTGGCAGAATATTATTATGGCAATGACTGTGAAAGTGTTTGTATTGATTTTAGGTGCTGGTGGGGTAGCTACATTATGGGAAGCAGTGATTGCAGATGTGGGGGTTGCGCTGCTGGCAATATTGAATGCTGTGAGGATACAACGGATGAAAGTTTGATGCCAGCTTCATCCTTTCATTTCATGACATCGTTGTTGTGTATCACTTGTATGTTCAGTATAATGAAAAAAAATTGGTCTTGGGGACTATCAGATATCAGAACCCCTGAACTGCTGGCAGATATTTATACATAGTAACCGGATATATTACCTGAGTTTGAAATACTTGTTTTACAGTAGCTACCGTTAAAATGGTGTGCTATAACATTCATAAATTTTCTTTTATCTTTGTCCCAATGGTCAAGTGCCTTTCAAAAATATTATTAATAACAATAAGCATATCCTTTTTCATTTCAGCAACGGAAATGAATTTTGGAGAATGCCGCAATACCTTTTTTGATGAATACGATACTTATGTAAAAGCAGAAAAAGTATCTATCATTCAGTCAACCGTTTCACCCGAAGCTCAGAATAATCACACCTTAACAATACTCTTTCTTACTTATCACTTACTGGATAATTTTTTTATAGCATCTTTCAGGAATGAGTACTCTTCTTACTTAAATTACAATCCCCCAAAACTTTTTCTCCTCAATTCTGTGTGGCGAGTATGATTTTTTGCTTTTAATTTTTATAAACCATTCGTGGTGCTAAATCGGCTATGTAGATAATACACTTTTATCTACTGTTTTAATTATTAAAAAGCAAATAAATAATGAAGCAGTTTATATTTCACCTCGCATTTTATTTCATAACAGTTTCAGTTCTTGCCCAGGATACTATACCACGTCCAAGCATTTATGATGAAGGATATTTTTTTGTTGGTTCTGATGACGTTTTAAAATTTAAAGGTTATGCTCAATTCGATGCTTATTTTCCAATAGGGAAAAGCCCAGGTATTTCAGAATTTCTTATTCGCAGGGCCCGTTTTGTTGCTACCGGTTTTTTTCAAAAAAAATTCAGATATATGCTTTATGCCAGGTTCGACAAAGGTAAGCCGGAACTTTACGAAGCATTTTTAGAAGCCAGGCATATTCCATTTGCTAAAATACGAGCGGGGCAGTTTAAAGTTCCATTTAGCTTATCCAATTTGCAATCATCTTCCCAAAGTGATTTTATCGGCAGACCTTTTTTTATTGAGAATTTTTCTCCATCACAAGATATAGGGATTATGATGTTTGGTGAGGATGGTAAACATTACATGGAATATGCTGTGGGACTATTCAACGGCAGGGTGCTTAATAAAAAGGAAAACAATAATGGCAAACAGATAATAGGAAGGCTGGTGATTGCTCCTTTCAAGACGTCTAAAAATATTGTATTGAGCAATTTTTACTTAGGCAGTTCTATCTCTAATGGTTTACAGAATAATGATTATGGCTTTTTAAGTTATAATACAAATAACGATGTTCCGGTGATTTCTTTTAAGGATAGCGTAAATCAAAGCGGAAGAATTATTGCCTATAATTATGACCTGGAATGGTATATTAAAAATTTTTCGGCAAAGGCTGAATATTTACATCATAAGGCTGCTAATCTCAAAAGAAACACTTCTAATTACAATCTTATTTCTAAGGGATATTATATTTCTGCATCCTACCTCTTAACTGGTGAGAATAAAAAAAGAAATGAAGTAATCAAGCCAAAAAAAGAGTTTGATCCTAAAAAAGGATATTGGGGAGCTTTTGAAGTTGCGGCAAGGTATGAAAAAACAAATATTTCAAACTCAATCGTTAACAGCCTTGCCAAGGGAACAGATGAATTGACTGCAATTACATTAGGGACTAATTGGTATCTCAATGATGATGTGCGAGCTATTTTGAATTATACTTTTTATCAATTCAAGCAACCGATAGTAGTAAATAATCTTTTCTTTTCAAAAAGTAATATTCTACTATTAAGAATACAATATCAATTTTAAATACTCTCTTATGAACTTCTTTAATAGGATTATCCATTTTTCCATAAACAATAAACTGGTCATAGGTTTTATGACCCTTGCCATAATTATTTGGGGTGTTTATTCAGCAGCACATTTACCTATAGATGCACAGCCGGACATTACTAATAATCAGGTACAGATAAGCACCCTTGCTCCTACACTCGGCACACAGGAAGTGGAGCAATACATTACAGCGCCTATAGAACTGTCATTGGCTAATATTCCAAAAGTTATTGAAAGCCGTTCTATTTCACGTTCGGGGCTTTCTGTTATAACTGTGGTTTTCTCTGATGATGCAGATATTTATTGGGCAAGGCAACTGGTAGGCGAACGATTAAAAGAAGCGGAAGCTGAAATACCCAAAGATGCAGGAACTCCTACTATGTCGCCCATTTCAACTGGCTTGGGAGAGATTTATCAATATGTAATTAAACCCAAACCCGGATACGAAAACAAATACACCGCAACAGATTTAAGAACAATACAGGACTGGATTGTGACCCGGCAATTGGCAGGAACTCCCGGCATTGCAGAAATAAATGGCTGGGGAGGTTTTGTAAAGCAATATGAAATTGCTATTAATAATGAGCAGATAAATGCAATGGGTATTACCATACCGGAAATATTTACTGCCCTTGAAAAGAATAATGAAAATACAGGTGGTTCTTATATAGAACAACAAAACAATGCATATTACATCAGAGGTTTGGGACAAGTACGTACATTAAGTGATATAGAAAAGATTGTTGTAAAAAATATAAACGGCTTTCCAGTTCTTATAAAGGATGTGGCTAAAGTACAATATGGAGGGGCAACCCGGTACGGTGCTGTTACTTATAATGGTAAAGGAGAAGTAGTTGCCGGTATTGTATTAATGCTGAAAGGAGAAAACTTTCATGAAGTTATAAAAAGAGTAAAAGAGAAAATGGTGCAAATTCAAAAATCATTGCCCGAAGGCGTGGCGATTGAACCATTTATAGACAGAACAGAATTGGTAGATAGAGCAATTGGCACAGTAAAGCGTAACCTGCTAGAGGGTGCATTGATTGTAATCTTTGTATTGGTGCTTTTGCTAGGTAATTTAAGAGCAGGCTTGATTGTAGCATCCATTATACCGCTTGCTATGTTGTTTGCATTTTCTATGATGCTGCTGTTCGGTGTATCAGGTAATCTAATGAGTCTGGGGGCAATTGATTTTGGCCTAATTGTAGATGGAGCAGTTATAATCGTAGAAGCAACCCTTCATCATCTCTATACAAAAAAATCAAAAAGAAAACTCACTCAATCTGAAATGAATGATGAAGTTTTTAAAAGTGCAGGCAGAATGATGGGTTCAGCATCCTTTGGTCAAATAATTATTCTTATTGTTTATCTCCCCATCCTTGCATTGGTAGGCATTGAAGGAAAAATGTTTCGCCCAATGGCTGAAACAGTTGCTTTTGCTATTCTTGGCGCATTCCTTCTTTCGCTTACTTATGTACCAATGATTAGTTCTCTTTTTTTAAGTAAAAAAACAGAACACAAAAGAAATATTTCCGACCGCATTATAGATAAATTAAAAAGCTGGTATTTACCATTCTTAAACGGCGCTTTGCGTTTTAAGAAAACAGTTCTTGCTCTTTCTCTTGTTTTACTAGTCATCACTTATTTCACTTTTAACCGTTTGGGTGGAGAATTTATTCCAACACTTGAAGAAGGCGATTTTGCTGTAGAGCTTAGGTTAGGTCAGGGAACTTCTTTATCACAAACAATAGAATTATACACCAGAACTGAAAAGATATTAAAACAACGGATACCGGAAATTAAACAAGCTGTAACACGGATTGGATCTGCTGAAATTCCAACCGACCCAATGCCTATCGAAGGTGGTGATATGATGCTTGCAATGAAACCAAAAGATGAATGGACAACAGCCGGTACACAGGCAGAAATGATAGAAAAAATAAAAGAAGCCTTGGCAGCTATTCCAGGTTTAAACGGGGAAGTTTCTCAACCCATGCAAATGCGTTTCAATGAATTAATATCCGGCGTAAAGCAAGATGTTGCCATAAAAATATTTGGTGATAATATTGATGAACTGCTAAGCCAATCCAATAAAGTAGCAGCATTAATCAGTAAGGTAAATGGCGTAACAGAACCTTTTGTTGAAAGAATAAGCGGGTTGCCGCAGGTGCTTGTTGAATATAATCGTGAAAAAATTGCTCAATATGGATTAAGCATTTCTGATGTAAACATGATACTGAAAACAGCTTATGCAGGTAATGTGGCAGGGGTGGTATTTGAAGGTGAGAAACGTTTTGACATGGTTGTGCGCCTCCAAAAAGAATTGAGGCATAATATGACCGATATAGAAAACCTTTATGTGCCTTTACCAAATGGTAGTAAAATTCCATTAAGTGAAGTGGCAACTGTAACGTTAAAAAATGCACCGGCGCAGGTATCAAGAGAAAATGGAAAGCGAAGAATATTTGTAGGCTTCAATGTGAGAGGCAGAGACGTTGAAAGTGTAGTGAAAGAAATACAAGCATTACTTGCAACAAAGCTAAAACTACCATCCGGTTATTATACTACTTATGGCGGTCAGTTTGAAAATTTACAAGCTGCAAAAAAAAGATTATCCGTTGCAGTTCCTGTTGCATTGTTATTGATTATTGTTCTGCTTTATTTCACATTCAATTCCCTTAAACAAAGTCTTTTAATATTTACAGCCATTCCTTTAGCCGCCATCGGGGGAGTATTTGCTTTGCTAATTAGGGGAATGCCTTTCAGCATTTCAGCAGGCATTGGCTTTATTGCATTATTTGGGGTAGCGGTACTAAATGGTATTGTACTCATAAGTCAATTTAACTTTCTAAAAAAAGAAGGCATTACAGATATATATGAACGGGTAAGGCAGGGAACATTAGTACGATTAAGACCTGTTGTACTTACCGCTTCTGTTGCATCACTTGGCTTTCTGCCAATGGCTCTTTCTACGTCAGCCGGAGCAGAAGTGCAAAAGCCATTAGCTACAGTAGTAATTGGAGGATTAATTACAGCTACCATTCTTACATTAATCGTTTTGCCTGTTCTGTATATTTTATTTTCCGTCGAAGGAAAAAAACACAACATGAAAGCAACAACTATAATAATATTTTTTATAGCAACGACTTCGCTGTTTTCAAATAACAGTTATGCTCAAACAAAACCCATTACATTGCAAACTGCATTAAATACGGCTTTGCAAAATAACCTGCAATTAAATTCAGCTAATCTCTCAGTGCAGCAGAAAACGGCATTACAACGAACAGCATTTGATGTTCCAAGAACTGAATTAGTTCTTAGTCAAGGTGCGGCAGAAGGCGGCGGCAATGATAATAGTATTGGCATTGTACAACCCTTTGCTTTACCAATTGTTTATAAAAATCAGGCATCCCTTTTACAGCAGCAAACCCTGTTAGCGCAAAGGGAAAGAAACATCGCCATCTTTAATATTACAAGGCAAGTGCGGTTAGCTTATATTAATTTTCAATTCGGGTATGAAAAAATAAAACTGCTTAATTCATTAGATAGTATTTACAAAAAATTTAAAGAAAGAGCAGAGCTACGACAACAGGTAGGCGAAACATCAAACTTGGAAAAATATGCAGCTCAAAATAAATTCTATGAAATACAATTGCAGATAAAACAGATAAAGTTTGATGTGCATAGCAATGAATTGATATTACAACAACTGCTAAATACCAAAGAAGCATTACAACCTGTAGATACAACATTGGTGAAAGTTCCACTTGATTTTAATTTTGATACTTCATTATCAAACCATCCGCAAACAGCTTTTTATCAACAGCAAATAAATGTTGCTAATGCAGAATTGAAATTAGAAAAAAGTAAACGGTTGCCAGACTTTAATTTAGGCTACTATCATCAGTTTTTAATAAAAGGTTTTAATCCTGCAAAAATTGACAGACAATACACACCCAATACACGAATAGGTGGCTTCCAGGTTGGTACTACCATTCCTTTATTTTTCGGTGCACAACGGGCAAAAATAATTGCGGCAAAGATTAATACACAGTTGGTACAGTCACAGGCACAAGCTGCAAAAGCAGGTTTGCAAACACAATATCTCACCCAATACAATGAATATTTAAAACAAAAAGAAGGTTTGGATTATTATGAAACCATTGGTTTAAAACAGGCAGATGAAATCATTCGCATTTCTCGAATAAGTTACAAGTTGGGAGAGATTGGCTATGTGGAATACATTCAAAATCTTACAATGGCTTTTGATACAAAACTTAAATACTTAGAAGCACTCAACTTATACAACCAAACAATTATTGAACTTAACTATGTAAATGGAAAACAATAAAATGAAAAAATTAATTATAAATATATTGACCACATTCGCTTTTATTGCAGCAACTTTTACGCTTTCATCCTGTGGAAGTTCAGGAAGTAAAAATGTTACTACAAAGGAAACAAAAACTGATACAACCAAAAAGGAAGAAGGCATTGCAGAAGTAACAGCAGAGCAAATGAAAGCCGTAGGCATTGAAACAAGTGCGATAGAACAAAAGAATTTAACCAGCGTAGTAAAGGCAAGCGGACAGCTTACTGTACCGCCTCAAAACAAAGCGGTAGTGAATGCTTTGGTAGGTGGAGTGATAAGAAAAATAAATGTTGTGGAAGGTCAACAGGTAAGTAAAGGTCAGGTTGTAGTTGCCATCGAAAATCCTGATTTTATCAGGTTGCAGCAGGATTATCTTACATCCAGAGACAATCTTGTTTACCTGCAACAGGAGTATGAGAGGCAGCGGACTTTAAAAGAAGCAGATGCAGGTATAGGCAAAGTATATCAGCAGGCATCAGCCAACCTTGCAGCGGAGAGGTCTAAACTATCAACTCTTGAAAAACAGTTACAACAAATTCATATAAGCCCATCAAGCATAAGACGGGGAAATCTGATAACACAGGTTCCGGTGCTTACACCCATAAGTGGTACAGTCGGTAAAATAACATTAAGTATAGGCACATATACCGATGCTTCAAGCCCTATAATGGAAATTGTAAATAACAGTACAATCTATTGTGACTTGCAGGTTTTTGAAAAGGACATAGCCAAAGTATCAGTAGGTCAAATTGTAAACTTTATATTAACCAATCAAAAAGATAAACTGGTGTCAGGCAGTGTGACTGGTATCAATAAATCTTTTGAAGTGCAGAATAAATCTGTGGTTGTACATGCAGTTGTAAATAATGTAGCTCCTTTAAATCTCATTGCTGGCCAGTATGTTTCAGCCTTAATAGAAACGGGCAAACAATTAGTTCAGGCAGTTCCAAAAGATGCGATAGTAAAGGCAAATGACAAATCGTACATTTTTATTTTTGAAGGTATAGAGAAAGAACCAATCAGGAAAGATGCAAATGACAAACAGGAGAATAAAAATGAAGTGCTGGAAAAGTATCGTTTCAAAATGATTGAAGTAGTGACTGGTGTAGAAGAATTAGGTTTTGTAGAAATTACATTGGTAAATGAATTACAACCTAATACTAAGATTGTTTCCAAAGGAGCATTTTATCTCTATTCAAGTATGCAGAATATTGAAACGGATGATTTATAGTGATTCTATGAACGAAAATACCAGGGCGAAAAAGTCACAATTGGGAATGATGAATTATTTAAAGACGCTAATCAATCACAGTTGCCGGATGATCTGATCCGCCAGGTAACACAACTGCAGCAGGACGGTAACACTACTATGATAATAAAAAAGGGAGATCAGTATATCGGTATTATCGGTGTCATGGATGTGCCAAGATCTGAAGCAGCAGAAGTGTTGCAGCAGTTAAAAGAGAAGGGAATTAAAAAAATGATAATGCTCACCGGCGATAACCAACGGGTAGCAGATGCGGTCGCCAGGCAAATCGGCTTAACCGAAGCAAAAGGTGACTTGCTTCCAGAAGAAAAAGTATCAGCTATTAATCAACTCCGTAAACAGGAAAATAAACTAGCCATGATTGGGGATGGAGTGAATGATGCGCCTGCAATGGCAAAAAGTACTGTTGGCATTGCAATGGGTGCTGCAGGCAGCGACGTAGCCTTAGAAACCGCTGATATTGCCTTAATGGGTAATAAGTTATCCCTGTTGCCATTTGCCATAGGATTAAGCAGGAAAAGCAAAGCTATCATCCGACAGAATTTAATAATCAGCCTGGGTATGGTGGCAATACTGATACCATTAACAATACTGGATATTGCAAATATAGGACCCGCGGTCGCCGCTCATGAAGGTTCAACGCTGGTGCTGGTAATGAATGTATTACGATTGTTGGCATACAAGTGATTCACTTCTTTTTCTTTTGACTTAAAGCTTAAATTGGCTTAGTTTAAACGGCTTACAATAATTAAATTCAGATTTCACTCAGATTCATTACCTTATTTTGATAAATTTTGGTCATGAAGATCCTGATAGTTGAGGACGAAAAAGAACTGAGCAAAAGCATAGTAACCTACTTGAAGCAGGAAAGTTATCTGTGTGAAACTGCACCGGATTTTAGGACAGCCATGGATAAAACAGAGTCTTTTGATTATGATTGTATCCTGTTGGATATTTCCTTGCCTGATGGTAACGGTTTGAGTGTACTGAAAGAATTAAAGGCTAATAATAAAACCGATGGGGTTATCATCATTTCTGCCAAAAATTCAATTGATGACCGCATCGCCGGTTTAAATCTTGGTGCGGACGATTATATGCCAAAACCTTTTCATTTGTCAGAACTGAGTGCCAGGATTGCAGCTGTTATCCGCCGCCGCCGTTTCAGCGGCAGTCAACTACTCGTATTTGATGAGCTGGTAATTGACCTGCTGGCTAAGACTGTTACTGTTAAAAATATTTCTGTTGATCTCACCCGCAAAGAATATGATCTGCTGCTTTATCTTGCTACCAATAAAAACAGGGTTGTATCTAAGAACGCCATAGCCGAAAATTTATCAGGCGATGGGGCAGATTTATTTGATAACTTCGACTTTATCTATGCCCACATGAAGAATTTAAAAAAGAAACTAATAGCGGCAGGATGCGATGACTATATTAAATCCGTTTACGGAATGGGCTATAAGTTTTCTGTGCAATGAAACTGCTTCAAAAAACAATACGACATTACTTCATCTATTCATTCATCGTACTTCTTATTAGTATTCCTGTTTTTTATTATCTCTTGCTCGATATCGTAAAAGAAGATATAGATGAAGATTTGTATGCCAGCAGGGAATTAATTATTCCGAAACTAAAAACCGCCATAGCTAATAATACACTTAGTCAAATCCAGTTTTTAGATCACGACTTAGCTGTTGCAAAAAGTGCTAACCCCCGCATTTTTGACACATTGTATACAGTAGAAATTTTCGACAGCGTTTCAGGTGAAATAGTGCCGCACCGGGTTTTGGCTACTAATATGCAGGTAGGCAGTGAATTTTACCTGATGCATATCCGTACCTCTTTATTGGATTATGATAATCTTATCCAGGCAATCCTCACCGTTGAAATAATTCTGCTCCTGCTTCTCTTAATTGGTTTAATATTGATAAACCGCAATCTCACTAAAAAAATATGGAGGCCATTTTATCAAACATTGGATACGCTTAAAAATTACAGGGTAGAAAACCATAATAAACTTTCTTTATCTACTTCAAACGTAAAAGAGTTTAATGATCTGAACAGTACTCTGGAGCAATTATCTGAAAGAAACTATTCTGCTTTTACCAGTCAAAAGGAATTTGCAGAAAACGCTTCGCATGAAATGCAAACACCGCTAGCTATTCTGCAGGGCAAATTAGAATTATTGATGCAGACTTCCCCTTTAAATGAAGATCAAGCTAAATTGATTGATGAAATTGCTGATGCTGGCCAGCGCCTGGTAAGGCTCAATAAAAGCCTGGTCTTGTTAACCAAAATAGACAATAATCAGTTTGCCGAAAAGGAACAGATATCACTCAGGGAAATTGTAGAAAAATTTATTCAGCAGTATAGACCACAAGCTGAGCAAAAAAAGTTGAATATACAGTTTTATTTAACCCAGGATGAGGTGTTACCTGTAAACAGGGCCCTCATAGAAATACTTGTAAGCAATCTTATTGGCAATTCTATTCGTCATAATAATGAAAAGGGTTCCATAATGATTAGCATTAGCAAGGGGAAATTAGTTATTCAAAATACCGGAAAAGAAAAAACACTTGATGATAATAAGTTATTTCAGCGATTTCATAAGGAAAGCGCCGACAGTAACAGTATTGGTCTCGGCCTCGAAATTATAAAAAAAATCTGCACCATTTATCATTATACTATCAGTTACCAGTTCAACAGCGGTTTCCACAATTTTACATTAGACTTTAACAATAAAAGTTGAATAGTATTTAAGAAAGCAACAAGAACGAATAACAGTTGCACAATAGCTGGCAGTATTTTATTCAGAGAGCAAACGACTGAGCAATTTCTTTTATGGCGCTATGGATTTTTCATGTTCTTTGCGGTGAGTTAACCGATAATATTGAATAATAGTGGTACTGAGCAAAATACTCCCGATCACCCAATTCACAACATCCTGGTGCATTCTGAAAGAACCAATAAGGTAATTTCCGCCATAGATAAATATCATGAACCCAAATAATGAGCCTAACCCGATTCCTAAAACATAATAGTTATAGAAATTTTCTTTGGGAAGCAGTATTTTATTACCCAATAAAAAAGTACTCCAAAGAAACCAAAATGGAATTTTCATGGGATCTAAAGCACTCATCAATACGCCTGACCAGAAAGGGTATTCAATATGGGCAGGCATCGCCGATGAAAAATCTGTTTTCCTTATTGCAGCGTTAAAACTAAAAAGGGCCAATGCAAGAATTATTATAATAGCAATCCACTCAAGAGTTTTAAAGAGTCTCTGCCGCTGGCTTATCCATTTCATTGAAATTAATGCCAGGCGTACAAAAATCAATTCAGAAATAATGCAACCGGCTGCAAAAGCAAATGCTGCATTTATTCCATTTGAGACCGATACATAAGTAGTAATTAGGTTCAAAGCACCTAATGGCAACGACCCGAGAAAACTTATTACCAAGCCCCATCCAAGCACTTTTATCAGGGACATATTATTTGATTATCATCATTTTAAAAGAATCTCTTTAAAACTCACGGAGAAATGCCGATCAGTTGTTTTTAACGACCCTGCACATATACTTCCACAGTTGCCCGGCCAGATCTTCCACCGTAAAGCTTTCATCCTGTTGAAGCAGCAGGCTGTAGGAAAACTTCATCATGACTGCTTTGCCGGTTTCCATTATAACAGTAATTAGCTCAGCAATCGTAAAATTAAGCTCCATGAAAAGTTTTGCTTGAAGTGAAACGGGTTCGGCCCTTTCCCCTGCCTGCTTTCTGCAGGTTGTTAAAACTATTTTACATACTTCATCCCGGCCCTTTATGTAATCTATAATATCAGGGATAAACAAAGGCATTGTTACTGCAACGTATTTCATAACTTTAATTTATTGGGTAATGCATACTCCATGTTATAGTTCTTTATCAGTTTGTATAGGTTGATGATCATTGTTGGCTTTGCGGTATTTTCCAAAAGGCAGTTTAGCCAGTGAAATAAAACTGTTTATCTCTTTCTTTTTCATGTAGGTATCCACGCCAAAAATCAATTCACCTGCGGGTAACTTCTTATATGTGCCAAACAACCTGTCCCAGATACTTAATACATCGCCATAGTTGGAATCGGTATAAGGTTGCTTATAGTGATGATGCACCTGGTGCAGATTAGGAGTAATAAAAACCAACCCAATTATTGAATCCGCTTTCTCTGGCAGGCGGTAATTCATGTGAGCAAACAATGTGGTAAATGCCTGGATGATCTGCCGGAGCATCAAAATCCAGAATGCCGCCCCGCTGATAAAAACCCAGAACAGAGTAAAGGAAAGACGAATGATATTTTCTCCCGGATGCTCCCGAAGCGTCGTGGACACATCCACTACGGGATCGCTGTGATGTACTATATGAAACATCCATAATCGTTTTACTTTGTGCATGGTTACATGATAAACATATTCCCCAAAGTCAAGAAACACAAATGTTATAATAAAAAGTACAAGAGGAGTTTTACTGAACGGCAGGTAGTATAAAAAACCAAATTGATGCTGGGTTGTCCATTCAATAGTTTTTATAAAGGCAAAACCCAGCAGCAACTGCCCCGGCACACTGGTGAGTATAAAGGGGCCATTGGTAAATGCATGTTTCCATTTTTTATAATTAAAAATAATACCGGCAACATTCTCAATATTCCAGCTAAGGATAAACAGGCTTACGAAAACCCATAGCTGAAGTTGATGACCATGACCAGTTAAGAATTGTTGGATAGGATTCATTTTATTTTGGTGGTTTATAAAACTTTTTTAAAACACATATTTTGCCCGAGAAATTCAAAATGCCAGAACCCTCTTACTTTTAAACAGCCATCGCTTGTTAGCCATGCCTTTGCATTCCAGTCTTTACCGCTACTGGCATCATAAATTCTTCCGCCATGCCATTCATTGTCCTCACTATTATACACCAGCCCGTGCATTACTTCCAGCCCAATAATTTTTCTTGTACGCAGTAATTTGTTGGGGTTTTTGCTGTCACACCTTATATTCATTGGTCTGCTTTTATCATCACTGTCATCAAACCAGGTAACTCTTGCTTTGTATTCTTTCTCTGTTTTAAAAATCTCCACTTCAATATTTTTCTCTGTACTCATCCAACGGCCAGAAATATCATTAGTACAGTGTTGTGCTGCGGCAAACGTTGTCAGCGTTATCAGCAATACTGGCAGAAAACTAATTTTCTTCATAATGCGGGCTTTAAAATGATAATGTGAGACCGAGGTAAATACCATCCTTTCTTGCGTAAGGGTTATTCAGATAATTTAATCTCCGGTAATATTCTATGGACAATACATGAAAAATATTTTCAATCCCCACACTGGCTTCCATAAACGGAGCTTTGCCGATGAGATTAAAATTGGAGCTTTTGTTATAGTCAATATTCGGCTTACGCATATCACCCCAGTATGAATTAAATGAAAACCTTTCCCGCCATCCTAATTTTTGAAGCAGCGGAATTTTGTCGAGCAATGTTCCACCCAGGTTAAACCTTGTGTGCAAGCTCACATATCTATCAGCGGCAAATTCATAAGGTGCCATGGTGTTAAACTGGTATTTACTGGCCACATAATATTCATTACCTGCAGGTATATTCAGCAGTAGGTAAGGAATAGCACCAAATATTTTACCCGCTTCCAGTTTGTAATACAACATCATTTTGGGGGGTAAACGCAAACGCTGCTCAATACCAACATTTACTTTATGAAACTCAAACTGTGCTTTACCCTGCTCAAAGCCATAGGTATAGTTTGCATAAAGTACAGGTGAAAATGTCCCCAACCGTAAGTTGTCATAATTAAGAATAGTACTACGTTCTTTGTGGGCATAGCGTATTCCGAAAGAAGCTTCAGCAACTGGCAATTTTTTTTCAAAAACACTGTCATAAGGCTTATCTATTGCCGGGTTGATGGGCCGGTATTTAAAATCGAAAACAGGATTCAGCTCTTTATAACTGAGTGAGGCTTTTGCTGTAAAGTTTGGAGATAGATATTGCTCATGTTTCAACATAGCCTGCTTGATATACATCCGGGTAAAAGGAACATTTTTACGCAGCATCGAGTTGATGATATTGTCTTTGTCTAATTCATCATCCTGGTCAATAATATAATCGTAGTCGCTGCCATAACTCATGGTTGTTTTGGTCCACCTGGCTTCATTCCATACATATTTAAGGCCCAGCATTCCTTTTAGTTTTTGATCTTTGGTTCCATACGCTCCGTAACCAAACAGGTTTATTTTTTTGCTGATGCCGGGCATTGTCCAGAAGCCAAGGCGAAAACGCCAGCCTTCAATCGGGTTTTTACTGACAAACGATGAATATGGACCCACGCGAACATATTTGCCAAAATCCCAGTAGCCAGTACCGGCAAAAGCTATCAGTTTTACATCCCTTTGAAAGCGGTTGTTCTCTTTCAAAGAATCCACCATTTTATAAATATTCTTTTCGTGGTTCGTTAGCGAATCGGGGCGGTTTTGTTGCCAGAATATTTCCGGTTTTTCCCAATTCGTAGTTTGTTCTTTCTTTACAAGCCCTTTTACTACATCCCCTGGTTCGCCGGTGTTGAGTTTAATTTTATTTGTTACAGTCGTATTTTTGATAATAAATTTTACACTGTTTTTATTCTCCTGGACCGGGATGCCTAATAAAGCAAGTCCGCTTTCAAATTTTACTTCCGAAGAAAATTTGTAGGGCATATACACCCATTTATCAACAGTACTGTCATATACCTGTTTATAATCTTCGCTGTAGTTTATATCGTTTACAAAATTCAGGTTGGCGGTTTTGCTCAGGTGCATATCCACCGTTTCAACAGCCAGTGTAGCAGTATTTATCCAAAGCGTTCCGCTAAAAGCCCTTTCAAATGTATGTAGGGGTGTAAAACGGATCTGTTGCAGTGTATCGCCATTATCCGAAGCCATTTTATCGCCTTCAAAATATTTATAATAAGTAAAGGCGTTTGAGTTCAGGGGGCTTACATAAGTTTGATCAAAAACGGGTATCCAGTCATCGTACACATTAAAATTGAAGTAAAATTTATCCAGCTTGCTCAGGAGGTTATCCGTTTTTAGACCGAGGTTCTTTTTTGCAATGATATTTTCCCGGTCAATATTGGGTGAAACAGAATGATAATTATTAGCGAGCCTTTCCGCAAAGTAAATAGGCAGCTCTTTGTCATCAATGGCCGCACTGTCCAGACCGGCATAGGTTTTCATCAACAGGCTTTTTAAACCATTGCCTTTTGACTTTTTAAAATCAATGTGGTCAAGATCTAGTTCATTACGGGTGTATCGTTGATAGCTATAGCTCCGAAAACGGGAAGGATTATTGTTGGATTTATGGTCTATCACTTTTTCCATGAAAGTTTTTCCTGGTTTCTTTGAAGCACCCACTACGACTTCGCCCAAGTCACTTATTTTATTTTTCATATGAATAAACAGATTCATTGTTTGTCCATGCTTTAAGGAAAGTGTAAAGGATTCAAAACCCACACTGGTAATTTCTAAACTGTCATACCACTCGTTGATGTGCAAGCGGAAACTGCCATCGGTTTTTGATATAGTGCTGTAGCTGCTTCCTTTTAAATGTACCGTAGCGTTCTGCATCGGTCTGCCGGTAAGATCTTCAGTGATTTTCCCGGAAATGATATAACTGCTTTGCGAAAAACAAATTCCGGTAAGGGAAATCAGTATAGCAGTTAGCATCAATTTACACATGTGCGTTATTTATGGAGTAAAGGGAATAACAGATGCTGTACAGATCCTGAATTACCATGATTTGCTTTTTCGTTTAACAAATATTTATTGTCCTTTTGTTTCCTGCATCATTACTGGTATCAAACATTGCCGGCGTTGCACACTTATACTTTCTCTATGCTGTCCGGCAATTCATTCAAAAAAGTTTGGGCAAACAAATACCGGCTGCGGTTTTGCAACCGGTATTATTAAACCTAACCACCACTTTACCTTATTGATGCAGTGTAATCACAGGTATCGTTGTTTTCTGTCCTGCCAGTACCTGCACATTATTTACTGTAGTATCCCTGTACGGCGCTGTAGCTTTGAATAAAACTGAATAGCTGGCAGGCTGTAACCCCCTTATTTTAAATTCACCGTCTTCCTCAGGTATAGCATAAGCCGTATCCGTACTGTTATATACTTTTATCATGGCATGTGCTTCACGGGGCTTTACCATGCCCTCAATTTTACCACTTGTATTATCAGAATAACATTTCAATTCGGGTTCAAAGCAATAACCGCCGCTATCAAATTCAACTGATTTGGCTACATCAAAATCTATTCTTATTCTCACCTGGCCAGTAGGCAATGTGTCAATAGTATTGCTCCTGACCTTTACGTAGATATATGGCCGGTTATCACAAAACGGAAGCCGATAAGAGTGTGTACTGTCTATCCAGACGGTATTATTTGTGCCTAATGTGATTCTCGCTTTGGTAATCTTGCCAATATTCGCATAGCTGCTGGCGATCAATGTATCCACGCCGTTCTTTAATTTTAATAAATCATATATACGGGATGTTACGCTCAGGGTATCCCATTGCCCGAAACGATCATGGTCTTCATGGTCATTATCACCATCATGGTCGTCGTTGTAATAATCGTCATCGTGATGAACTGAACCTGTATCTACTTTTACTTCCACATACCGTATATCTACCAGCACTTTCAGGAGATGGGGAACAGGATCATCGTTCATATACACCAATACACTTTGCTTACCCGCAGGGGCGGTATTTATGGTAGCTGATTTTTCTTTGTTGCAGGAGACAATAAGTAAGATGAGTGCAACAGACATCAGCAACATCCATCCACCGCTTTTTTTAGTTTTCATACATTTTGATGTGATTAAATAATGCATATTGGCTATTAGACAACTGAGTAATAAAAAAGGGTTGGGTGAGTTGGATATACTACAAAAACCTTGTACTTTTTTTGTGATCATATCTCTTTGTTAACAAGTGTTATTTAATAGAAAAAAAGAACTTCTGAGGAGTATTATAACTGACCCGGAGCTAACGATACTTCGGCAATATCGATTTCTATACACTATCTATTTCCTGGAATTTTAATAATTCAGATTCTCTACAGTGTTGCTGAGTAGTCTTGCTTTTATACTTTTTTTATAAACAGCCAGGTTTAACCCAACCAAAATTTCCCGGTTGTATGTCTATGCAGCAAACCAACCACATTTTGTCCGATAGCACCGAAACGATCATACGAGGCTGCCTCGCAGGCGACAGAGCTTCGCAGGCTAAACTCTATCATTTATTTGCGAGCAAAATGATGGGGGTATGTATGTGGTATGCCCGCAACCGGGAGGAAGCAGAAGAAATTTTACAGGATGGGTTTGTAAGGGTATTTCGTTATATGAACTCTTACAGCCGGCAAGGGTCTTTTGAAGGTTGGGTGCGTTCAACAATGGTGAGTGCGGCTTTGTCGAAGTACCGGAATAAATCAACACGGATGTGGGTGGTAACGGAATTCAATAACGATGTGCATGATGTTTCAGAGCAAGCTGGTTTTATATCAAAGTATGACGAAAGGGAATTGATAAAGTTAGTACAGCAACTGCCGCCTGCTTACCGCATGGTTTTTAATCTCTATGTTTTTGAAGGGCTAAAGCACAGAGAAATAGCCAAAGCACTACAGGTATCGGAAGGCACATCAAAAAGTAACCTGGCCGATGCAAGAAAAATATTGCAAAACGCCATTAAAGTAAAAAAAAAGGTAGCAGCGTCTTAAAATAAATAGCTTATGGACAAAGATCTACACGATATAGATGATATTTTTAAGAAGGCACATCAGCGATATGCTGAAGAGTCTTCGGAAGCTGCTTGGGAGAAAATCAGTGCTGTACTGGATAAAGACGATGCCCAGAAATACAAAAGAAGATTTATCGGCTGGAAACGTATTGCAATTGTTTTATTGTTTTTGCTAAGTGGGTTGATGATCTATGAAGCAGGCATCATTACCAATGGCAAAGAAGGTATCGGTGTTGCGGATAAAAGTAATACAGTGGACAGTGTTGCTGTCAACACACAATCCAACGCAGAAAATGAATCAACAAGAAGCAATCCCCGTCAAAATAAAAGAAGGGTATCGCCCATTGTTACACCCGCACAGCCAGACTTGCAACAGGAAAAAAATAATAATTTTGTTGGGACAGACCTGAAAGAAACTGACGTTATCGTGAACTCGAATGAGGAAGTTAAACCTGATAATATTATTCCAAAACAAGAGATAGCCAATCGGGCAAAGACTACTTTAGCCAAAAAAAATAAACTACAGATACGTAATAATAAGACGACCGCCAGTTACCCAAGGAAATTTCTGGCTATCACTAAAACTCAACCGGGTATTTTTCAAAATAAGAAAAATATTTTTCCTGTCGATACCTTGCAGCGTGAAAGTATTGCTGAAAGAAAAATGGCAATAGTATCCGCTGAATTATTACATAGAAGACGGGCGAATGAATTTGTAGTCAAGCCGCCATCCGTTTTGATGTCTGTTATGCTCGATTCGAATACATGGAAAGCAGCGTTGGTAAGTAATCGTAAAAAAAATACTTCATCATTTAAGCCGTATTGGAGTGTTACCGCTTTCGCTTCAAATGATTGGAGCCAGTACAAACTTGATAATGACGTACAGGATAACAATGGAAATAACCAGGATGAAAGAGAAGAAATTAACAACCGGGAAAAACACGAACCTTCTTTTTCGACAGGTGTTTTCGCTACCCGGCAGTTCAGTAAAAAATGGGGCGTCAAAACAGGTTTGATTTATTCCAGTACTGCTATCGGTATCCATCCGCAGGAAATATATGCCGATAAAGCTCCGGATGGGTCTGTGGCCTATAAATACATTACTTCCTCCGGCTATGGATTTGTGAAGCCGGGATTTGGCCTGCCACCTGCTGTTGGCGATAGCCTGCAATCAACCGAAGCCCAGCACAACCTGCAATCGGTAAGCGTACCGCTGATGCTGACCTATAAGTATGACAAAAAGAAAATATCCATCATGCCTTCCGCAGGAATCAGCGCTAATTATATAACAAAAGCTACGGTGCAAACAGAAGTAGAGGATGCTTTAAATAGAGAAACAGTATCAATCAAGGGTCTGAATGGGATGAAGAATTTCTATTTCGGTTTGGTAGCAGATGTTAACCTGCAGTATAATGCAAATGATAAATGGTCTGTTAATTTGCTGCCTTCTTTTAAATATGCCATTTCACCTATTACTAAAAGCAATGTGGTTAAAACCTATCCCTACAGTTTTGGAATAGGTGCAGGTATCTCTTATAAATTTTAATAAAATACCCAACCCTTTTAAAACAACCTGTGGTCTTTGTATCAAATAATCATAGCATGAAATCAATTCTGTTAGCATTCTGTATCATAGGCCTGCTGGTAGCCTGCAATAAAGAAGGAAAAAAAGAAGGAAATGAAAGTGATAATCATTGCCCGGCCATTACAGCAAGCGCCGTTCCGCAGATAGTGAAAGATTCATTTGCTGTAAGGTACCCGTCAATGACCGTCAATACATGGTTCCGGAAAGACAGTATTGGCTATTGCGCCTATTTTATTCAACCAGCGAATCAAAAGAAATTAGCGGAGTTTACAAATACCGGCGTATTTACACTGGAAGAAATAGATATTGACCACGACGGAAATTTTGAAGATTCCACCGGTCATTCCGGGCCCAAAGAGCCAGGCCCATGTGAATGTGAAATCCCGGAATAGGTTAACCTTCCCATTGCAGGAAACTATTTCTTTATTGATAAGTCGGATTCATTATTACTATCAACGGCTGCACAAGCCGGTAATAGGTTTTTATTTTGTCCATGAACGAACGTCAGATACAAATAATAGGGGAAGTAAAAAAAGTAGTTACAGAACTGTTTGAGAAAAAGGGAAACCCGTATCAGCCTGGTTTCATGATACTGGTTTTAGCGCCGGGCAAGCCGAAGGGCATGAAAAGGAAAGCATAAGGCTTGCCACGGAATTTTTAAAGCATTGTTATTCGTATCAGGAAGTAATCTTCAAGGTTACATCCTGTATTCAATCCACACAAATGCCTCATGCACCAGCAAACCTGTTAGAACAAATTATTTGTGACGCGGATCTTTTTCATTTAGGCACAGATAAGTTTAGTGAAATGACGGAATTGTTAAGGCAGGAATTGCAGGTTTATTATAATAAAGAATTTTCAAATGAAAAATGGCGTCAGTGGAATATTGAGTTTTTGCTGTCGCATAGATATTTTACCGGTTACTGCCAGCTAAACCTTGAGCCGGTAAAACAAAAGTGGATAGAACAATTACGAAACAAGTGACAATAATTTAAATCAGAAGCAATATAAAATCAGGCGATTGAAAGTAAGTATGTAGAATAGCATGGATAACCTGTAGCTGATGAAAGCAATTAAAAATTAACAGTATGGCATTGCAGGAAGAACTTGAATTACAGGGTAAATTTTTATTCAGGTATAGAGGATTTTTACCTATAACCATACTTATATCGGGCATGTTTGCCTATATAGTTCATATAATAAACAAGTTGAAAAGCGGAAATAATGGAATTGATGACTTTTATCATTACTTCTGTTTATTTGTTTCTCTTGTGGGTTTGGGCATCCGGATTTATACAGTAGGTTATACCCCTGACAATAGCTCTGGCAGAAATACAAAAGAGCAAATAGCAGAAACACTGAACAGTACAGGGATATATTCCATCGTCAGGCATCCGCTATATGTGGGCAATTTCTTTATGTGGTCAGGGCTCGCTTTATTATCACAAAACATATGGTTTATACTGGCCTTTATTTTTCTGTATTGGGTGTATTATGAAAGAATAATGTTTGCAGAGGAACAGTTTTTAAGAAATAAATTCGGAAAAGACTTTTTGAAATGGTCACAACAAACTCCGGCCTTTATTCCACAGATTAAAAAATTCAAAAAGCCCAATACTAAATTTCAAATCAGGAAGGTAATCAAACAGGAAAAAACGGGTTTCTTTTTGCTTTTTATGTTCTATTTCCTTTTTTATGAAATTGGTTTATGCATTACACTGAATAAATTTTCAATCGAATTCAATTTTTGGTTCTATGCTATGGCTTTAAGTCTGCTCGCTTATCTACTGATAAAGATTTTAGAAAAAAGCAACATCTCTGAACCAGATCCAGGCGGAGCAAAATTATTTACTATGGATATCAATAAACATATTTCTAATTAAAAGATTTCAGCTAATGAAGAATATTTTACTGTTGATCATACTTGTTTCAGGATTAGATGCAACAGCTCAAAAAATTACTATCAGCGGATATGTTAAGGATGCTTCATCCAAAGAAGTATTGATTGGTGCAACGGTGGTTAACGCCAATACAAAAACCGGGACCTCTACCAATCAGTACGGATATTTTTCGCTTACCGTAAATACTGCTGATACCACGGAACTGATTGTATCCTACCAGGGTTATGTATTGCAGGCTAAGAAAATTGTTGCCAAAGAAAATATACAGCTCGATGTGTTGATGGAAAGTTCCACTACCTCATTATTAGGTGAAGTCGTCGTAAGAGCAGACAGAAATGACCGTAATGTGCAAAAGGCGCAAATGGGGGTAATTGATGTACCCATCAAGGCAATAAAGAATTTTCCGGTACTGATGGGTGAAAGAGACGTAATGAAAATTATCCAGTTACTGCCCGGTGTACAGGCAGGCCAGGAAGGAACGGCCGGCTTCTATGTACGGGGCGGTAACCTGGACCAAAATCTTGTACAATTAGATGAGGCAACTGTGTATAATCCTAATCACCTGTTCGGATTATTCAGCACTTTCAATGTAAACTCCATTAATCATGTGCAGCTAATTAAAGGAGGCTTCCCGGCAGAATATGGCGGCAGGCTGAGTTCTATTTTAAATATTACAATGAAGGAAGGTAATAAAAACAAATACCAGACTGAAGGGGGTATCGGGTTGCTGTCCACCAATCTTACATTCCAGGGGCCTATTCAAAAAAGTAAGTCTTCCTTTATTGTATCCGCACGAAAAAGTTATATAAATCTTTTACTAAAACCAGCAACTTCAAAAAGTACTAATTATTCATTTTATGATTTAAATGCAAAAATGAATTATGAATTAGGACGGAAAGACCACTTATATTTCAGCTTTTTTAAAGGCAATGATAACGCAGGATATACGGGCGCCAGCAGCTTAAATTACAAAACTGATTTTGGCAATACGACAGGTACGTTGCGGTGGAATCATCTGTTTGGCAGTAAAATATTCTCGAACACATCGCTTATTTATAACGATTACCATTTAGGCTTGGGCACTACGCAGAACAATTATTATGAAGTTTTATATACCGGCATAAAAGACCTGAATGCCAAAACAGATTTTACATTTACACCCAATAACAAACATAAAATAAAAGCTGGCCTTAGTTACATCAATCATACACTTTACCCTGCATCAGTTTCCAGCAAAGTCCCTTCAAGGGGTAACCAGATTACGGTTAATAAAGATAGTGTTGCAAAGCGCAGGTCAAACGAGTTTGCTTTTTATTTGAATGATGAATATGATATTTCAAAAATGTTATCACTGAACTATGGAGTCAGGGTCCCGGTTTTTACCGGGGATGGAACAACATATTCAGGCATAGAACCACGGGTTACTACAAAAATATCCCTGAATGCAACAACCTCTGTTAAAGCATCATGGACATTGATGAACCAGTTCCTGCATTCAGTCCCCAATAGTACCGCATCATTACCAACAGACATTTGGTTAAGCAGCAGCAATATCATTAAACCCCAGAAAAGTTCGCAAATAGCTTTAGGATTATTTAAAAACTTTGCGGACAATGGTATTGAAGCAAGTGCTGAAGCTTATTATAAAACTATGGATAACCAGGTGTTGTTTAAAGAAGGTTCGCAAATAGTGGTAAGCACTAATTTAGACAGCATCCTCACATTTGGAAAGGGAAAATCATACGGTATTGAACTTTTTGTAAAAAAGAATGTGGGGACGTTAACAGGCTGGATAAGTTATACTTTGAGTAAAATCACCCAGCAATTCCCTGAACTGAACCGGGGAACAGAATTTCCAGCTTCCTTCGACAGAAGACATAATTTTTCGCTAGTGGGAACATATGAGTTAAGCAAACGCTGGACGTTTTCGGCTGATTTTGTTTTCTATACCGGAAGAGCTTTTACGTTACCAGCGGGAAGAATAACAGTACCAGTAAATGGTTCGCTGTATGACGGAACCTATTATGATTTTACCAGCCGTAACAATGCAAGACTTAGAAGTTACCACCGGCTTGATGTTAGTTTTTCTAATAAACGTACCGTGAAATTTTGGGGCAAAAAATATGAACGGGAATGGGTATTTGGCGCTTACAATTTATACAGCCGGCTCAATCCTTATTTTGTATATCTCACTACCAACCCTGATACAAAGCAACCCGAAGCTAAACAGGTATCACTCCTCCCTTTCATACCAAGTGTAAGTTTCAATTTCAAATTTTAATCTGCAGCTAAATGAACAAATCAATTTATAGTATTATCATCTTCGTAACGGCAAGTACTTTATTCATCTCCTGTGAAAAAACAATCACTATTACGGCGCCTCCCTATTCGGGTAAAGTAAGCATCCAAAGTATGCTGGAACCGGATAGTGTTCCTATTGTTTATTTTAACAGGACGGTACCCTATTTTGACAAAAAAGTAAGCTTTGCCGATTTGGTAATTCGCAATGCCAGTGTAATAATCAGTAACGGAACATCTATAGATGTTTTATTGTTGGATAGCGTGTATGACAGAATTTATTGCCAGTATAATTATTATTATAAAGGCTATGCGCCTGTTCAGTTAAACAAAACGTATACGTTGACTATTACAAACGGCACCGATACATACACAGCCACCGCAAGCACCAGTAACTTATCGAAAGCAAGAATTGACAGCACATCCTTTACTCCGGTATTTAAAGACCTGTATGGCGAACATGAAGGTGTAATTATCTATTTTAAAGATGTTCTGGCGCAAACAGATTATTATCGTTATGAAATGGTTCGGTATGTAGATACCACTACCAAAAGAGCCAGCGAAAAAATAGTAAGCCCCTGCCTGGGCAGGGACAGTGTAAAAGTGGATGAAATTGGTCGCTCTGTTTACAGCGATGTGGGGCAAAATGGATTGCAATTAAAAATTATTATTGAACCGGCCTATTCGCACAAGCCAGGCACCAAAGGAATGGTTTACATCCAGACCATAGACAAAAACGCGTTTGATTTTTTTGACCAGTTAGATAAGCAAAAACTCGCGCAATTCAATCCATTTGTAGAACCTGTTTTTTTGAGAGATGGCCAGTTCGGCAGTAAGGCAGTTGGTTATTTTTCTGCTATGGTAAAAAGTGATCCTGCTACTTATGTTTATCCGGAATGATTTTACTCAACTATACCATTTTAAGATGAATAAGCTTTTAATGATAGTTTTAGTCTGTTTGATAGCCACTATTGCAGAGGCTCAACTGCCAGACAGTTTGCTGTCCCTTCCTGCTACCATTTCGCCAACGCAAAGGTATTCTTTAACAGAAACACTTGTAAAAATGAATGAACGGAGACAGCACCTAAAATCTTTAATTCTCCCGGCAGCCCTGATAACCTATGGAATTGTTTCATTAGAGAACGATGGATTGAAATCTTTAGATAACAGCATAAAAGAGGAAGTATGGACAGAACATCCTCACAATCCAATTAAAATAGACAATTACCTTCAATACGCACCTGCAGCGGTAGTTTATGGCTTAAACGCAATCGGTATAAAGGGAAAAAATAATTTCAGGGACCGTACTATGATTTATTTATTGTCGAATGCTATGATGGGAATAACTGTTCAATCACTCAAAAAAATTACACGAATACAACGCCCCGATGGTTTCGGTACTAATGCCTTTCCATCAGGCCATACAGCCACGGCATTTGTTGCTGCTGAGTTTCTAAGGCAGGAGTATAAAGATGTATCTCCCTGGTATGGAGTAGCCGGGTATGCTATGGCAACTACAACAGCCTACCTCCGTATGTATAATAACCGCCATTGGTTCAGGGATCTGCTGCCGGGAGCAGGAATTGGTATATTATCAACGAAACTTGCTTACTGGATTTATCCCTCCATCAAAAGAAAGTTGTTTAAGGACCAACCGATGAATACGATGGTAATGCCATACTTTCAGAATAAAACTGCTGGCCTGGCCTTAGTGCATAGTTTCGGTAATTAATAGAATGAAAACGAACCAGCATCCTGAACTAATAGTAACTTTATAGTGTAAAATCAATTCTGTAAGGAATCGTACTGCTCATGAAGGAAGCAATAATCGTTCTTAGTTTTCTACTTATTGTTTCAGCCGGTCAATCACAGGATACTATTCCCGTTAAGAAACAAAATCCTGTTAGCGGGAAAATAGTTATCTACAAAAACGATACGTTGTGGTTTGACAAGCCTGCCTTGTTACGTAATATCGGCAATATACCCTCCGATATTTGGCAGATCGCAAAATCACCATTTCACAAAAAGAATTGGATAGGTTTATCTGCAGTTGCGGTTAGTACAGCAATCTTAATTGTAAAAGACCAGGCTATAATAAATTGGGTACATAAAACAAGTGAAAGAATTGGATTAGAACCAGAGACTGAATATAGTATTATCATGAAAGCTGGCGATACCAAAATTTTGAAAATACCGAAAAATTTTAATACCGCATTGTACCAGATTGGTGAAGGTGGCACCAGCATGTGCGTGGCAGGGGGATTATGGATTTATGGAAAACTAAAGAAGGACTGGCGATCAGTTAACACAGCAAATGATTTGGTGGAAACATTTATTACAATGGGGGTTACCACTCAAATTCTTAAAAGAGTTACGGGAAGGGAAAGCCCCTTCATGGCTACAAGGACCGGTGGCCGGTGGATGCCTTTTCCAGCATTTAAAGAATATCAGCGAAATACCAGTTCTTATGATGCTTTTCCATCCGGACATCTGGCTACGATGATGGCAACTGTTACCGTTCTTTCATCTAATTACCCGGAAAAGAAATGGATAAAACCAGTGGGCTATTCCCTGATGGGTTTATCAGCCTGGGCCATGATGAATACAGAAGTACATTGGGCCGGTGATTATCCCCTTGCAATCGCTATCGGTTATTTATCCGGTAAAATAACAACATGGCGGCACAAACAAAAAAATAGAAAACTCAGTAAAGCCGTTATTTTATAAAGTAAAAACTTCCCCCATAGAATATTTCTAAGATACTTCAGACCAGTTCTTGCAAATCTAAGAGCCGGACTGGTCAACCTGTTACAGATAATTTGCTGTAAACGATTTTCATATTAATATCATTGTTTTTAAAATTCAGAATGGGTTCAGTATGCTGTTATATGTTTACACCATCAAAGTAAATGATATCAATATGAAAGAGATTTTTGCGGTATTGCTTAGATGGAGATTTTATAAAAGTGTACAAGTGACCTTGGAGAGAAGCGAGTTGTTACAAAAGTCCCTTCTTTAAAATATTCAGCCTTTCTTCAGAATCTGTGATCAGCTTTACAATTCAACAAAAAAATAAAATGAAACTACTATTAGCAGCTCTTGCGATTGTATCCGTAGTAAGCTGCTCCAAAAATTCAAAAGTAAGTGAAAAAGCGGTTCCGGATGCTGTAAAGACCACTTTTGCGCTGCTGTATCCCGTAGCTACTGTTGCAGAATGGGATAAAGATGATGATCTCACCTATGAAGCTAAATTCAAAAAAGAGGGTAGGGAGATTTCAGTCATATTCTCAGTTGATGGGAAAGTAAGAAAGACTGAGGAAGAAATGAATACAACAGCATTACCATCAGCTATAGTCAACCATGTAAATATCAACTACAATAACGCAACTATAGAAAATGCCGAAAAAATTACCGATGCATATAATATAGTAACCTATGAGGTAGAAATAAAAAATAAAGACTTGTATTTTGATGCTAACGGAAGCTTTATCAAAGAAGTTACCGGAAGCGGGAAAGATAAAGAAGACAGCGATTAATAATTAAAAACTAAAAAGTTAAAACAATGAAACGGTATTTTTTATTGCTGGCCATTGCAGCCGGTTTAACAACAACTTCCTTCGCCCAACATGCTGAGCATAAGGAAAAGGAAGAAAAAGAGAGTAAAAAGAAAACAGAAGTGCCAGCCGCTGTAAAAGAATCATTTGCCAAACAGTTTCCTGGCACTACGGCCAAATGGGATAAAGAAGACGGCAAGTATGAAGCAGGATTTAAGCACATGGGGCATGAAATGAGTGCATTGTTTGAAGGAAACGGAACTATGACAGAATCCGAAATGGAAATTAAAGTGAGTGAACTACCTGTCTCTGTGGTAAATTATGCAAAAGAGCATCACAAAGGAGCAACTATAAAAGAAGCTGCAAAAATTACCAAAGCCAATGGAGAAATAAACTATGAAGCGGAAGTAAAAGGCATGGATCTTATTTTTGATGCAAATGGCAAATTCCTGAAAGAGGTTAAAGATTGATGTTTTCATAAACTAAGAGGTAATGGTTAATTGTAAGAGGTGTATTTCGCTACACCTCTTTTTTTATAAACTCTTGTAGGCCTTAAATTCAGAATCCGTTCAGATTGCCACTATACGTTTACATTATCAAACTATAAATATGCCACCCTTTAAAGTAATTGCTACAGGAATTTTGAGTATCGTGATTGTTCACTCAGCACAATCCCAATTAACTGACACATCTAAGCTCATTTCTCCCAAAATTGATTCAAATAATTTGAAGCTTAACTGGCAGGCTGCAAATACTAAAAACAGGTTCCCGGTTAAATCTCTATTCATTCCCGGAATAATGATTGCTTATGGTTTTAATTCACTTGAAAACGACGGTATTAAAACTCTGAACGAGGAAGTTAAAGAAGAAATTTGGACGGAACGACCTCACCAGGTAAAAAACATAGACAACATTTTGCAGTTTGCTCCAGCTATTACTGTCTACGGCTTGAACGCTATCGGAATAAAGGGTAAGCATAACTTCCGTGACAGATCCATGATCTACCTGATGTCTAATATCATCATGACGACTACGGTATTTTCAGTTAAAAAACTATCGCATCAATTGAGACCAGATGGCTCTGCCTATACATCTTTTCCATCCGGCCATACCGCCGAAGCATTTGCATCGGCAGAATTTCTTTACCAGGAATATCAGGATGTATCGCCCTGGTATGGTATTGCAGGATATGCAATGGCAGCTACTACCGGGTATTTGAGGATGTACAATAACAAGCATTGGTTAAGCGATGTAGTTGCAGGGGCCGGTGTGGGTATTGCTTCTACCAAAATTGCTTATTGGCTATACCCCAAAATTCAACATAAATTATTTAAGGATAAGCCGGTTAAAACTATTGTGATGCCAACATATCAAAATGGATCCTTTGGCGTAGGTATGGTGCACAGGTTTTAGTGTCAGTGGCCTGCAATATTATTATAATTAACAAAGCAATGAGTCATGTAAAAAGCACATATAAATATTTATTAGTTATTCTCATTGGCATTTCAATTTTTTTACTCGATTATTTCGAATTAGCTAACCGAAACGGAAGTGAAATTATTTTATTGGTAATCAGCCTTCTAAAGGCTGGCTACTTTATATATTTTGTTTTTAGAACTATTAAAGAAACGGCACACAGGGAATTTAACTTTCATGAATTCATGGCCTTTGTAGTTGCCAGTATCCTGCTGGTAATTTTGTCTTTTGCTATTGATTATTATTGTCTGTATAGAATTGATGCCAATGCATTTGCAGGATTAATACCTAAACAAAACATTGCTACAGAATTTATCAGTTTCTTTTATTACAGTATTTCCGTATTTACTACAGCAGGCTTTGGGGATATAAAGCCCAACAGTAGCAGTGCACAAATCTTTGTTTCTACAGAACTGATGATTGCTTTCTTCTTTACAATATTAGTAATTGCAAATATCGGGCACATACGCAGTTCATTTGCACAAAGAAACAACAATAACTAAATAATTAAATGTCTGGAGTTAAGAACACGCATCACTTAAATAAATATCATGAATATAAACCCCGCCAATTGGCACCTGCTTGTAAATCACTTGCCAATAATTGGTAGCTTATTTAGCATACTCATTCTGTTATTGGGAATGTTTCGCCGCAGCATACCCATTGTAAACCTAAGCTTGGTATTATTGGTAGCGTGTGCAGTATCCAGCATGATAGCAAGTCAAAAACCGGAGAAAGTGCTGAACGTTATTTAAAGGGACTGAACGCCGGTAATGAGACCTATTTAGAGCAACATGCGGGCGCAGCTAGTAAGAAGGGATTCTCCAAAAAAAGTAAGGCAACATGTTCAATACTTTCTGCGTATAGAAATTCAGATTATCTACAGTATTCTAACCCACCTTTACTCTTTCAAAATAATTTAAAAGCTAATAAATATAATCATGAATTTCAAAAAAATCACATTGCCGCTAATGGCTTTGGCACTTTCCTTTACAATTGTTAGCTGCGACAGCGAAAAAAATGAAAAAAACGAAAAGGAAGAAGCCACGGAAACAACACAGCAGGAAAAGAAAGAGCCCGAAAAAACTGATACTACCTCTGTAGTTACAACTACTTTGCCTGCTGGTGAAATAACATTAGATAGATTGCCGGCTGGCATAAGCGAATTTGTAAAGCAAAATCACCCAGGGTATGCTCTGGTTAAGGCAGTATCTGACCCGCTTTGTCAAGGCGGCGAGGCAATTGATGTAGCCATTGTAAAAACCGGTGCACCTAATTTATCTCTTATCTTTAAACCCGACGGCACATATGTGCAACAGGAAGAAGATTTACCACTAACAACAGCTACTATAAAAATAAAGAATGCCTTGAAAGCTAAATATTCTGATTATTCGGCTGGTACGCAAATTGAGAAACTAATACTTGCAAATAATTCTGTTCAGTATCTTGTTGACCTGAGCAAAGGTGCTGTAACGAAAGAAGTTATATTTACCACCGATGGCAATGTAGTATGCGAAAAATAAGCAGCTAAAGTAAGAGTTCAAATGATTTTGTGCAGTTGACGGTTCATTGCTGGTGAAACTACTGTCAACTGCTTTTTTATTTTATAGTTGAATAATTATAATGGCGATGAAATATATTCTATCTATATTTTTTATTGCATTTTCATTTTTGTCCTTGAATGCTCAACAAAGAAATCTTGACTATTTTATTAACCAGGGCTTACAGAACAGCCCTTTGCTGAAGGATTATCAATTTCAGATACAGGGGAATAAAATTGACAGCCAGAGATTAAAAGCAGGTTACGGGCCGCAGGTTAATGGCACTTCGACAGGTTCGTATTCACCAGTAGTGAAAGGATGGGGATATGATGGCGCCATTTCAAACCTGCATACTTATAATGCACTGGTCGGCGTATCACAAATTTTAATCGGCAAAGACAATATTGACAATCAATACCTGTCTATTCAACTACAAAACCTGGGCTTACAAAACCAGGGCAAAATTACTGAGCAGGATTTAAAAAGAAGTATAACACAGCAATACATCACTACTTATGGGGGTATGCTCCAAATAAATTTTAACCAGGAAATAATAGCCCTGCTGAAAAATGAAGAGACTATTTTAAAAAAATTAGCTGAAAAAGGCGCTTACAAACAAACTGATTTCTTATCCTTTCTTGTCAATATTCAGCAGCAGGAATTACTCATTAAGCAATTACGCATACAGTATCAAAATGATTTTGCTACGCTCAATTATATAACTGGTTTAAATGACACTGCATACACAATACTGGAAACACCCCCTGTAGCGATAGAAGAATTGCCGGGCCTGGAACAAACCATATTTTATCAGCAATTTAAAATTGACAGCTTAAAAATAAAAACCAGCGACAAACAAATTGATTTTAGTTACAAGCCAAAGGTTAGCCTGTTCGCTGACGGCGGATATAATTCTTCCTTTGCAATTACGCCGTATAGAAATTTTGGTTTGAGTGCCGGCGTGGCAGTAACTGTTCCAATTTATGATGGTAGGCAGCGAAGAATGCTGCATCAAAAAAATACCATTGCGGAACAAAACAGAAAAAACTACCAGGAATTTTTTAATACACAATACAATCAGCAGATTGCCCAATTAAAACAGCAGTTATTTCTCACCCAACAATTGATTGAGCAAACAGGCGTCCAGATAAAATATGCAGAAGGTTTGATAAAAGCACAGCGGCAGCAACTGGTGACTGGTGATGTACGAATTGCAGATTATATTATCGCTATTGGTAATTACCTGAATGCAAAAAATAGTATCACACAAAATACTATCAATAAATTACAAATTATCAACCAGATTAATTACTGGAATCGAAAGCTGTAAAATACCATGATAAAATTATCAACTTACTTTTTATGTTGCTTCCTCATTGCTGGTCTTGTCAGTTGTGGCGCTGACTCTGCTACCAACAATGAGCTAACCCCGGAAACTGGAATACCAGTGACTGTCACCAATATTTCTATTGGCTCTCTCGTTGAAAATATTGAACTAAATGCCACATCGGTATTTCAATTAAAATCATTTATTAAAGCCAATGCAACCGGGTACCTGCAATCAGTAAATGCAGAGTTAGGCAAGTATATCAATAAAGGGCAACAGGTATTTGTTATAAAAACAAAGGAAGCAGAAGCGTTAGGCAATACAATTAATGTACTCGATTCATCATTTCGTTTTACCGGTATGGTGCATATCAAATCTCCCGGCAGCGGTTATGTTACCACTCTTAATTATAGAATCGGAGACTATGTACAGGATGGGGAGCAGTTGGCTATCATCAGCGATAAAAACAGTTTTGCTTTCCTGCTCGAACTGCCTTATGAATTAAAACCCTTTTTAGCGGGTAATAAAAATATCTTATTAAAGCTGCCGGATGGCATACAGCTTAATGGTTATGTAGCTTCCCTAATGCCAACTGTTGACCCTGTTTCTCAAACCCAAAGCATCGTTATAAAAGTTAACAGCAATCAACAAATACCGGAAGGCTTAATTGCAAAAGTAGTATTAGTAAAGGAGTCAAAATCCAATGTTATTACCCTGCCGAAAGAAGCGGTTTTAACTGACGAAGTGCAGGGGGAGTTTTGGGTAATGAAATTAATTGACAGTATCACAGCCGTAAAAGTTCCGGTAAAAAAAGGATTAGAGAACGGCAGCAACGTTGAAATTCTTTCGCCTGTTTTCCAGCCCAATGATAAAATTATACTTACGGGTAACTATGGCTTAAGCGATACAGTGAAAGTGCTAGTAATTCAACAGTAAAAAATGAAAAATTTCTTTGTATCACATAAGAATCCCATTACGGTTGTACTGGCCATTATTATTTTAGGCGGACTGTTTGCATACAGCAAATTACAAACAGCACTGTTTCCGGAAATAACTTTTCCAAAAATTAAAATCATTGCAGATGCAGGCCAGCAACCTGTAAACAAAATGATGATAACAGTAACCCGTGAACTGGAAAACGCCGTGAAGCAGGTGCCGGATTTAAAGATGATTCGCAGTACTACCAGCCGGGGGAGCTGTGAAATCAGTGCTTATATGGATTGGAAAACCAATATTGATGTGAGCCAGCAGCGAATTGAATCTAAAATCAGCCAGATAAGGAATTTGCTGCCGTCTGATGTACAAATAACGGTGGAAAGAATGAACCCTTCCATTCTTCCTGTGATTGGCTATACACTGGAAGCCCCTGGTATGGCACCCATTGCAGAAAAATTGTTGGCCATGTACACCATTAAACCCTTTCTATCTCAGGTGGAAGGAGTAAGTGAAATAAGAGTGATCGGCGGAAAAACAAAAGAGTACTGGCTTACGCTGAACACCGGTAAAATGAGCACACTTGGTATAACACCAGATGCGATTATCAATGCACTCAATGCAACCAACTTCATCAAATCTAACGGTTACTTATCAGATTACCGGCAAATGTATTTAACGGTTACAGATGCGGTAGTGGATACAAAAGCTGAATTGGAAAAATTAGTTATTAATAATAATGGAAAACGGATAGTAACCCTGCAGGATATTGCGGCCATAGACATACAGGAAGCAAAGGAATATGTAAAAATAAATGCCAATGGCCACTCTGCTATTTTACTGGCTGTAGTAAAACAACCCAATGCCAACCTGGTTGATCTATCGGATAAGATGCAAAAGAAAGTGGAAGAACTTCGTAAGGTATTACCAAAAGGGGTAACCATACAGCCATTTTATGTACAGGCCGATTTTGTCAAAGAATCTATTAAAAGCGTTACCGATAGTTTATGGATTGGATTGGCTCTTGCCATCATTGTTGCTATTATTTTTCTGCGGTCGTTAAAAGCAAGTACGGTTATTTTAATTACCATTCCAGTGACGCTATTGCTTACATTAATAGTATTGTATGCTACAGGCCAAACATTTAATATTATGACCCTTGGAGCTATAGCAGCAGCCATTGGGTTGATAATTGATGATGCTATTGTGGTAGTAGAACAGATACATAGAACCCATGAAGAACACCCCGAAGAACCTACTAAAAATCTTTTGCAAAAAGCCATTCACTATTTATTACCGGCTATGGTTGGTTCATCGCTTAGTACTATTGTAATATTTGTTCCCTTTATTTTAATGACGGGTGTGGCCGGGGCATATTTTAAAGTAATGACCGATACCATGATAATTACTTTGGTATGCTCATTCTTTGTAAGCTGGATTGGTTTGCCGGTTATTTATTTATTACTGAGCAGAGTTAAACCTAAACTACTCAATGCAAAACAACGTTTAAAGCGTTTGAAGGAAAGTAAGCCGCCTGCACATGCAGTACACAATCAAAAATGGGTGGGGTTTTTTATCAAACGACCCTACATCAGTGTGCTGTTTATGTTGTTACTGGCAGGTTGTATTTATTACATATTACCTAAACTGCAAACAGGTTTTTTACCGGAGATGGATGAAGGAAGTATTGTGCTTGATTACAGCTCACCACCCGGCACTTCATTAGAAGAAACTGACCGTATGTTGCGTGAAGTAGAAAAAATAATTACGAAAATTACCGAAGTAGAAACTTACTCCAGGAGAACAGGTACACAAATGGGATTTTTTATTACTGAACCCAACCGGGGTGATTATCTCATACAGTTGAGAAAAAAAAGAAAGAAGACTTCTAACCAGGTAATTGATGAAATACGGGCAAAAGTAGAAGCCTCTCAACCGGCCCTGCGTATTGACTTTGGACAGGTAATTGGCGATATGCTTGGAGATTTAATGACGTCGGTTCAACCCATTGAAGTAAAAATATTTGGAGCTGACCAAAAAAAATTACAGGAATTATCTAAGCAGGTTAACGAAGTGGTTACCAATGTAAAAGGCACAGCCGATGTATTTGATGGAATTGTTATTGCAGGACCGTCCATATCAATTGTGCCTGATGCCGTAATGCTGGCGCAGTATGGGATTACACCCGCCAGCCTTCAATACCAGTTACAAACTGCATTGGAAGGAAATATTGTAGGTACAGTGTTTGACAAACAACAGCTATCCTCGTTAAGGGTTGTATATCCCGGCAACCGGAACCTGAGCGTGGAAGATATTAAGCGGATGCAAATTTTTTTACCGAATGGAAAACTAAAGCCCATTACAGATTTGGCTGATATTAAATTAAATGCCGGAGATGCGGAAATTGAACGGGAAGACTTACAATCAATGGGTGTGGTAACCGGCAGGTTAGACAAGCGTGACCTGGGGAGTGTAATGAAAGACATTCAAAAAGTAGTGGCAGCAAAAGTAGTTCTTCCAAAAGGCTATCATATTGTGTACGGGGGGGCTTATGCCGATCAACAAAAATCGTTTAGTGAATTACTAATGATTTTAATTACAAGCAGCCTGTTGGTGTTTTGTGTTATATTATTTTTGTTCAGGGATTTCAAGGTGGCATTATTGATTTTGTTGATAGCGGTACTGGGCATCAGCGGCAGTTATCTTGGTTTGTATTTAACTAACACACCACTCAATGTTGGTAGCTATACCGGCCTTATCATGATCGTAGGGATCATTGGTGAAAATGCCATTTTCACTTTTCTTCAGTTCAGGCAATCTTTACAGCAAAGTAATAATGTGGACCAGTCCATCATCTATTCTATTTCAACAAGATTACGCCCTAAGTTGATGACAGCACTGGGAGCTATCATTGCTTTAATGCCCATCGCATTGGGTATTGGCACGGGAGCGCAATTGCACCAGCCATTAGCCATTGCGGTAATAGGTGGGTTTATTGTTGCACTTCCTTTATTGTTAATCGTATTGCCAAGTTTGATTCATATTGGTTACAAAAATCGGAATTTGGTTAAAATGTAAAATTTCTACCTGATAGACTGATATGACATTTAAGCTTAAGTACATCAAAAAAAATGTAGTACTATCATTTTCTGTCCGCTCAGGATTCGTTATTTCTTTTCCCTCCCCCGATTGCACTCCGGAAATTCCATAATATCCTTTTCAAACAAATACAAACTACTTCTGTCATCATCAATCAAGTCCAATTGATTGTTTATTAATAATAACCGGACTGTTCTTTCTTATCTATCTGTTCGTTTACGAACCATTGCAGATAATTGGCGACAATTAGGAAATACCCCCACAATTATAGAAACACAAATCTTAATTTTTTGTTTTAGTGAAAAACAAATAGTTAACCTCTAACACACAATTCACGCTGCAACACAGATGATAATTGTAGCTTTGCGATAAAAACTGAATGGAGAACCTTTATATTGAAAGCGAAAAATCTCAAAAGACTTCAGGCCCGGCTGACCATCTTGCCAACGAACGTACCTTCCTTGCATGGATACGAACAAGCATCGCCTTAATGGGATTTGGGTTTGTTATTGTGAAATTCGCTTTATTTGTCCGTCAAATTTCGATTGTATTGGACAAAAAAGAGGTTGTTCAGGGTAAAAATTACTCTGCAATCATAGGTATTATTATGGTATCCATGGGAGCGATTGTGACAACTTTAGCTTATTTACGTTATCGCAACATTGAAAAACAACTTAACAATAACGCTTATTTTCCTTCGAAGTTGCTTTCTGTAATAGTAACCTTTAGCATTGTTGTTGGGAGCATTTTGCTAGTTCTATATTTATTACCCGGTATATAATTTATAAATTCTTAAATCAAAACATTGAACAGAAAGCTTTGCTTATTTTTTTTTCTTCTGAATAACTCTCCATGGCTGCTTAAATTTTGTATTTTTTGGGTGATGGTTTCCGCTAGGGTGCTATCCGTAAACTGTACATCTTCCATTTTTATACCTTGTTCTACCTGTTTTGGATAAATAAGAATGTAACTATTAGAAGTAAAATAGTTGGAGAGATAATAGGGCAACTTCTCTAAGGACGGATTATAAGAAACATGAGCTTTTCTGGAAGAAATAATGGAAAGCAAATCGTTTTGTTTTAGCACACCGCTAAAAAATAAAAAATCATCCCAGTTACTAAACTCATGGTAAGCAATTGGCCCCGTTGAGTTGTTCACCTTTTGCCGGTCTTTAAGTTCTGCAATGGTTTCTGCTTCGGCATAGAAAGATAGTACTAACCCAGCCTCCTTCGATAATGTATTCAATTTTGAAAACCAATGAACAAATCCCGGCTCTAACTCTGCTTTTGGAGTTACCACGACAACCATTCGTTTTAAAGTATTGAAAGGCTGAACAGATTTATAAATGAAAATAGTTTCGTAAATCCGCTTTATGATTCTTTCTGTAGTGATACCAAAGAAATTTTTTTGATTAGCATTTTGATGCAAGCCTATGATCAGGTCTGTAATAGCTTGTTCTTTTATTGTATAAATAATACCATTGCTAATATTAGCATCATACCTGGATACAGGTATAATGGTGTTTTCTGTTGCCGCAGCTTGTTGTATAGCCTTTCCCATCATTTTCTTTCCTACTGCTTCTGCCCTCCCATCACTACTTTCATCACTGATTACATGAAGTGCATAAACCGGAATATAACTTTTCCTTGGTTTAAGCATTAAACCAAAATCAATTAGTTCGGTTACACTTTCCGGATATGCCAATGATATTAGAATTCTTTGTTGCACATTTGGTTTTATACTTACCTGGTTTTCGCCTTCCAATACAAGCTGCCTTGATGCTCTCTCAACTACAAAAGAGCTAATGGCACAGCTTACCAATATCAACAAAATTGTTCCATTCAATACATCTTCGTTCAAAAGCCTTATTGGCTCACCTGTTGCTGTTTCTCCAATGATTATGTTATAACCCACTAGTATGATCGCCAGAGTAGCTGCTGCATGGGAAGAGCTTAAACCAAAAATCATTTTGCCTTCCAGCGGCAAAAGCCTGAATATTTTTTGCGTAATCCAGGCTGCGAGATATTTAGTTGTAATTGCTACTGCAACAATAATTCCCGCCACTTTTAAGGCTCCCCAACCTTTTACCAATACTGTAACATCTACCAGCATACCAACACTTATCAGGAAAAAAGGTATGAACAAGGCATTACCGACAAAATCAATCCTGTTCATTAATGGAGAAGTATGTGGAACAAACCTGTTCAAAACCAGCCCTGAAAAGAATGCGCCTATAATTGCTTCTATACCTGCTGCTTCAGCTAAAAATGAAGAAAGAAAAACTATTGCCAGCACAAAAATGTACTGGGAAACGCTATCATCAAATCGTTTGAAAAACCAACGAATAATAAATGGAAAAGCAAAGAATACAATTGCTACAAAAACTAATGATGAAATGGCAAGTGTAATCCAGAATGATGATGAAACTTCTTCCTTTGTCATACCTGCAATGGCTGCAAGGATTAATAAGGCAAGAATATCGGTTATCATTGTTCCTCCGATTGTAAGGGTAACTGCCCTGTTTCGGGAAACCCCGTATCTACTGGCTATTGGATAAGAAATCAACGTATGGGTTGAAAACATACTTGCCAATAGAACGGATGATAAAAAACTAAAACCCAATATATAATAACTTGCCAAAGTGCCAACAGTTAACGGCAGCAGGAAAGTAACTAATCCAAATACAATTATTTTATTCCGGTTCTTCTTAAACTCTGTCATATCTATTTCCAAACCTGCTAAAAACATGATATATAATAAACCTACCGTTCCAAACAATACTATACTACTATCCCGCTTCAGTAAGTTTAATCCATAAGGACCTACAATAACACCTGCCAGTATAAGGCCAATTATATGTGGAACTTTTATTTTATTAAATAAAATCGGAGCAAATAGAATAATAAATAATACCAGTGAAAATATTATCACCGGATTCCGTAAAGGCAGTTCGAAATTGAAATCGTTTAACAATACCATTTCGTTCAGATAAAGGTTGATAATAATTATTGTTTACTCAATTGTATTGCATAAGCTATGTTACACTCATTTTCCCTTACAATTTCCCGCCGGCCTTCCATTGAATTGTCACCCGTTAAAGTAAGGCGAACTAATAATTTAGTAGCAGGTGCGGATGGGGAATGCTTTACATCTTCTGTTAACTCTATTCCATTTCCCGTAAATCCTCCTGTATATATTCTGACTAATTTCTCACCCGTCATAGCTTTAGCAATCAGACGATTATTTTGGTAAGAAAAGTTCCAGGTTTCTGATTTTGTATCTCCAACCGCGGAACCTGCGCAAGTGGTTTCAATACAGTTCATCTTTACACTCCACGGTCCAATTAATTTAGCATCATAAACAAATGCAGTATCTGAAAGAGTGTTGTCTAATTTTTTCTCCCTCCTTAACAACTCTTCTTCTTTCAGCGCTAGCGTTTTTTCTTTCAATAATAATTGCTGTTCTTTTTGCGCAAATTCGGTTTCCTTTTTTTGTACAGCTTCTTCACGCATTTTTAATCCACAACCCGAGATAAAAAAAACAATCAAAGGAAAAATAATTCTTATCATGAGCATAAGTTTAATAACAACACACTTTAATAATAATGTCAGAAAGATTCCAACAGAAAGAAATTAAAATTAGCCTATTATTTTAAAAACCGGCTCTATGGGTAAGCATTAGAAAAAACCATCACTTCCGGCAATTCAGGGAATTATTGCGACGAAGCAATAAGGTTGACTGCCAGCTATCTACTTCATTTTAACAAGATTGCGTCTCAAATTACTGGCAGTCCCCAGCCATCATTGCCTTAATGCCGATTGCTTTAGAATCAGAACAGGTGTACAACACAAACCACTGCCTATTACTGTAATTAGCGGTTTTATTGTTACTTTACCCTTGTTGTTACTCGTGTTGCCAAGTTTGATGCATATGGGCTTTAAGGATCGAAAAGTAGCATCAGAATACTCTTTGTATAAAGTGAGACTCATAACCCGAAATATATGGATACTTTCCGCTGTTAGCCTTTTTACGGATATAGCCAGCGAAATGCTTTATCCTGTAATGCCGGTTTACTTCCAGTCAATTGGTTAGCGCATGAAGTAGTTGCTGAAAATGAGGAATGGTTTGATAGTAAAGCTTTTACTTTTTTCAACACATATTCCTCGCCAGCCAGTATTCAAATCTTTAAATTCTTTACTTTCTTTGGCTCAACTTACTTTTTGTTTCCTGCTTATTTTCTTATGATAGGGTGGCTTCTTTATAAACATCACAAAACAGATGCAATAAATGAGGAGTATTAGCTGTAACAAGCACTTTATTATTATGTGTTTTAAAAGCATTTTTTGGCAGGCAAAGACCTGATAAACCATTATTCCGTGCTTTGACTGATAACAGTTTCCCAAGTGGACATGCTTTATCATCTTTCATTTTTTGCAGTGTGCGGGTGTGGTTGGTTTGGCAATCGGGTTTAAACATAAAATGGAAATGGGCGATAGCATTATTCTTATTGTTATTTTCACTTGTTATAGGTATAAGCAGAATAGCTTTACGTTACCATTATGCAAGCGATGTGGTGGCAGGATTAAGCCTGGGTGTGGCTTATGTGGTATTATTTTCTTGGCTGCAAGGAAGAATCAGGAGAAATGTTTCCTGAGGTCATTGCAGAGGATAGACCTGGCACATATATTTCCATTGCATAGAATCACTCTAGTTAAAATTCAGGTTCTCTACAGAATGTATCCTGATTTTGCAGGTTCATCCTGTTTTAAAAAGTATGCTTTCCAGACACCTGAAGAACACCTATAGCCTGTTGGGGCATTTCATCTTTTTTTTTATCGCTCTATCCTTCTTATTGAGGGCGGGGCTATTGATTTTTTCATTTGGCAAGGCAGATCTTACTATCTCCGCCTTATTGCGGATTTTTAGTGAGGGAATCCTGTTTGATCTGGGTGTAGGCATCTTTTTTATTGTTCCTTATGCCTTATACCTCCTGCTGTTGCCTGTGAAATGGGCTGATTCCAGGGTTAACAAAATCCTCACTTATTCTATTTTTTTTCTTATCACCCTTGTAGTCATGTTTTCCTTTTTTGCAGAAATAACCTTTTGGCAGGAATTTGAAAGCCGGTTTAATTTTATTGCCGTTGATTACCTGGTATATACCTACGAGGTGATAAATAATATCAATGAGTCGTATCCGCTTCCTCTTTTGATTGGCAGTATGATAGCTTTTACGCTGTTGGTGATTTGGTTTTTTCGTAAAAGGAACTATTTCAACGATACCTTTAGCGGGACTTCCTCTTTTAAGATCAGGCTATTGGTTACGGGAATTATCCTGGGATTGTCGCTTATCTTTGGGTTCTTCGTCAAAAGCGATCTGGCTGAATCCAGCTCCAACCGGTACCAGAATGAATTAGCCAAAGCTGGTATATACTCCTTCTTTGCAGCCTTTAAAAATAATGAACTGAGTTATGATCAGTTTTATAAATTGATTGATAACTGATTATGCCTTTAAACTTGTAAGAAATCAGTTAAGCGATTCCGGCGCTACTTTTTTGGATAACAATCCTTCTATCAGGCGAACTATAAAAGGTAATAGCGATAGCAATCGGCCAAATATAATAATGGTTACTATCGAAAGTTTCAGCGCTGATTTTATGGCTCGTTTTGGTAACAATAAACACCTGACGCCGGTGCTTGATTCCTTAGCCGGAGAAAGCATCTTATTCACGAATATGTATGCAACAGGAACCCGTACAGTGAGAGGTATGGAAGCTCTCAGTCTTGCTGTTCCACCTACACCCGGAAGCAGTATTGTCCGCAGACCGGGAAATGAAAATCTCAGCACCATTGGAAATATTTTTCAGCAAAAGGGATATGAAACCGGTTTTTTTTATGGCGGTGATGGGTATTTTGATAACATGAATAAATATTTTGGAAGTAATGGATACGCTGTCACAGATCGGGGCCGCAATATAATAGCTAAAGACAGATTTGCTGCTCCCCGTAATACCATTCCGGATAAGTTTGTTCAGTTTGAAAACGCATGGGGTATTTGCGATGAAGATTTATATGATGCTGTTATCAGGGATGCTGATGCCAAACATAGTTCAGGAAAACCATTTTATGATTTTGTAATGACGACTTCCAATCACAGACCCTATACATATCCTGGTGGAACAATTGATATACCATCGGGCAGCGGTAGAGATGGTGCCGTGAAATACACCGACTATGCCATTGGTAAATTACTGGAAAAAATAAAAGCAAAACCATGGTTTAAAAATACAGTACTCATTTTTGTTGCCGATCATTGTGCAAGCAGTGCCGGTAAAAATGAGATTGACATTGCCAAATATCATATACCCGCTATGATTTATAATCTGCCAGGCAAAGAGCCATTGGCAATTGATAAACTGAGTTCTCAGATTGACCTTTATCCTACACTGTTCAGCCTTTTAGGCTGGAACTATACAAGCAATCTCTATGGCAAAGATGTTTTATCCCCGACTTACCAGCCAAGGATACTTTTGGGTACATATCAGAAACTGGCTTACATGAAAAATGATAGCCTGGTGATACTTAGTCCGCAACAGAAAGTAGAAACATTCAGATACAGTAAGGAAAGCAATGAACAAACTACTATGCCTGCTGATGGCCGATTGGTTGATGAAGCAATTGCCAATTACCAGACAGCCTACTATCTTTTTAAGAAGGGAGGGTTGAGGCAGGAGTAATGGTGCAAGTATTTCGAACGATTCCTTAGTCTTTTGGAAGAAGTCTTTTAAATGATATTGCGGCGTACAGATTTTACACTGCTTCCCTTGCGTGCACAATTGTCGTTTCCATTTGTTTTGCGAGTTTCATAACTGCAATGGCAGCCCTTGCTTATACTACAAAACCTAAGTACTAAAAGGATGATACATAATTGTCAGCCCAATGTATCATTACATCGATGGCTAAGTTCAGTCATTCGCCCCCAGGCGGAATACTTAAATTCTTCTTATAGTTTTATTGATTCCCTCCCCTTAAGGAAAAAAAATAGGATTTACGACCCAACGGAACTGCCACAAAGTCCCTATTCAAGCTTGAATTATATAAAATTTATTCCCTGAAGATGATTTGATAAATTTGCCTATTACTATGTTGTTATTTTTTCTTTTCAGGATACGCAAATATCTGACAAGAATATTCCGGTAAAATATAGCAAAGGTTTTTATTGATAATTAAGCATATAAAATGAAGTATTTAATTGGATTAATTGGATTAACACTTGTGCAATCATTCTGTTTTGCCCAAAAAACCGATACAATAAAATCTAAGGAATTAAAAGAAGTTATTATTAAAGCATGGCAACGGCGGGACATATCCCGGATGCCAGAGGAGCAAAATGGTTTTTTGAATAACGGTAAAAAAAACGAGGTAATTACCCTCGCAGCTACCAATGCTAATATCGCCATCAAGACAGGCAGACAATTATTTGCCAAAATTCCGGGTGTATTTGTTTATGACATGGACGGCAGCGGTAACCAGTTAAACATTTCTACCCGTGGCCTTGACCCACACCGCAGTTGGGAATATAACATCCGGCAAAACGGTATTCTTTTAAATTCAGATATGTATGGATACCCGGCAAGTCACTACAGTGCGCCAATAGAAAGTTATGAAAAGGTTGAGTTAGTCAGGGGAACAGGTTCGCTGCAATATGGCGCACAGTTTGGCGGAATGATAAACTATATCACTAAAAGGCCTGATACTTTAAAAGTATTTTCACTGGAGAGTATTAATACGGCCGGTTCATTTAATTTATTTAGCAGCTATAACGCCATCACTGGTACCTATAAAAAATTCTCTTACTACGCCTATTATTACAAGCGTCATTCCAACGGTTACAGGGAAAATAGCCAGTCTGATGCTACTGCACAGTTCGTACAACTGAATTATCAATTTACCGCCAACCTTTCTCTGAAAGCAGAGATTGGTCGTTCCAAATACCTCTATCATATTCCGGGCCCATTGAATGATAGTATGTTCAATGCAGACCCTACAATGAGTACCAGAAGCAGAAATTATTTCAGTCCTGATATTTATGTGCCGTCATTTTCACTTAACTGGAAATTATCTGAACAAACAAAAATAAACTTAACTACGTCAGCTATATTCGGCAGCAGGAATAGTGTAATGATTGATGCTTTTGCAGACGTATCCGATACCATCAACAGGACAACCGGTCAATATAGGAACAGGCAGGTGGATATTGATAATTTTAACAGCAAAACGATTGAACTTAGATTACTACATCAATTCCGCATTGGAAAATTAGAAAGTAAACTGGCAACCGGCTTTGCTTATATGAATAATGACTTACACCGCCGTCAGTTGGGTAAAGGAACTACAGGAACTGATTATGATTTATCGCTGGTTGAGCCTGGGTTTGGAAGGGATCTTCATTTCAGGACAAATAATATTGCTTTTTTTGCCGAAAATGTTTTCCAGTTAAATCACCGATGGACAGTCTCCCCTGGTATAAGGTATGAAAATGGCAATTCTAAAATGAATGGTGAAATAAAATATTATACCGTAAATCCATTGCCAACGACTATCAACCACAATTTTGTATTATTAGGGATTAGCTCTCAATATCTATTCGATAAAGAGAACACTTTATATGGTGGCATTTCACAAGCTTACCGCCCTGTTATATTCAAAGATATTGTTCCGGCATCTACCTACGAGAAAATAGATAAAGACCTTGAAGACGCTTTTGGGTATAATGCAGAATTGGGCATCAGAGGTAAAATAGTACAACATCTGCAATACGATGTGAGTTTATTCAGGATTGATTATAAAAACCGTCTTGGTATTTTGGTTTTGCAGGATAATACAGGACAGCCATATACGTATAAAACCAATATCGGCAATAGCCGCACCAATGGTATTGAATTATTCGTACAGTATAAATTCCCCATCACCAACCAATTATTTGCCGGATTGTTTTCATCTACTGCCTACATGGATGCTAAATACACGAAAGGGCAAGTGTCAACAGGTACGGCCAATAAATCAATTGTAGGGAATAAAGTAGAAGCTGTTCCGGAATGGATAAGCAGAAACGGGTTGGATATTTTGTACAAAGGATTTAGCTGTACAATTCTTTATAATTACACCTCCTCTACATTTTCTGACGCTTTAAATACCATAACTCCACCTTCCAGTGGTGCAAAGGGTTTTACACCTGCTTATTCAATATGGGATTTTAATGCTTCGCTTCGTACAAACTCTTTCCTTAGCGTAAGAGCTGGTGTGAACAATATTTTCGACAAACAATATTTTACAAAAAGGCCAACTTTCTATCCGGGACCTGGTATATGGCCAAGTGACGGTAGAAATGTATATGTGACTGTTGGTATTAAAATTTAACCAGGCCAAGCCTGGAGCTTCCTACTGAAGTGTCCTGGATAATTTCATTGTATTAGATAGATACTGAAAACCTCGAACTTTTTTCAACAATCCTAATTTTTCACTCAAGGACAAATTTTTCGTTATTTAAGCATTTGCTTAAATAATTATTTCGCCTATCTTTGCCTCACGGAAAACAATACTTGTATCAGGTTGTTTGCAGACCAGGAGCAAATAAAGAATTGCAAAAGCAAGTTGAAACCTGCACATAAATTCTTTGCAAGCCTGTCTAATCTATTGGCTCTAAAAATTACTCCATCTTTCAAGAACAAAAATTATACAAAGCAGGAAACCTTAACTTGCATGGTATGTGAAGCAAAAAGCTATTTGATACTTTTTAAAGTTTGAATGTTATTAAAATCCTGTTAGTTGAGATACTGTTTATTAGTCATTACAACAATTATTGGTGCATCACTTACAAGCTGTAAAGATGGAAGACCACAAGACATCACTTCCGAAGTAATAATAGGCAACGGTCAGATGCCAAACGCAACAAATGATAATAGCGGTAATTTTCATATCGTTTTTGGCAGTGGTGACAGTATCATGTATGCTGCGTCAACAGATCACGGCAAATCGTTTTCCGCTCCAGGCTTAGTTTCAGTTTTACCAGGGCTTGCCGCTTCGCATATGCGCGGGCCGCAAATTGCTGCCACATCAAACGGATCAACTATCATCGCCTGCAATAAGGAAGGCGATATTTTTTCATATAACATGCAAAATTCAGGTAACTGGATAAAATCTGCCAGGGTAAATGATACAGATACAGTAGCAAAAGAACAATTGATGGCGCTAAGCGGTAATCAGGGAAATCTTTATGCTGTATGGCTCGACCTGCGGGATAAGCATAATAAAATATTTGGTGCAGGATCAAATGATGGCGGCAAAACCTGGTCAAAAAACGCAATGATCTATGCTTCTCCTGATACAACGGTTTGTGAGTGTTGCAAGCCTTCCGTGGTTATAGAAGGAAATAATGTTTATGTTATGTTTCGTAACTGGTTAAATGGAAACAGGGATTTATATTTAATTCAATCCAGTGATAGAGGACTTACTTTCAGCAATGCTCAAAAATTAGGGACGGGAAGCTGGGCTTTAAATGGTTGTCCTATGGATGGCGGTGGTGTGGTGGTACAGGATAAGAAAGTACAAACGGTCTGGAACAGAAAAGGAAAGATATATACCTGTGAACCCGGGATGCCTGAGCAGGAAATCGGGGAAGGAAGGAATTGCACTTTGGAAACAGTAGATGGGAAAAAAGTATATGCCTGGATAGAAAAAGGAGCCGTTACATGCTTGTTACCTCAGAGCGGGAAAAAAATATTGGGAAAAGGTACAACTCCGGTTCTCAAAGCTATAGGGAATGAGCAGGTTTTGTGTGTTTGGGAAAATGAAAATCAAATACATTCATCAATTTTAAGCTTGTAGATTTAAATAAAAATGTATATCTATAAAAAAACATGGTTTGCATCCGCCGTATAATGGTGGTAAAGCTGGAACCGGAAAATCCGCATCCTTTTGTATGAACTTAAAATACCCGGCGTACTGCTAACTGGGAAAATTTAGCAATTAAATATAAAACATACCCGGAATTTTGTAAACCGTTTGAATAAAATAGACATATTTTTGCATTATCGTCTCTTGATGAAAAAGGTATTCGCGGTCATATTAGCCCTTTTATATATCAGCACATCTACTGGTGCTACCCTGCGCATGCATTATTGCATGGGCAAACTGGCCGATTGGGGCCTTGGGCATTCTAAAACTGATACCTGCGGCAAATGCGGCATGGAGAAAAGTGATAGTATCAATAAGGGGTGCTGCAAGGATGAGCATAAGATCATAAAAAGCGAAACAGCCCCAAAAGCTACCGAAGTTAATCTTCAGATGATACAGGCGCTGGCATCAGCTTTGCCTGTTTCTTATTTTGAAACCCCCGCAATAACTCTTTCTTCTATTACAGAAGAAAACCCCATAAGCAATGCCCCGCCGCGGGGCACCGGCACGGCTATTTATAAGCGCAACTGCGTTTTCCGTATTTAATATTCTTCTCTTTTATTGAGCCGGGCAATACACTGCCGGGCTAAAGGCTTTTCTATAGCCTTCATTTTCCTATTCATTTTAATTCTAAAAACTATTTTAGATGAAATCGTCCAGATTAATATTCATTGCAGTGTTTGCAATGGCTACCACACACCTTTTTGCCCAGGAAACAACCCAACAAAAAAAAGATACCATTAAAGTATATGGCGAATGTGGCATGTGCAAAAGCCGTATTCAAAATTAATAGCTAAATATAAAAAGATGGTACATCGCATTATAGAATGGTCTTTACGCAACCGGTTTATTGTACTGGGATTGGCCACAGCCTTGTTTGTGTGGGGTGCATTTTCAGTAAAGAATAACCCGGTTGATGCTATTCCTGATCTTTCAGAAAACCAGGTGATCGTTTTTACAGAATGGATGGGGCGGGGCCCGCAGTTAATAGAAGACCAGGTCACTTATCCTTTGGTGACCAACCTGCAAGGGCTTCCAAAAATTAAATATGTGAGGGCTTCATCTATGTTTGGAATGAGCTTTATCTATGTCATTTTTGAAGATAATGTAGATATATATTGGGCGAGAGAAAGAGTATTGGAACGGTTAAGCACTATTTCAAAAAACCTTCCTGAAGGGGTTAGCCCGCAATTAGGCCCCGATGGTACAGGTGTTGGGCATATACTCTGGTACACATTGGACGCTCCCAACCTTGACCTCGGTGAACAACGTGCCTTGCAGGACTGGTATATAAAGTTTGGCTTGCAAAATGTAAAAGGAGTAAGTGAAATAGCTTCCTTCGGCGGTTTTCAAAAACAGTATCAAATCACTTTAGATCCCAATAAGCTTTTATACTATAAGCTGGCTGTTAATAACGTAATCAGCGCCGTAAGGGCTAATAATAACGAGAGTGGCGGTCGCAAATTCGAACTTAGTGATATTGGCTATATCGTTAAAACATCCGGTTATTTAAAATCAATAGAAGAAATTGAAAACATCCCATTAAAGACACAGAACGGCATTGCGGTAAAAGTGAGTGATATAGCTTCGGTACAAATGACCGGTGAAACAAGGCTGGGAATTTTTGACCAGAACGGTGAAGGCGAGAGAGTAGGTGGCATTGTTGTAATGCGGTATGGCGAAAACGCGGCAGCGGTTATCGAAAACGTGAAAACCAAAATGCTGGAAGTAGCTAAGGGGTTTCCGGAAGGAGTAAAGTTCGACATTGTATATGACCGGGGCGAACTCATTAAGCAATCCATTTCCTCTATTAAAAGAACCCTTATTGAAGAAATGATCGTGGTATCGCTTATCGTTATCGTTTTCCTGTTTCACTGGCGGAGTGCACTAAGCATCATTATTCAAATTCCCATTACCATCGCTATCAGTTTTATCCTGCTCAATGCTTTCGGTATTTCATCCAATATCATGTCGCTTACCGGTATTGCATTGGCAATTGGCGTTATTGTAGATAATGGAATTATCATGAGTGAAAACGCATATAAACATTTGGCGGAGCGATATGCTGGCTGGCAGGCTGAACAAAAAAAATCAATCAAATCATGATCTGGCGCAGAAAAAATAAAAAGAAAAAAGAAAACTGGATCACCGAAGAAGAACGGTTGTCCATTATTGAAAAATCGAGCAAACAGGTATCGAGAGGAGTTTTCTTTGCCACGGTGATCATCATTACTTCGTTTCTGCCCGTATTTATGCTGACGGGCCAGGAAGGAAAATATTTTCATCCTGTGGCATTTACCAAAACGTTTATTATGATCGTGGATGCGCTTTTGGTCATAACACTGGCTCCTGTATTAATTTCCTTTTTTATGAAGGGAAGATTCAGGCCCGATAATGCGAATCCTGTCAACCGGTTTTTGGAAAAAGTTTATGAACCCATTATCCGATGGGTAATGAAATGGCGAAAAACAACGCTTGCGGTAAATATATTGGCATTGCTTATTTCCATTCCACTTTTACGCAGTCTTGGATCTGAGTTTATGCCCCCGCTTGACGAGCAAAGTATTTTGTTTATGCCTGTAACACTGCCTGATATTTCCAATGCAGAAGTGAAAAGAATATTACAGGTACAGGATAAGATCATTAAATCTGTGCCGGAAGTTGATAATGTTCTGGGAAAGGCGGGTCGTGCCAATACGGCAACAGATAACTCTCCCATCAGCATGATTGAATCCATCATCCTTTTGAAACCGCATAAACAGTGGCGGGAAGGGATTACAAAAGCGGATATCATAAAAGAACTGGATGCCAAATTGCAAATTCCAGGCGTGGTAAATGGATGGACGCAACCAATCATCAACCGCATCAACATGCTTTCAACAGGCATCCGAACGGATGTAGGCATCAAGGTATATGGCCAAAACCTCGATACCATTGCCTCGGTTTCAGAACGGGTTAAAACCGCGCTGGAAGGCACTTCAGGAATTTCGGATTTATATGTGGAACCCATCACGGGGGGCAAATATCTTTCTATTGATGTTCGCCGGGCAGATTTGGGCCGGTATGGCTTAAATGTAGATGATGTAAACCAAACCGTGGAAACTGCGTTGGGTGGATCACCCATTGGTCAAACGGTAGAAGGCCGCCAGCGTTTTTCCATCAATGTGCGGTTGGCGCAGGACTACCGCAACAGTGTAGATCAAATAAAAAGAATCCCATTGCAGTCAACAGGCTTTGGTGAAGTGCCACTAAGTGCTGTGGCTGATATAAAATTTGAAGACGGACCACCCATGATCAATTCTGAAAATGCCTTATTGCGTGGGGCTGTGTTGTTCAATGTAAGAAGCAGGGATTTGGGAAGCACGGTGGAAGAAGCGATGGAAAAACTTAATAAACAAAAAGGAATTTTACCGGAAGGATATTTTATTGAATGGAGCGGGCAGTATGAAAATTTAATACGGGGGCAACAAACCCTGATGTGGATTGCTCCCATTGTGCTGGTCATTATTTTCTTCTCCTTGTACTTTGCTTTTCATTCCATCCGTGAAGCGTTTTTAAGTCTTATCACCGTTCCTTTTGCATTGATTGGCGGAGCCTATATCATTTATTTCTGGGGCGTAAATCTTTCGGTAGCGGTAGCCGTTGGTTTTATTGCTTTGTTTGGCATTGCGGTGGAGACCGGTATTGTCATGGTCATTTACCTCAATGATGCCATGCAGCAATTAATAAAACTAAAAGGTAATTCAAGCGAAACGATCACCAGGGCGGATCTCAAAGAGTATGTTATTCATGGCGCGGCAAAAAGGCTTCGTCCAAAAATTATGACCGTTTGTGTTTCCTTATTTGGCTTAGTGCCGGTGCTATGGTCTACAGGCGTTGGAACTGATGTAATGAAACCGATTGTATTGCCGATGATCGGTGGTGTGTTCACATCCGCGGTGCATATACTGCTGGTAACGCCGCTTATTTTTTTAATGTCGAAAGAATATGAATTACGTAAACATGGAAAACTGGAAGTGTATGATGTACAGCATTAAAAAATGGATTGGGATATTATTATTACTTCCTGTGTCTGCATTCGCGCAGCAAAAGGAAACATTATCCCTGCCCGATATAATTCAAAAAATTGACAGCAATAATATCCTGCTTGGATCCTATGCGTTAAAAGCGGAAGCCTATAAATACAGCGCAGATGCGGCTACCGCCTGGATGCCGCCGATGGCAGGTATAGGTACGTTTATGACACCTTATCCCTTTCAAAAAATAATGGATGCGGGGGATAAAGGCTCCATTATGCTGCGCCTGGAACAGGAAATTCCAAACAGGTCGAAGCTGCAGGCGAAAAAAAAGTATATCCAATCCCTGGGAAATATTGAAACAGCAACAAGAGATATTACACTGAATGATTTTAAAGCACAGGCAAAAAGACAATATTTCGACTGGCTCATTGCATTGCAAAAAATAAAAATTATAGAAGACAATGAAAGGGTGCTGGTAACCATGAAAAAGATTGAAGAAGTCAGGTATCCTTATAACCAGTCGCAGTTAAGTTCGGTGTACCGGGCGGAAGCGGAAATTGAAAAAAACCGCAATATGCTTTTGATGCCCCAGGGAGATATCGCCAAAGCAAAAGCCTATCTCAACTCCTTAATGAACCGTCCGGGCCTGCAGGAGTTTATTATTGATACTACTTATGAACCATCTTTTACGGCTTCGGGTGTGTATGATACAGCAAGCCTTGCTGCTGAGCGAAAAGATGTTTTAAGAATGAATGAAAGCATTCGTTCCATGCAGTACAATATTGAAGCCATGAAACTGGAAAAGAAACCGAATTTCCGTATCCAGTTCGATCATATGTCGCCATTAGCTTCCATGATGCCACAAGCTTATAGTATTATGGGTATGGTAACCATTCCCATTGCTCCCTGGTCAAAAAAAATGTACCAGTCTGAAATAAAATCCATGCAGTTTAACATACAGGCTATGGAGAAAGAGAGATCCTCTATGCTGCAGGAAACACAAGGCATGTTGTACGGTATGCAGGCTGAGATACAAACCATGCAGAAGAGAATCAAGTCAATGGAAGGTAAAGTTATACCGGCATTGCAAAGAACTTTAGACGCCAGCTTTTTAACCTACCAGGAAAATAAGCTTACACTAACCATTGTACTGGACAACTGGGAAGCGCTGAACATGATGCAGCTTGACCTGCTGGACGAAAAACAAAAATTATATCAAATGATCGTTGATTATGAAAAGGAATTGTTCAAATAAAATGTTGATCCCGCTGATATTAATACTTCTTGTTTTTTCATGCAAAGAAAAAACGGAAAATAAATCAGCAACAGCTACACATACCCATAGTGAGGAAACGAAATACACCTGCCCCATGCATCCGAAAATCATTCGGGATAAGCCGGGTACTTGCCCTATTTGCGGGATGGATCTTGTACCCATGAGCAGTTCACATGAACTGATCGTTGACAGTAGCTTACTGCCACTATTAAAACCGGTAAATGAACAGGTGATCTCTACTTTGCCCACTATCACTGCCGAAAGCGGTACAAGAATTCATTCTGTGCCGGTGCAGGGAATTATTACGTATGATACGAGGAAGCAGGTTAGCATCTCCAGCCGTGTGGCTGGCAGAATTGAAAGCATGTATATCAAATACAATTATCAACCCGTGCGCAAAGGGCAGTTGATTATGGAAATATATTCCCCGGACCTGGCAGCGGCACAAAGAGAACTAATATATATTAACAGCAGTGATAACAATGGCCTGATGCTTCAAAGAGCAAAGCAGCGGCTTAGTTTATTGGGTATGACGCCGGCGCAAATCGCACAGGTAATTAAGACCGGGAAACCTTTGTACCGGGTGCCGGTGTACAGCAATGTTAGCGGATATATTGTTGAAAAAAATGCAGTAGCAAATGCACCTGCTACTGCAATACCATCCTCACCAGGCGGTATGGATGGAATGGGCGGCGATGCTTCAACAGCAACGACTGTTCCCCAACAGCCTGTTGTTAATCAAACGCCTGTTGTTACAAGAGAAGGGCAGTATGTAAGCGCCGGGGAAGCCATCTTTACAATTTATGAGGCTAACAATATGATAGCAGCGTTTTCTTTGGCGCCTTCATTAGCATCAGAAATTGAAAAGGGACAAAAGTTAATTTTTCATACCGTCGCCAATGCGAATGATATAAAGACCGGGACCATTGGTTTGATAGAACCTATTCAGCAAAATGGCGAAAGATTTACCATCGTCCGTGTTTATTTAAGTAATACTGATTTACAACCGGGGCGATTGCTGACAGCCAATATTCCTATTGTAAAAACAGGGGGAAGCTGGCTGCCTGAAAACGCGGTTGTACAATTAGGAAGAAAAGCGGTTGTTTTCAAAAAAGAGAATAATGTTTTTATTCCAATGCAAGTGCAAACCGGCATCCGGGCAAACGGCTGGGTACAAATCTTAGACAGTATTGCTGATTGGCAGATTGCAAAAAATGCAAGCTACCTGGTAGACAGTGAAAGTTTTATTCGCATTAATTCAAACAATTTAAAATGAGACTTAAAACAAAGATCATTCACATTTTTATGCTTGTTGTGACAACTATGCTGTGGTTGTCTTCGTGCAAGGACAAGGAGACTGATAAAAATATTGAAACTACCAATGCACAAACTTATACCTGCTCTATGCACCCGCAGATAGTCAGTGACAAGCCCGGCACTTGTCCTGTTTGCGGGATGGATCTGGTTCCTTTTGATAAAACTAATACATCAGATTACCTGACATTAAGTTCACCGCAACAGGCACTCGCAAACGTAACCACTGATACAGTTAAAACAGGCTCCTTTTCTTCTTTTAAACAATTGAACGGAAGGCTGGCGGTTGATCCGGAGCAAACGGAGTTTATCGCAAGCCGGGTGGCAGGCAGAATTGAAATTTTATATATCAAAGAAACCGGTGTGAAGGTTAGCAAAGGGCAACCTTTGTATAAAATTTATTCCGAGCAGTTGGCTGCTTTGCAACAGGAATATTTGATAGCGATAGCGCAGGCAACACAATTCCCGGAAGACAAAAAATTTCAGCAGCTATCTGAGGCTGCAAAGCAAAAGTTGCTTTTATACAGCCAGACTG
>CALKHN010000003.1 GCA_937991535.1 uncultured Sphingobacteriales bacterium
CTACCGAACTGCCCTTTTTCATATCTTTTGCTTATATTTTAGTCGGACAATAGTGGTTGATTATGTAAAAGTGTATCAGAAAAAAGAAAAGATAAATCCGCTTTAGCGTGCAGTTTTTCCAGGTGTATCCTACTAATTCTTTTGTGTGAAGGATACGCACAGGGGTATTGGGCACGCAGGAAGAATCTGTACCTGTAATTTCGCCAATTTCTGTTTATTCCTGAAACAATTATAGAAAGTCCATACACCGTATTTGTATAGAAACCGATATTATTTGCATAATAATTTATTGATAAAAGGAATAACTTTAATCACCCTAAATAGATAAAATCACCTTAAATATATAAACCTTGCTGAATATCAATTTCAATACACCCCGTACTGCCGCACTCCTCCTTTGCAGCTTTTTGTTCTTTTCCTGCACTCAAAAGCGTTACACAGACGCGCTTTCACCCGAAGAAGCAATGAAGCATTTTGAAATTATTGAGGGCTTTAATATAGAATTGTTTGCATCCGAACCCGATGTATGGTCTCCCGTGGATATGGTGTTTGATGAGCAAGGCCATATTTATGTGGTAGAGATGGGGGACTATCCCTATCAACCCGAAGCCGGAAAAGGGAAGGGAAGGATTCGCATGCTGAAAGACACCGACGGAGATGGAGGTACAGACACTTCTTTTGTATTTGCTGAGGGGCTTCCCAGTGCTACGAGTGTGCTGCCCTGGAAGAGCGGGCTGATCGTAACAGCGGCGCCGGATATCCTGTATCTAAAAGATACGACCGGCGACTTCCGTGCAGACATTAAAGAAACACTGTTCACCGGATTTTTTGCCAGCAATTCCGAAGCGCAGATCACCAGTCTTCGCCTGGCGCCTGATAACTGGATTTATGCCAATAACAACGGTCAGGCTGGTACGGTTCATGCCATCAATAATCCGGATACTGCCGGGATTTCAATGGGAGGAAGCGATTTTCGGTTCAGGCCCGACAGAGGTTTATTTGAAAAAGAATCGGGAAACGGCCAGTTTGGTCTGGCAATAGATGACTGGGGCAATCGCTTTTATACGCAGAATACCGTTCATATTCAGCAAGCGCCCATTCCATGGCGGTACTTGCACCGTCATGATTATTTGCCTTCTGATCGTGTTGATGTAAATATTTCCGATCACGACCTGGTTATGTTTCAAAAAACCCCGCCTCCTTACTGGAGGCTTGAACGCAGCAACCGGCGGCAAAAAGATTATGATGAACGAAAACTAAACCGGAATGAATATGCTGAAGACCATTTTACAGGTGCTTCCGGAGGTACTTTTTATGGCGGTGACGCCTTTCCTGAATCTTTTCGTGGTAGTGTGTTTACAGGAGACGTTGCAGGCAACCTGGTGCACAGAGATGTTCTTGAACTGAAACACAACAGCCCTTTATTTGTTGCAAAACGGGCCGAAGGAGAGAAAGACAGAGAGTTCATTGCATCCACCGATCCCTGGTTCCGGCCTGCTAATTTTACAGTTGGCCCCGATGGATACCTGTATATCATTGACATGTACCGGCAGCATATTGAAACGCCCGTTTCCATTCCTGAAGATTTGAAAAAGGATATGGATTTTACTAACGGTGAACAGTACGGTAGAATTTACCGTGTTGTCCCGGAAGGTGTTGCAAAAAGGCAAACTCAAACTCCCGGCCTCAGGAGTAAAACTCCCGGAGCATTGGTTGCTCTGCTTGCACACTCCAGTCAATGGTGGCGGTTACAGGCACAGCGGCTTCTACTGGAGTATGGCGATGTAACGGTTGTTCCTGCATTAAAAAAAATGTGTGTGGAGCACGCCGATGCAAGAGCACGCCTGCATGCATTGTATACATTAGAAGGTTTAAATGCGCTGGATGGAGGATTGATACAGCAGGTATTAAAAGATGCGCATCCGGGTATGCGGGCACATGCTATAATACTTTCGGAGCGCTACCCGCAATGCCTGCCTCAGTTGCTGGCAATGACAAGCGACAGTTCGGCGCAGGTCGTTTTGCAGTTGACGCTCAGCATCGGTGAATTTACTTCGCCACAGGTAATCCAGGCATTGGTAAACATTATAGAGCAATATGGAGAAATGCCATTGTTTCAAACCGCTGTGTTAAGTTCGGATGCGGGATCTTCTATGGAGCTGTTGAAACTGTTGATCAGCCGTGGTATTTTTTTTAAAGATGCAAGTGCTGGAAAAATGACTTTTGTAAAGCAATATTTGTATGCAATGGGCGCACGCAGAAACAAAGAAGATATCTTAGCATTGATCGGGTTGCTGTCTGATCCCGAAGTAAAAGAAGGCATCAACTGGCAGCTTGCCGGTTTAGAGGGGCTTGCCAAAGGTTTGGCCAAAACTGCAAATAAAAGCAAGCCCGATCCGGATGTGATCAACGCTTTTAAGGTGATTGAATCAGGAGCAGGGGGCGAAATTAAAAGCGCCGTAAAGGAAGTGATAAAGGCGTTGGGCGATTCCACACAATGAATTACCGGTGTTGACGCGCATTTAGTAAACGAATAAAAGAGTTGGACACGATGGGTACAATCAATTCACGACGACGGTTCCTGCAAAAATGTATTTCTGCCGGCATGTTGCTAACAGGAGGAGTTTCATTGTTAAACGGTTGCAATACTGTTACTGAAAAAAAATCACCGGCAAAGGCGGAGGCAGATACGGCCACGGCGGATCCGTGCGGCGACTACACAGGCTTGTCTGAAAATGATCTGAAGGCCCGGGCGTCAATGGGGTATGTAAAGCAATCTCCCATTCCGGAAAAGCAATGCGGTAATTGTAATCTCTGGCTTCCGCCCCTGCCCGGCAAAGAATGCGGCGCCTGCCAGCTTTTTAAAGGCCCGGTATTTACCGCCGGACACTGTACTTATTGGGCGCCTCAGGTGTAATGTATAGGTCACTTCAATATAAATATTAAACAATCGTAAAGGTGTTTTATGAAAAGCATGTTGCGCTATTATGTTTTTGAAAATAATATTGCGATGAACGATTTGTTGCTACCAGTTGGAACCCTGAAAAATGTTAAATGTTCTGCTTTTAAATGCAGCCCCGGCTATAGCAGTTTTGGTTCCGTTGTTTTATCTTTGAAATCATATACAGCAACTGGTTCTTTCGCGGATCAGTAAAAAACAGGCGGGCATTTTCTTTTTACTTTAAAAAGATACATATGCAGATCTTGGCCAACCGGAGCAAAATGAAGGGGATGTCCCTCATAACCGGAATCATATTGATCGGGATTGTACCGATCGCTCCAGGTTGCACTACTACAAAAGTGATCAGCAAATACGACTGTGATACCTTTTCAAACAATTCCGTATACAAAAGAACAACCTGGAGCTATGCATGGGGTCTCGTACAACCAAAAGATATCAACCCTGGCTGCGACCCGAGATTCAGTCACCTCAATAAAGTGGTGGTTAAAACCAACCTGGGCTTTACCATAATTTCTACCGCTACCCTTGGAATTGTTATCCCGCAACGTGTAGAGTGGTGTTGCGCGCCATACAGTCCGCCAACGGATTCGTTGGGAAGCAGACCCTGATCAGACTTTGAAATTTTTAACAATGCCCGACAATATTATTTTACCCGATGGTGTGGAAAAGTTAGACATCACCGACTGGGAGAACGGCCACCAGAATTTCACTCACCGGTTTAAAGAGGGAGCCTCTTTTAAATTGAGGATTCCTTTTGGGCCGGCTACATCGTCTGATCAGTACAAACAAACCACTTCCAATTTTCAATGGCTCATCAAACATGCTATTGATAATGACATTTCATTGCGCGCCATGGGAAACGGCTGGTCGTTTTCGGATGTTGCAGTTTGCGATGGGGGAGTGGTTGATACCAAAGCGCTGCGGCTATCATTCTGGATCCCGCGGAAATTTATAGCGGACGCGTACATCAATACCGGCAAGGGTACCGCCGATCTTTTTCTTGTGCAATGTGGAATGAGTATCCTAGACCTGAATGAAAAACTGGAAAAGGAGGCCAATCCCAAACGAGCTATTAAAGCATCGGGAGCCAGCAACGGACAATCCATTGCCGGGGCTACGGCAACAGGTACCCATGGATCAGCATTCAGAGTGGGAGCTGTACATGACGCCATAGTGGGAATTCACCTGGTTGTGTCGCCAACGCGGCATGTTTGGCTGGAAAGGGCTTCTTACCCCATTGTTTCAGATGAGTTCATCGAATGGATGGGCGCCGAACCGATCCGGAACGATGATATGTTTGATGCGGCAGTGGTAAGCTTTGGAAGCTTTGGCTTTATTCATAGTGTTATGATTGAAACGGATCCGGTTTATTTACTGGCCGAACAGCGTGCAGATCAACTGAAATATGATGATGACCTTATTAAAGCAATAGATTATCTTGATTTTTCCGGGATTGAATTAAAGCTTCCTTATCCTCCGGATGCACCGGATAAAGAACTGTACCATTTTGAAGTGATCATTAACCCGCATAAATTTGAAAAGGACAATAAGGAGAAAGGAGTGTATTTAAAAACGATGTATAAAATGCCCTATACCCCCGATTACCCTAAAAGAGAAAGGGATGATCATGGGTTTCAATATGGCGATAATACACTTGGCGTGATAGAAACGATTATTGACGGACTCCCTTCTGATCTGTCGGCGGCATTGGTTCCGGCTTTGGTAAATGTTATGTTTCCGCTTGCCTTTAAATCGGCGGGTGATGCATTTGGAACAATTGGGGAAACTTTCAGCAATACCAAATTTAGGGGCAAAGCCATCAGTGCCGCAATAGCCATTGCCGCTGAAAATGTGAGCAGGGTAGTGGATGAGGTTATTTTCATCAACGAACAATCGCCCTTTCCCGGAGGACTTGCCTTACGTTACGTGAAGGGAACAAAAGCATTGCTGGGCTTTACAAGGTTCGACAAAACCTGTATACTGGAACTGGATGGCGTGGAGTCTGAAGCCGCCCGGCATTTTTACGAAAAGCTTTGGCAAAGGCTGGAACAAAAGAATATTCCCTACGCTCTGCATTGGGGAAAAATGAATTTCAATCTTAATCCTTGGCGGGTACGGGAAATGTACGGCGATGCTGCGGTAGATACCTGGATCAACTGCCGGCACAGCCTGTTGGGGACCGCAGAACGGAAAGTCTTTAATAATGCATTTTTGAACAGGTGCGGATTAGACGGTTGATGTTGATCGCGCTGCAGAAAGCCGCACAGAAAAAAGACTCCGGGTTGAACCGGAGTCTCCGATGTTTCTTTTTTTCCTACGCTGGCATTATCCAGATCAGGTATGAGAGTGTATTCTCAGGTACTGTGTTACGAGACCACCTCTTTCCAGAAACTTCTACTGGATATACTAATAAATAATTGTGCCAAAGTAGTATGCAGTTGCCTTTTAACGATGGGTTGATTTTAGTGTGCAATATCTTCCACGATTGGTGTAGTATGATTCCTCAAATTGGATGCTTATTTAAATAAAAATATTACCTGTTATTGAACAGGGTATAAAATACACTGATTTGTATTGTACTATTTTTATAATCCGGATTTACACCTCCGCCAAAATCAATATCACCCACTTTTGAAAGACCTGCTATATAACGTGCGCCTGCACCCAGTCCCATTGAGCTGTGGTAACCTATACCTGCAGCAAGCGCTACATCAAGGTTCTTCACATCGGTATTAACGCCGCTGATCTTATCGCTCACCTTTAGTCCAAACTGCGGACCTGCCTCTACATATATGCCACCGCCCGGGCTTTGAAGTTTTACCATAACAGGAAGTGTTGCGTAAGTTGCTTTAAAATTTTCTTCTTCAGCGGCCTTTTTGAGTTTTGCTCCCTGCGAAGAAACCAGTATCTCCGGCTGAATGGAAAAGACAGACCCGAATTTCAAATTTACAAATGCCCCCGCATGAAACCCTACCATTGTGTTGCTTTTTACATCCTGGTAATCATTGCCGCGAAAGTTGCTGATATTGGCGCCTGCTTTAAGGCCCAACTGAAAATTCTGGGAGAAAGCCGGTGCGCTGAACAGTGCCACTGCGAGTGATAGCGTTAAGTACTTCATACATTCAATTTATTTTATGACGTAGTCCTTCAATTATATTGCCAATAATTTATTATGAAATGTTATTTGTTACCAACTGTCGGGGGCTAAAGTCATTCAGTTAATGAAGGCGTCTTCCCGGATCACCGGTGTAATGCCGGACCTTTGATATCAATTCATCTATTTCAAAAGGTTTTGAAATATAGCCATCGGCATTGCAATTTTCGCTAAGTTCTTTAATGTTAGTGTTAGCAGAAATAATTACCACGGGTATATGCCTGGTGCGTGTATTATTCTTTAACTGCCTGCAAATATCTGAGCCATCTACTCCCGACATCCAGAGATCAATCAATACAAGATCAGGATTCGCTTCGGAGATGCTGTTTACGTTTTCCGCACATGCGGAGGTGTGCACCTGGTAGCCTTTAAATTCCAGTACCATTTTCATCGAATCAAGGATATCCCTGTCATCATCCAGAATGAAAATTTTTTTTGCTCTCATTTGTTTTGGTCTTTATTAACAGTGAGACTAAAGTAAAAAGTTGATCCTTTTCCCGGTTCACTATCAAACCATATTTTCCCGGATTGTTTTCTTATAATTTCAGCCGATATATATAAGCCCAGTCCTAACCCCGGGAATGTATCAAATTTTTCTCCTTCTACCCTGTAAAACCTGCTGAAGATACGGGATTGCTTGCTTTTGTCTATGCCAATGCCAAAGTCTTTTACTGCGCAAATTACCGAATCATCCAGCATGGTAACGCGTACAACTATTTTACTGGCGCCAGGCGAATATTTAATGGCATTGGTAATGAAATTGGTCAATACCTGTCCTGTTCTTTCCCTATCGCCGGTAAGCAGGCAATGAAAAAATATTTCTGTTACTATAGTGTGGCTGGTAGCAATCCGTTGAAGTTCTTCCACTGTTTCATTTACCAAACCGGTGAATGAAAATATTTCCTGTTTGAACGCCAGCTTTCCTTCATCCATCCGCGTAATGTCGAGCAGGTCGCTTATGAGTGTATTCAATTTGGTTATCTGCATATCCATTCGGCGCATAATGGCAGATGAAGCATCATCTCCGGCAGTTGAAAACTTCATTTCCATTAGTTGGGTAAAAGCTTTTAGCGAGGTTACCGGTGTTTTGAGTTCATGACTTACGATACTCATGAATTCATCTTTTTGCTGTGATAATTTCTTGTTATCCGTAATGTCTGTACATGATCCTATATACCCTTCAAAACTTCCGTCTTCATTGTAGTTGGGAAGCCCGGAATTGAGGAACCAGTGATAATTGCCCTTTTCATCTTTCAGGCGAAATTCCATAACGAAAGGTGTTTTCTTCGGTTTTGCATCAAAGAAAGCGCCTGTTGCAAGCTCCCTGTCGGAAGGGTACACTGCATTCAGCCAGCCGTTACCCAGTGCTATTTCCGGTGTTTGCCCCGTAAAATCGTACCATTGTTTATTAAGATAAGTACAATTGCCACTATTATCGGCCATCCAGATAATAACGGGAATAGTGTTAGACAGGTTGCGGAAGCGATTCTCGCTTTCAATTAACAGGGCCTCCATTTTTTTAGACTCAGTAATATCAACGCTTACCGCTGTAAGAAAACTAAGATTATCGGGTCCCTTTATCAGTGATACACTGTTGTTTACCCAAACCACAGCGCCATCGGGCCTGAGATAGCGTTTTTCAATTGTAAAGCTTTTTCCCTCCTCCACGCAATGTTTCAGTAAAATCATATTTTGTTGCCAGTCATCCGGATGCGTTACATCCCCGATACACATTTCTAACAAAGCATCTCCGGACCGGCCAACCAAATGGCAATACTGTTCGTTTACAGCAATAAACCTACCGGTAATATCGGTTTGTGCTATTCCGGCCTCCACCTGGCGTATAATATTACCGTATCTTTCTTCACTTAACTGGAGGTCCTCCCTGATTTTTGTATTTTCTGTTATATCCAGTAATAAATTGATAGCGCCGGTTATCTCACCTTCATCGTTCGCAATGAGTTGGGGATAAGGCAATACATGGCGGCGGGTGCCGTCGGGTCGTTCAATAATAATTTTAAAAGTTTCGATCCGTCCGTATTTTAATACAACAGCCATGGGACATTTATCCAATGGAAGCAACTCGCCATTGGGTTGGAAGATTTTCCACGATCCGGACCATAATTCTGTGCCTACTTTGGGCTCACGGCCCCAAAGTTCCACTGCTGCCTGGTTGTACAGTAAAATCCTTCCTTCTTTATCGCAGGTATAAAGCGCAACGGAAATGCTTTGTATCAACTGGCGGTAACGCAGTTCGCTTGCTTCTATTTTTTTCCGGGCGGTTACATGCTCAGTGATATCATGAGCCGCAACCATTATCCCCAGTATGCTTCCGTCTTCTTTGTGGAGTGGTTCAATTACAAGTTTTGCAAAAATGGTATCCTCATTTCCATTCCGCAGCAACCGTGTCTCTATTTCTTCAATCACCATTCTTTTACCGGTTTTAAATACACTGCTGAAAATGGCTTCAAATCCCTGGCTCCTCGCTTCCGGTATGGCTTCGAACACAGGTTTATATATAAGTCTCTCCCTGGACCTGCCTACAATCAGAAGAGCCATCTCATTAATGACCTCAATAATAAAATGGGGTCCGTGCATTACGGCTATGGCCACAGGGGCCTGTTCAAACAAATTATTGAGCTGGCGTTCAATATGCTTCCTGGTTTGAGCGATCCTGATTTGCGTTTGTACCCTCGCCAGCAGTTCCCTTGCCGAAAAAGGTTTCACTAAATAATCGTCAGCACCGGTTTCGTAACCTGCTATTCTCGATTCTTCACCGGCTCGTGCTGTAATAAGCATCACAGGGATCTGTTCTGTGTGCCGGTTTCGTTTTATTTCTGCCGTAAGCCGTATACCATCCATAACCGGCATCATAATATCACTTAAAACAACCAGGGGATTTTCACTTCTAATTACATGTAAGGCATCCATCCCGTTTCCGGCGGTAAGTACATTATATTTTTTCCCGAGCAGGCTTTGAAGATAGTTCCGCATGTCGGCATTATCATCAACAATTAATATGCGGGGGGCGCCGCTGTTTTCATTTTTGTCGCCTGTTGGGATTCTTACTTTTGGGTTAAAGTTTCCGTCTAAAGCAAATGAATCTTCAATATAAGCATCGGAAATAACGTCTTCAATGCCTTCATGTGCGTTATTGATTTGTGAAACGGGCAGGTGTGCATTACCGGAAGGTATAGAAACCCTGAACACGCTTCCCTTTTCTTCCCGGCTTTTTACGCTGATGGTACCACCATGAAGATGAATGAGTTCATGGGTAAGCGATAGTCCAATACCTGAGCCTTCATGTGTTCTTCCGGTTACCTGCTGCACCCGGTGAAAACGCTCAAACATGTGCGGCAATTCTTTTTCCGGAATTCCTACGCCTGTGTCCTCCACTTCCAGGATAACCTGGTTATCCTGGCCATATACCGAAACCGTAATTTTTCCTTTAAATGTATATTTAAATGCGTTCGACAATAAATTAAAAACAATTTTTTCCCACATCTCTCTATCTGCATATACAGGGTCTTTAATGGGCTGTGTTCTTATGTCCAGTTCCAGCCCGGCCTTTTCAATGGTGGAACGAAAATTATCTGCCAGTTTAGTGGTGAACGATACGATGTCTGTTAAGGAATAACGGGCCATCATTCTCCCCGACTCAATACGGCTAAAATCGAGAAGATTATTTACCAATTTAAGCAACCGCATGGCATTGCGATGCGTGGTTTCAAGATTTTGCCTTTCGCTGCTTCCCAGCCTGTCTTCCGGGGCGTTGATCAGTTCTTCCAGGGGTCCAAGCATTAGGGTAAGCGGGGTGCGGAATTCGTGGCTGATATTGGAAAAGAAAACGGTTTTTGCTTTATCAAGCTCTTCGAGTGCGCCGGTTCGGTTTCGTTCTGTTTCAAAAATGCGGCTATTATTGATTCCCGATCCTATTTGATCGGCGATAAGCTTAAAAAAACTTTGATACTTATCGTCAAGAATGCGATAAGGATTGATGCCCACTTTTAGAATTGCGTACGGCACTTTTTGCTGGCTGTGCGCTACCGGTAATAAGAGGGCTTTCCGAATAGCGCTGTCCCACGCGCCGGTAGGTAAGTTTCCAAACCGTTCAAGCAAATCATCAGAGATTACAGGCACGTTCCCCCGGGCTGCGTCGGCCAAACCGTGAAACCGGAGTGCATGTTTATCCAGGTCAATTTCATCAGGAAAAAACGCTTCCAGTTCCTTCGATGTTTTATCCGCCAGCGAAAGCTTTTTTCCGTCGCGGCTCACTTCATAAATAACGGCAAAAGGAAAGTCTCCGGGGTTTTGTTTAATTACTTCAATGCTTTTCTGATATACCTCCAGGTCGCCTGTGAGATTTAAAATGTTTTTACCAAGATTGGTGAGTGTTTGTTGTTGTCTCTCCGCAATTACCGCATTCGTGGTTTCTGTAACGGCGCAAAAAATGCCTTCTAACTTGTTGGTCTCACCATAAACCGCACTGTAAGAAAAGGTGAAATAACATTCTTCAGGAAAGCCATTCCTGTGAAGCAGTAGCAGTTGATTATCGGACCAGGTAGCTTTTCCGGTTTGAAGCACACTCTCCAGCATGGGGCCAATAATATGCCATATCTCCGGCCAAACTTCCTTCCCTTTTTTACCCAGGGCATGCGGGTGCTTTGCGCCGAGTATAACGCTATATGCGTCGTTGTAAATCTTTATCAGATCTTTTCCCCACCAAACCACCATAGGGAATTTGGAATTGAGGCATAAACTAACGGCCGTGCGCAAACTTTGAGGCCATTTTTCAACCGAACCCAATGAGGTTTTGGTCCAGTCGAAATTCCGCATACGCTCAGTCATCTCACCACCCCCGGAAATGAAATGCATATCATCAGTTATAGATTGTATTGTAGACATAAGTTGAGGAGGCTTATCCATTAAATCGTTGTAGTAATCAGGACGGGTTAAGTTAAGATTTTATTTATTGTGCAGGCATATAAAAATAAAATCTTTAGAATTAGACAGATCAGCCGCAAAGCATATTGTGCCCTGATGCCTTTCTTTCACTGAGATAACCGATCGCTATGCCGGCTCTTTCCTGGGCAAACAAAATGGCTACTGCTTTGTCAATGCCGCTGTCGCCACCGGTTTAACGCTACTTTATTTCGAAGTTTATTGCTTCTCTTTTCGGGGTGTACATCCTGTGCTTTTTTATCTTCCCGCATGCCTTCAAAAGAAGGATGCCGCATTACACCATCTGTAGTCATCCCGGTATACGACACCTCGCAGATCAATTTTGGTTTGAGCCATGTGACCGTTGCCCGGGGAGGGTTGTGGCGAAAGCGGGAAGACTTGTTCACATCGGGCTCAAAATCAAAAGGATTGGTTTTTGTAATGAGGGGCTTAAATTTTTTCATCATTTCTTTCTGCATTTCATCCGAAAAACCAGTCCCGATTTTACCGGTATATACCAGCTTGTTCTTTTCGTATACGCCTGCCAGTAAGGCGCTGAAATGTTTAGGACTGCCTTCATTTTTCGTATAACCCCCAATTACCACTTCATGCCGTTTGGCTGCTTTTATTTTAAGCCATTCTTTCGATCTTGCCCCTGGAAAATACAATGAATCCGTTCTTTTTGCTATAATGCCTTCGAGCCTCATTTTTTTGGCTGCTTCAAAAAATTCGGTTCCGGTAGTAGTAAAGGTCTGGCTGATTTGTATTATAGGATGATCGGGAAGAATAGCCGTTAATTTTTCTCTTCTTTCAATCAACGGAAGTTCCATAAGCGAGTAACCATCCAGCCACAACAGGTCAAACACATAAAATTTCAGCTCGCCATCGGCTTCGCTCCGCCTGTTTTGCAGGTTGCCAAAATTGGACAATCCCTCTTCGTCAGCTACTATAATCTCCCCGTCGAGTATGGCATTTAACTTCATGTTTTTCAATACATCGTAAACAGGGTAAAACTTTTCATTGAAAGATTTATCATTTCGCGAACGGAGGTTTATACTTTTGTTGTTGAGCAAGGCGATGGTGCGGTATCCATCCCATTTAATTTCGTAGAGCCAGCCCTGTTCATTAAAAGGTTTGTCTACAAGAGTGGCCAACATTGGTTGAAGCCTTTTGGGAAACTTCATCTTTTTACCCGTTTTGGCTATTGCTTTTTTGGGGGGAGACAGCTTAGCCGTTTTTTTTACTGCACCCGAACTTTTGGTTGCTTTTCCATAAACGGCTGATAAGTCATCGCTTTCAATTTGTTTTAAGGTTCTGCCCGAAATCACGGATCTTTCTTTTTTCAGTATTTCCGTGGTCTTGGCATATTTGTCTTTCACTTTCATTAGCAACCATGCATTTTCGTCCCGGTACGAAGATTTTACGAGCGCATATTGACCTTTCAACTTTTCTCCGTTGAGGTTAAAAACGAGTTTGCCCTTATGCAGTTGGTGCAGCAATTCTTTTTCTGCTTCTTTTTTCCCCGCAAAATTTCCTTCTGCCGGTTTATAAGTGCCCTCATCCCAAACCAGTACAGTGCCGCCGCCATATTGCCCTTTTGGTATGATGCCTTCAAAAGTCCGGTAATTGAAAGGGTGATCTTCCACCATCATGGCCAGGCGCTTAACCGAAGGATCTGTAGAGGGTCCCTTTGGTACCGCCCAGCTTTTGAGCACTCCGTCCATTTCGAGTCTGAAATCGTAATGCAGGTTGGTGGCAGCATGTTTTTGAATAACAAAAATCAGTTCATCGCCGCTGGATATTCCACCTGTAGGTTCAGGCGTTTTAGAAAAAGTACGTTTCTTTTTATAAGTACTAAGTGACATGAAATAAACTGTTTAAAATACATGCCAAAAAATAAATTGCAGACACAGGTTTCAGAATATACAGGATGTTTTTGCAAATGATATGGTATTATCTTTTGTTTTCGCCCATCACAGCATATCGCCCGAATAATTCGCTGAATGTATCGCCGGATGTCTGTTCGGACAGGATAAGCTTCATGGCATGATTTGTGAATTCTATAGATCAGGAAAGCCCGAATGAGCAGCAACTTCATATACACTTTACATCAAATAAATTATTTGTAATGGAAGAATATCTTCACTATGCATTAATTACAGGAGCTGCAGATGAGGAAAACCATGGACTGGCTGATCTTTTTGCAGAAGATGGATTTAACCTGGTAATAATGGCGGGAGATCATGAAGATTTGAGTAATATAACCGGGGAATTAAAGCAACAATACGGGATTAAAGTAATAGCTATTTCAAAAGATCTGTTTTTGTCAAAAAATGTTTTGGGATCGTATAATGAACTTATCACTGCTGATATTCAGATTGATTTACTGGTATCGGTACAGGGGCGCATGCATATGGTAAGTTTATTAAAACCCATATTTAAAAAAGATGACCGGCTGCTCAATTAATCTGATCTTTAAAATACAGCTCAATCATTTACCTAATGGAAAGTACTCCCGGAAAGAAAAACATAGTAGTTACTGATGACGATCCGGGCATACGGGATATTTTCAAAATAATTTTTGAATCAGCAGGTTATAATGTACAAGTGATAACAAATGGAGACGATCTCCTGAATAATAAATTTGATATTCCTGATCTTTTTTTACTTGATAAACAATTATCCGGTGTTGATGGCATTGACGTTTGCCGGTATTTGAAGAGGCAAAAAACAACATCCCATTTACCTGTTATAATGATTTCGGCAAATCCTCATATTGCCAAATTGTCTAAGGAAGCAGGAGCAGATGCTTATATTGAAAAACCTTTTGAAGTTAAATATTTGCTTGAAATGGTGGAAAGATATATTTGAAATCTCCCTGCCGGCTTTCCGCAATAAATCCGGGGCAACCCATTTTTTACTGAAGAGGGGAAATATTTCTACAGTATCTTTTTCTCAAACGGCAATGCAATCTTTTCTGCAATACAATGAGTTTTTATTTGGTAAAATCCATGGCAGAAAAATTGACTTATTAGCTGAATATATTGACAATGGAAATATTAACGTGGTATATATTGCCACTCCTCATACCCTGCATCACGGGCAGGTTATGAAATGTTTGCAGCATCGTATAGCGGTGCTATGTGAGAAGCCGCTCACTATTAATGAAATCCAGTGCAAAGAACTGGTAGATACAGCCCGTGTAATGCAAACTTTTTTAATGGGCAAAATTGTTTCCATCAGGGCATCTATGGGGTACAAAGCACCGCCCGATCCCGAAAACCATCGTTTTTTGGCCCGCATTGGGTGGAGGCTCTCTGCTTGATCTTGGGGTATACCCTGTTTTTCCTGCGCTACTGATATTGGGTGCGCCCGATATCATTAAAGCAGTGGGAACCTTATCGGGAGAGGGGGTAGACGAAACCTGCTCGGTGCTATTTCACTATATCGCATACTTTTAGCATTGAACTGATAAAAATAATGGATGAGATCAGAAGCCAGGTAAACGTTAGTTACTCCATGCATGAATAGGGGCTTAAAAAAAAAGAAGTATTTTTCCGAAGTGTATAAAGTTGTAGTGATCTGCTATTCATATTCATTAACGAAACAAGCGGGCAACAACAGTTACTTTCTTTTTACTTTTGAAATAATCCATAGTATAAGCACTACAACAACCGCCACCAAAAAGAAGGCCCACCACATTCCGGCTTTAAAAATAGCTTCCACTGCATTGCAACCACTGAATAAAAAAACAGTAGCCATAGAAATCACTGCGGGAAATAATCTTTGTTTGTTCATACTGATCATTTGCATGATGAATTTCAATTATTGTACCATTTCCAATAACTCATCATACAAAAAATTCGCAGCAAACTGACCTGCCTCCTCCCATCGGTTCCTGGCTGCTTTGCCTGCCCACAGGGGATTGAATCTTTTTTGCAGTTCATGTCCATAGCCCTCATATACTTTTAAACGGCTGGGAATGTGCAGAGCATCTGCGTTTTTATGGATAATAGCACTTCCGTATATGCCATTGTCTGTTTTGTTAAATGGTACTATCCTGTCTTTGCTGCCATGCACACTAACGATAGGCACCCTGGCATTTTTTAACCAACTGGTATCAAACATGCCACCCCAGAAATTGATTACAGCAGCTATCTTCAGGGGATTGCTTGCAGAGGATGCAAGATATGAAAGAGGCGCAGGGTGCACGCGATGTTTCATTAAAGTTGCATTGCTGTAAACCGACTGCAGGGCTATCATCCCTCCTGCAGAATTACCGGCCAATATAATACGGCTGGTATCAATGCCGTACAGGTTGTGATTTTGTTTGAAAAAAGAAACCGCCAGGCTGATATCTTCCATAGCGGCTGAACAGGCATTTACCAAAGCGTTGAAATCGGATAAAGTCTTTTCCTTGCTTAATCTGTAGTTTACGGCAGCGCATACATAACCCCGTTGTGCAAAACGTTTGCTCCACAGGGGCGTTCCTCTTGATTTTTTATTGCCGAATTTAAAGCCGCCACCGTGCATCCAAATGATCAGTGGCCGGCTGGCGCAGGTATCATTTTCAGGCTGGTATAAGTCGATTTGGTAGTATTTTTCTTTTGTATTGTCAGTAGAATTGGGCCGGTAAAGAACATTGTTTTCTACTTTAATATTTGTAAAAACCAGGTCTTTATACCGGGTGGTTTGCCACTGACCACCATAAAGAGGCAGTGCTGCGCACGTTATGATACAACTCGTAATAAATAAGTTAAGCATGGTTAAAGTTAAGCGTACAATTGATGAATGACAACACTACGTTATATTTCGGCAGGATACCGGTAAAAGAAGGTCTGGTTTCAAAAAATAGCTTATTTTGACAAATAGTTTGAACTTTAAAGCAGCCATTACCCGTTTAATTTCCTGATATATAGAGAAGGTAATCTCCGCATCTTTAAATAAAGCTACCCTACAGTACAGGTAGGTTCATTAAAAGAAAATGCTAATCTTTGGAAGTAATGAAAAAGTTTCTGCCCGGTTTGCCGGTAATTTTATAAGTAAATTTTAATGCTCAATTATGTATCTAAATTTTTTGCCAGTGAAATCAATTGTAACGGTTGCGGCTTTAGCGCTCGTACTTTTTTCCTGCAAGGACGGAAAAAGTCCCGAAGCTACAGGTCCCGTAGATCCTAAAGTAGAAAGATTAAAATTGCAGCCGGGCTTTACGGCTGAACGTTTGTTTGGTCCGTCTGAAAACGAGGATGGCTCGTGGGTTTCAATGACCTTTGACGATAAGGGGCGTATAATCGCTTCCGACCAGTACGGCTCTTTATACCGCCTGGTGGTACCTCCTGTTGGAGATACAACTAAAACCTCCATTGAAAAACTGGCCATCCCCAATGATAACACCCTTGTGGGAGATACCAGTCAAAAGAAAGTAGGTATCGGGTTTGCGCATGGCTTGTTGTATGCATTCAACAGCTTGTATGTAATGGTAAATAGTTTAAATGACAAGGCAACCACCAGAACAAGCGGATTGTATCGCCTGCAGGATACCGACGGAGATGACCAGTTTGATAAAGTAACTTTACTGAAGGCGCTGAAAGGAGAAGGAGAACACGGACCACATAGTTTAATACTATCGCCCGATAAAAAATCTATTTATGTTGTAATCGGTAATCATACTGATGTACCACAAATGGATGCTTACCATTTGCCTTCAAACTGGAAAGAAGATAATCTTTTTCCTTTAATAACAGATCCCAACGGGCATGCGGTTGATCGCAAAGCGCCCGGGGGATGGATTGCTAAGGTTGACCCCGAAAGCAACAAGTGGGAACTGATCAGCGCAGGCTATCGCAATCCTTTTGATATAGCATTTAATGCTGCGGGTGATTTGTTTACTTATGATTCGGATATGGAATGGGATTTCGGAACGCCCTGGTATCGTCCTACACGCATTTGCCACGTCACCGATGGCAGTGAGTACGGCTGGCGTACAGGCAACAGTAAATGGTCGCCATCATATCCTGATAATTTGCCCCCCGTTTTAAATATTGGGCAGGGTTCTCCCACCAACCTGATGTATAGCGGAAATGCACGTTTTCCCGAAAAATATGAAAATACTTTATTTGCTTTCGACTGGAGTTTTGGTATTATATACGCCATTCATCTTGAAGCTGATGGCGCTTCTTACAAGGCAAAAGGTGAAGAATTCCTTTCCGGATCGCCCTTACCTTTAACGGATGGCGAGATCGGACCGGATGGCGCAATGTACTTTTTAACCGGTGGTCGCAGGCTGGAATCTGATCTGTACAGGGTATATTATAAGGACAATAAGGGAAAAACAACGGATGAATTAATGGGCAATAAGCTTGAAGAAACTCCGGAAAGTAAATTACGCAAGCAATTAGAAGCATATCATGGTGCGCCACAGGCAGGTGCAGTTGATTTTGCATGGCCGCAATTAAAAAACAGCGATCGTTTTGTGCGTTATGCGGCACGTATTGCTGTTGAGCATCAGCCGGTAGCGGAGTGGCAGCAGCGCGCACTCGACGAAAAAGATCCTGTAACTGCTACTCAGGCGCTTATTGCATTGGCCCGCCAGGGAGATGCAGGCACTAAAAATCAAATACTGAATGCTCTAATGGGTATTGATTTCTCAAAACTTTCTGAGCCACAGCAAATAGATATCGTTCGTGCATTTGAACTGGTGTTCTCCCGGATGGGACAACCCGATGGAGCAACAAAAGAAAAGGTAATTGCTTATCTTGACCCGCAATACCCGGCAAACACCAACGAACTGAACCGGTTGTTAAGTAAAGTGCTGGTATATATTGAAGCGCCAAAAGCCGTAGAAAAAACGATGGCCTTAATGGCAACGGCGAAGGATGAGGATACACAAAAGACTTTTACTTCATCCTCCGATCTTATTATGCGTAATCCGCAATACGGAATGGATATCGCCAATATGTTATCTAATGTGCCGCCTCAGCAGCAAACCTATTATGCCAATGTGCTCAGCAAAGCTAAAACCGGATGGACACCCGAATTGCGCGAGAAATATTTCCAGTGGTTTTATAATGCATTCAGCTATAAAGGCGGACATAGTTTCAGGGGCTTTATTAACAAAGCAAGGACGAATGCACTGGAGAATGTTCCAAAAGCACAGTTTGCACATTTTAATACCATCTCGGGAGATTCCATCGTAAATCGCACCGGGTATGCGCTGGCCGATGCGGCAGTACAGCCTAAAGGCCCGGGCAGAAGATGGAAAATGGAAGATGCGCTGGCGGTAATAGACAGCGGACTGGTGAATCGTAATTTTGAGCAGGGAAAAGCCATGTTCGCAGCTTCTCTTTGCATTTCGTGTCATACCATGAAAGGAGAAGGCGGTGTATCGGGCCCGGATCTAACGCAATTGGGTACACGCTTTTCTGCAAAAGATATACTGGAAGCGATTATTGATCCCAGCAAAAGTATCTCCGATCAGTATGGCGCTACGGTATTTTATCTGAAAGACGGCGGTTCAGTGCTGGGAAGGCTCATCAAAGAGGAAGGTGATAACTATGTTATTTCCCAGAATCCCTTTGCGCCGCAGATCGTAAGAGAAATTCCCAAAAAAGATGTGGCACGTACAAGAGTTTCGGATGTATCTCCCATGTTGCCGGGTATGATCAACAGGTTAAACAATGAAGAATTAAAAGATCTGATCGCTTACCTGGTTGCGGGTGGCAATAAAGATCACGAAGTATATACCGGTAAAAAGTAAACGACAATATTTTAGAAGTTATACTGCATAAACATATAAAAAGACTTCGCCGTGGTATCTGGCGAAGTCTTTTTCGTTTGATATGTTTGAGTATACAACTTTGAACGGGAAGACCTGTCTTTTTACAAATCTTTTATCTTACGGCAGGGGTTACCTGCTGCAAAACTATTATCCGGAACATCCCTTGTTACCACACTTCCGGCGCCTATTACACAGCAGTTACCGATGGTAACTCCAGGACAAATAATTACTCCACCCCCTATCCAAACATCTGAACCGATGGTAACGGGTTTTCCAAATTCCAGTCCCGAAGCCCTTTCTTTCCAGTCCATGGGATGCGTGGCTGCATATATTTGAACATTGGGTCCAAACAGCACATTGCTTCCAATCATAATTTTCATCACATCCAGCACAATGCAATTATAGTTGAAGTATACCTTGTTGCCCAACGATATATTCGTTCCATAATCGCAATAGAAGGGCGGTTCAATGGTTAAAGCAGCTCCCTGGTCTGGAATCAATTCGTTTAAAATCTGTATTCTTAAATTCTTCTCATCGCCTGTGGTATGGTTGAACCGGTTACACAATAGCCTGGCGTTTCTCCTTTCTTTCAGCAACTCAGGATCTGAAGCGTTGTACAGGTCACCGTTTAGCATTTTTTGTTTTTCTGTTGACATAAACGCTGTTTAACAGAAGGCTTTGCTGATATTAAGGGAGTAATTATTATTACTATTATTGTTATTCTGTGTATTCAAAAATACAATCCGCAATACCTGCAATAATTTCTTGAGATGGATTCAGGTTGCCGGGAAATACGGCAACATTTGATTTTACATAATAAACGCCTTCAAAAGTGGCACTCCCTTCCGTAAAAGGATACAAACTTTGTCCGCCCGTTTTATTAATTCCTAAAAAAAATGGTTGGGCTGCCCCTTCAACATAGTTATTGGCAGATATCAGGTATTTGGTATTGGCCGTAACGGCAACAGGCGTAACGGCGGCATAGGTAAATGTGGTAAAATCCGTTGGCACAACGGTTGCGGAGGAAAGCAATGCTTTGCTGTCGAAATCCCATAAATTAACAGTATATGCTTTACCTGTTATGGGAAACCGGCATCCCAGCGCTGTTATGTGACCATTCCGGCTAAAAAAAAGCTTATGTCCGAATTCAAACGGACCGCCTGCCATGGTTCGAATACTGTCTACTACAGTAGCGCTTTGAACAACAGATTCCATTATTTTTTCTACAACTGTTTTTGGTGTTTCGTTCTCGTCTTTCTTACAGGCGAAACCAAAAAGAAGCACGCCGCAAAACAATAGTAAAATGCTTTTTTTCATGAGTAAAAGATTAGTGTTAAAAATAGATTTAAAGTGGAGGTGCTTGCACACTACCTTATGAGAAGGCACTACGAAAAGATTGAATAAAATAATGTTGCCGGTAAAAAGGTGAAGAAGGGAAAGGTTTTTTCACAGATTTTAGTTTTAAATAGTAACGAAGATAAGCGATTAAGCTATTTGTTCGGCTAAGAACCGGGAATATTCGCAATATGTTGGAACTATTGGATGTAATAACATATGCTTTCTATTCTTTTTAAAAGGTTTTTCAGCATTTTAATAAAAGAAAACCTTTATCTGAAAAATATTTTTTTAGTCTTTCCATGTGCCGCTTATTCTTTCGTTGCGGGCAACACTGCATTTATCTGCAAATGGTTACCTCAAATCCAGGCATAGTGTTAACAATTCGGTAAATCCTGTCAAATTGTTTGCATTGCCGCTAAAGGGGAATAATTATTGTTTTCACCTAAAGCTTAATTTTTGTGGACGCTTACCCAAATTGAGCGCTTTGAGATAACGCATGGATTATAAGGTGTTTACGATAATAATACCTACTTTAAAAAAACAGTACATAATTTTTTAAAAAATTAATGTTTAAACATTAACTTTGCAGTCTAAAACTAAAAAAACCAAAAATGAAAAAGGTATTTTTCTCTCTTTCTATCGCCGCCCTCGCGGTAAGCTGCGTAAGCAATCCGGAAGGCGACAAAGCTCAAACAACCGATGCTGCGGTGGCTGCAGCCGCTGAAGGTGATAAATTAGCGGTTAATACAGCGGTTTCTACCATTGCCTGGCACGGCAAAAAAGTAACCGGGGCGCATACCGGCAGTATTGAATTACAAAGTGGCGACATCTTCATCAATGAGGGAAAGCTCACCGGTGGGTCCTTTGTTATTGACATGACTTCGCTGGAAAACCAGGATGTTACTGATCCTGAATTTAAAGGAAAGCTGGAAAATCACCTGAAATCGGATGATTTTTTTGCGGTGGAAAAATATCCCACCAGCAAATTTGAAATTACCGAAGTAAAAGAGCTGGGTAATGGTAAAATAGCTGTTGCCGGTAATCTAACGCTTCGTGATGCTACCAAGAACATCACTTACGAAGCAGATGTAGTAGAAAGCAGCGCTACAAAATTTGCTGCTAAAGCAGATTTTAATATTAACCGTAAAGACTGGGGTGTGGCTTATGAAGGAATGAAAGATGATCTGATCAGCGACGAGATCAACTTTAAAATTAACCTGGTAGCTGGTCAGTAGGGTACGAAGGAGCTTTATAATATTTATATTACCCCATCGCATACAGCGGTGGGGTTTTTTAGATTTGTGAAAGGATGGCGGAACCGGTTCATTATCCGTGCCGGTTGATGATTTGTTCCAATTGTTTAGCAGGCACTACCCCCGATTGCCGCCATTGTACTTTTCCATTCTTAAAAAGTATAAGTGTGGGCACGCCCTGTATTTGGTAAGCGCTTGCTACCTGCGGGTTTTTGTCTACATCAATTTTAATAATCTTTGCCTTATCCCCGATCTTTGTTTTCAATTCCTCGAGCACAGGCTTCATCATTTTGCAGGGGCCACACCATTCAGCATGAAAGTCTACCAGCGTTGGTGTATCCGCGTTTATTATTTCTGAAAAAGTATTCGGCATTTTATTGATTTTTTATTTCTTCAAATGTTATGTTTTCTATATCTTCTTTTTTGTGTTTTTGTATGGGAGTGGCGCAGCCACCTGCACCGCAGCATCCTGTATTGGTTGCAGCAGTAAATAAAAAGAAAGCGCCCGCAAGTCCCATAAAACCATCCTGCATTTGAATTGCCTGTATCATAAAGAAAATGCCAAATGCAAGGCGTATCCATCGTGCAACATGCCACCCGGTAAATAGCGTTTGTTTAATTTTTTCCATCATTTATTTATTTACAGTTTGCTTTTCAGGCTATACCAGTTACCTGCGTTGTACACGGCACGGTATCCTTTTGCTTCTAAAATCCGTTTTGCAGTGCCACTTCTCATACCCGATGCGCAGCAACAAACAATGCACTTGTTCTTGTCTTTCAACTTTGAAAGGTTATTGCTTAACTGGTCTACAGGTATATTGATAGCATTCTTTATGTGCCCGCCGGCAAATTCCTCTCTGCTTCTAACGTCCAGCACCACAGCTCCCTGTTTTATCAATTCGCTGTAATCGGTTTTAGGTCCAATACCCAATAAGTTTTTAATAGCTTCCATCATTATATTAAATTTATTTTATTTTTTAAAAAAGTCTAAAAATAATCCTTTCAGGATTCATTTCAGGAAGCTCCTGCTACCTCTGTCATCACTTCTTTTTTGTTATTGAATATCTGAGTATCGTTATAATTAACTTCCCAGGTAACAGGCAATGATTTTTTTAGCATGCTGCTCACTCCGCAGTACTTTTCCTGCGAATCGTTTACTGCATTAAGCGCGGCGTCTTTGTTTTCAGCCTTGCCTTTGAAGTCGTATATCATATGAATGGAAATGTATTCGATGGGTAGATGTTTACTGATCTCACCGCTAACCTTCATGCTAAAGTCGTCCGGATTTTTATTTGCCTTCCGAAGGATAGCCGCAACATCCATACCGGTACATCCGGCCAATGCGGTTAATACAAATGGTTTCGGAATGGGTCCATGGTCTTCACCACCTACTTTTTCAGGAGCATCCATTACAACGGTATGCCCGTTAACCAATGCATTAAACTGCATTTTGCCCATCCATTGTACATCTATTTCGTGTGCCATTGTGTTTTTCTTTTATTGGTTACTATTTTTTTTCCTTGTCAGCAGGAAAATCCTTGCGGATTTATAGATTATCAACTACGCGCTGCAACTTCTCTTTTACCTGCATGGCTATATCGCCCAGTGCATCATGCTTTACAGCCATCATGGAGGCTACCGGATCTACCGCTGAAATTTCTATTGTACCATTTTTATTTTCCTGTACAATCACATTGCAGGGAAGCATGGTGCCGATATTAGCCTCCGCCTGCAGTGCCTGGTGCGCGAAATGTGGGTTGCATGCACCCAAAATTTTATATTTTCTGAAATCTACGTCCAGCTTCTTCTTTAACGTTTCTTTTACATCAATCTCCGTAAGGACCCCGAAGCCTTCTTGCTTTAACGCCTCGGTTACTTTTGAAATGACTGCATCGAAATCATCATCTACCGTTTTTGATAAATAGTAACTCATATTTTATCGTTTTGTGTTGATTAGCAATTTATAATTATAATGTAAAGGTCCTTTAAAGAATAGATGTATTTGGCAACATTTGTTACATAAGGTAAGGTTTAAGGATGCTTGTTGCCACTGGTGTTTTGTGCTTTTGTTCAAGTTATTAAGAATGAATGTTTTTTTCACTGATAAAGGACAGGTGCGGAAATGATATAGATCAGTTGCTGAAAATACCTTCCTTTTTTGGCCGCTTAGCCTATAGCTGCTGTATTTACTGCCGGTATTTGAGGTGTTTTTCTTTTTGCCCACCTTTCTTTCAAAGCGTCTACCACATAGTAAACAACAGGAACCAAATAAACGGTCAGGATTAAGGATGATAGTAAGCCACCTATGATTACCCAGGCCAAACCATTTTTCCATTCACTTGCGGAACCTTTGGCAAGCGCAATAGGCAACATGCCTATAACCATGGAAAGCGTGGTCATTAGTATAGGACGCATCCGTTCTTTGCCGGCAATGATAAGGGCTTCTTTAAAATAATGTCCCTGAGCTTTTAATTGATTGGTGAAATCAACAATCAGTATCGCGTTTTTTGCTACGAGGCCCATGAGCATAATCAATCCCAATAAGGCGAATAGGCTTAAATTATTAAAAGACAGGTTTAAAGCCAAAAACGCTCCAATAGCGGCTACAGGAATAGAAAAGAGTACTACAAAGGGGTAAATAAAGCTGTCGTATAGTGCTACCATAATCAGGTATATTAACACAAAGGAGATCATCAGTACGGACCCCAGCGCACCAAAGCTGTCATTCTGCCTTTTTATTTCACTTCCCCAGGTCATTTGAATTCCGGCCGGCAAAGGATTTTGCTTTACATAGGATACCACGTCGTCTGCTACCGTTCCCGAAGGTCTTCCCAGGGCATCAGCGGTGAGGGTAATGGAAGGCTGCCGGTCTTTTCGTTCTAACAGAGATGGCGAGTAGTCTTGCACAACATTCGCGAATTGCCCTACTTTTACCGGAAGCCCTTGTGGGTTTACTATTACCAAATTGTTTACATCATCAAAATTTTTGCGGTTGAAATCATCCAGCCAGATCCGAACCGGATACTCGGTTCCATGCTGGGTTAAAGTGGCATCATCATTTCCTGTAAAAGCGTTGCGCAGGTTGATGCCTGTATAAGCAGTTGTGAGTCCAAAGCGCTGCATTTTATCTTTATCAGGAATAACTTTGTACTCAGGGCTGCCTTCTTCTACCGAAAGGCGAACATTATCTGCTCCGGGGATTTGTTCCAGGGCATTTTTTAGCTGGTTTCCGGAATTCATTACGTCAGACAAATCACTCCCGCTTAATGTGATTTCAATAGGGGCTGTTTTAGGAACCAATCCCAATGCTGCCATAGAAAAGTTAATAGCAGGAAATTCATCCTGCAACGCCAAACGGATTTCCTTCATGAATTGTTCCGTGGGTTCGTTGTTGCGTTCCCGAAGCGATTTCAGTTGAATGGTAAATTCGGTTTGATTGGCGGCGCCCACGCCAAGGCTTCCGATCCCCGTACCCGGTCCGCCAATATTGCTGAAAAGAGTTAAAACTTCCGGTTGCGCGGAAATAAAATGTTCTATTTTTTGAGAAATGATGTTGTTTTGCTGAAGCGTAATGGATTTGTCGTACTCCAAACTCAGCCTGAATTTTCCCTGGTCGCCTGTGGCAATTAGTTCTTTACCGATAATGCCCTGTTTCATCACAGCCGCCGTTATAACAAACAATAACACAACTACCCCCACGGAAATTAATTTATGATTCAATACCCATTTCAACTGCTTTTCATAGGCATTGATGAATGTGTTTAACTGTCTTTCAAACCAGAGTAGAAAGCGATTAAAAAAATGAGTGGGTTTTAGATCTTCCGACTTGCCGATTCTGGAGGCCATCCAGGGGGTAAGCGTAAAGCCCACCAATAAACTGGTGAGTGTGGAAGTGATTACCACTACCGAAAATTGCTTGAGCATGTCTGCTACAAAAACCTGCAGAAAAAGGATGGGCAAAAATACCACCACATCTACCAATGTAATTGACAAGGCTGAAAAGCCAATTTCCATCCTTCCGTCCAGGGCGGCAACCCGCCTGTTTTTTTTCATATCCAGATGGCGCTGAATATTTTCTAAAACCACGGTGGCATCATCCACCAAAATTCCAATAATGAGCGACATGGCAAGCAGGGTCATGAGGTTAAGGGTATAACCCAAAATCCACATCACGGCAAACGCGGTAATAAGCGAAGTAGGAATGGCCACCAAAACAATAAGCGCATTTCTAAAACTTCTTAAGAACAGAAGCATCACCAATGAAACTAAAATAACCGCTAGTATTAAATCGAAAACAACGGAGTTTACGGCGGCTATAGTATTATCGGTACTGTCGTCTGCAATAACGAATTCTACACCTGATGCAGTGTTTTGCGCTTCAATGGCTTTAAATTTTTCACGTACCAGTTTTGACACTTCCACCGCATTGGCATCGCCTTGTTTTTTTAATAAAATACCAATGCCATTCTTTCCATTGTAACGATTTACGGATGTTATTTCCCTGATGCCATCTGTAACGGTAGCTACATCTTTTACATATACCGGGCTCCCTGGTACCGGCATAGCAATTTGTACATTTGCAATGTCATCCATTTCGGTAAACTTTCCTGTTAGCCTAACGGAATTGCTTTCTGTAGCGGTTTGGATTTTTCCGGCCGGTAAATCCATCCCCGACCGGTTGATGGCCTCTGTAACCTGTGTGAGGGATAATTGATAAAGTCTTAATTTTTCAGGATCTACTTTTACTGAGATTTCTCTTTCTTCGCCCCCCAGCAGGGTGAGTTCTGCCACACCTTTCAATTGTTGTATTTGCGGAAGAAACTCATCCTTCATTCTTTGATAAAATACCGGGGCCGGCAAATTACTCGTTGCGCTCACAGACATCACAGGCAAATCATTGGGCGACACCTTACTCATCACCGGATTTAAGATATCCTGGGGCAGATCTTTCCTGATATTGTCAATATATCGTTGCGATTCCTGCATCGTTTTATCAAGATCGGTGCCGTATTTTAAGTTCAAAATGATCACAGACGCATTTGGCAAAGATTTGGTGACTACATAATCTACCCCTTCCACATTGGAAAGCGCGTCTTCAATTTTGCGGGAAACGGAGGTTTCCACTTCTTCGGGCTCTGCACCGGGGTACATGGTTTTTATAACTACCACCGGCTGATTAAAATCGGGCATTAGTTCGTAACTCAGGTTGGTATAGCCCAGAAAACCTGCTAAGGCCAGTACACTGAAGAGTACGATGATCAGCGACGGGCGATTGATGGAAATTTCAGTTATATTCATTTTTCGCTGATTTTATTTTACGGTTACATTTGCGTTTTCGAAAAGATTAATAAAGCCACCGGTTATAAGGATATCTCCCTCACCAATCCCGGATTGCACCTGAACTTTGTCATTTACTCTTCCTGCAACAACTATATTTTGCAGCCTTGCTTTTCCCTGCCTGATGATATAAACCTGGGGCTGAATCTCAGAACCTATGATGGCTGCTGCGGGAATCAGGATAGCATTGTTGTTCGTTTTTTCCCGTAAAAGAATTTTGCCAAACATGCCGGATTTGATTTTGTAATCTGGTGTATTGGTTACCATAAACTGTACAGGAAAACTGTTGCCGGCATTTCCTTTACTCCCTACAAGAGTGGTTTTTCCTGAGAGCGTTAAACCGGGGTATGCGTCTGCTCCAACCGTATAATTTTTGCCGGTTGTAAATGCATTTAAATCACCTTCAGGAACATTGATGGTGAATCGTAGCTGGCTGATGTCGGTGAGTTGAATCAACGGGATTCCTGGCGCCGCATATGCACCCGCTTCCGACATTTTCAATGTAACAACACCGGAAAATGGCGCTGAAATAATAGTTTTATTGATTTGTTCCACCAGGGTGCTATATTGTACTTTAGCGGATGCCAGGCCCAGTTCGGCTTTCTCCAGTTGTACGCCTTGTATCGCATCCGCGGCGGTGAGAATGCTGTATCTTTTTACATCTGCTTCCAGTCCGGTTATTTGTAGCGCCACCGATGATAATTGCAGCTTCAGCAGCGCATCATCCAGTTTTATAAGTGGTTGTCCCTGCTTTACCACATCACCCGCTTCTGCAAAGTAGCGGATGATTTTTCCCGGTACATCTGCGCTCAGTTTCGACTCTCTGTTGGGCTCAAACATACCTGTGTAGGTATAATCGGTAGTGGAAGATTGTTCCTTTACCGTATCTGCCTGCACCTGAATGGGTTGCTCTTTATCGTATTGATAGATTTTATTTTCCGCCAGTTTTTTATTGCCCTGCAGGCGAAAAATGATAACGGTTACTATTCCTAAAACGATTAAGATGTATAGCAATTTTTTCATGTTTTACTGATTTAATATATTCCCTGTTAACATTTTTAATTCCAGGTCGGCTTTTAAAAAGTCTATGACTGCCGACAGATAGTTTTGTTGCGTGTCCCTTACATCATTGTCTGCCAGAAGCACATCCGTTAATGTAGCTACCCCTTGCTTTTGTTGCAGGAAGGTTTGCTCATAAATGGATTCAGCCAGTTGCAGTTGCTTTAAATGGGTCGCTACCGATTGGTTGCTTATTAACCTTTGCTGGCGGGCATTCACGATCTGCATATTATTTTGCTCATTCAACAAGCTTAGTTGTAACTCATTGTTTTTTAGTTCTAATTTTTTCTGGATTATTTTTCTTTTGCTAATCGTTCCGTCGAACAATGGATAGGTAAACTGAACGCCGGCAAAGCCAATAGGCTTAAATTTCAGGAAGTCATTCGGAGCTTTATCATATCCGAAACCTGTTGTGCCATAAGTGCCGTATAAAGACAGGGTAGGAAGCCGGAGCGCTTTTAAGTTCTTTATTTCACTCTCAATTAATAGCTGCTGTGTTTGCGCCATTTTAATATCAACAACCGGCGTTGTAGTATAATCTTTTGCTGAAGGGTATGCTATGAATTTTTCGATGTCTATGTTTTGTTCAATTGGAATACCCATATTTAATTTTAACGTATTCAAAATCTGAATATACCGGGCATTCACGGTTTCCCGTTGTGTAGCCAACTGATCTGTTTGCAAAGCCACTTTATTTACATCTGTGGTTTTCGCCAGGAGTTGCGCCTTCAGTAATTGCGTGTTTTTTAAAAGCCGCGTAGCGTTAACAAGGTTGCTGTCAATAAAGGTTAACTGGTTAAGCAATACCTGTGCATTGTAATAGAGGTTGGTGATGTCAAAATAAATGCGTTCAGCAGTTTTTTGATATTGCAGTTCGGAGAGTTGGGATGCAATGCCGGTATTGCGTATACCGCCCCTGATTTGCGGATTATACAAGGGTAAGGCAAGTTGTAATTGGGCGTTGATATTATGGGGAACGCCAAATTGCGCCTCCTTATAAGTACCCTCCGGACCGTTGAAAACAGACATGGGCATAAACTGATAGGGGAGATTCAGATAGTACCTGTAGTCTGCAGTGAAATTTGCTTTGGGCAAAAAATGAGCTCTGGCTTCCTGCTTTTTTTCGTCGCTTAATTGAATGTTGTTTCGGCCGATCTGCAGGTTTTTATTATAAACTTGTGCGGTATCAATGCATTGCTGCAGCGTCCACAACTGCGCGGTAGCCGTTTCAGCTATTCCTGTCAGGAAAAGCAGGAGGCTTATTGTTTTTATAGTAAGATAGTGAGCGTTTACTGACATTTTTTTAAAAATTTTATTGCGAATCCTGTTTCTTTGAAATGTACCTGAACGAGAGCCCCGCAAACGCAATCGTAAGCAGCGTTCTGAAGGTCATTGCCTTGATTGTTTTAAATTCATATATTCCCCCGGAATAGATGTATATGCCGAAGCCCAGAAATGCAATCACCAGCAGCAAAGCCGCCCAGGTTAAAACACGGGTTGTCCACGGCTTCCCTGTAAAAAATCCCCAGGCTGCAAACAAATACAGGAAAGAGCAGACGAAATTGGCTATGACTATAAAAAGCACGTAATTGCCTTCCTTCTCCCTTATACCGAATAAATTAAAGAAGATAGAAGTGCTCATGAGCAATGAGATGATCCCAAGCAATCCGATTACTGCTCCCGAAATGTTTAATATGTAGGATGGTTTCATCTCTGTTGATTTGTATGTATGAACATCAGTCTGCTTTTTCTATCATTTTTAAAAGCCCGTTCAACACCTTACTGCCGTCTTTGATCAGGTCGGATTTATGTCCTGATATTTTCCATTTTAAAACAGTAATACGCATACTGCCCATGATGATCGTTGCCAATGTATAATGCCCTACGTGGCGGGTAATGGAACCGGCATCCTGACCTTCTTTAACAAATGCGTCAATTACGGTGTGCATGCTTTCCATCATTTCAGCAACCGCGGCGGAGAGTTCTCTGTTGAATTGAAAAATTCCCTCAGAAAAAATGACGCTTACAATAGAAGGTTTTTGCGTGAATGTGTTTAGTTGTGAAGAAAACAACTCCCTCAGCCGGTCCGCCGGCTTTTTGTTTTCTTTTGCAACGATCGCTTCTACGCGCCGGTTCATCTCCTGCATAAAATAGGTCAGTAAGCCCAGTAATATATCATTCTTGCTTTTAAAATGCCGGTATAAAGCCGCTTCCGATAAGCCAATATCTCCAGACAGGTTTTTGATCGTTAATTCCTGAATGCCATACCGGTCAATCCGTCTGGTAGCTGCTTCCATTATTTCTATCTGCCTGTCCGAAAAATCAGCCATTTTTATTATTTATGTAAGTGAGCGGTTACTTACATAAAGGTAAATATTTATTCTTAATATCCAAATTTTATTTGAAAAATAGTAACCAGAAAAAGGATGACCTGCATTTGTTTGGTTATTGGGTTCCATCTGATTAAGCAGGTGATTGCAAGGTGGTTACCGGTATATCATATGAATATGCGGATACGTGCACCGGGCCTGTGCATATTGGTTAACCCAATCTGACATCTTTCCGTTAGCAGCCACCCTGGCCGGAGGGCACCCCTGCTTTATCAAGTATCTTTTCGAGCGGGCACCATTTTGTAAAGGAAGACTGTATCAAATTTACGCTTACAAAAGCGGCCAGCAAAAGCCACTGGATGTTTACAAAAAAAGCCAGGGTTATACTGATTAAAACCATCGTTCCGGCTACCCTTCTTACTATTCTTTCTCTCATAATTTTATTTTTTAAATTGAATTAATAACTTGATTGTTCAACGGGCAGGATGAAGGCCCTGATCGGAAATTCACATTCCTGGCTCTCATTGTACGTTTTAATGAGTTCAAGAGCATGATTTGCATTGGCCTCATCCGTAAAGCTGAAAAGAAAAATAGAGTCAAACTGGTCCGAACCGCTGGCAAACCATCCATCCAGGAGGCTTGTTGTTTTCTTGTCTTTGAACCCGATGGTTTCGGTGGCGCTGAACACGGCGATCTTAGCCTGTTCAAAAATTTTGGATACTTTATTCCTGTACTCTTTCAGGCTTGTTACAATCAGTAATTTCATGGTGCTTTTTTTATGTGGTTTCAGAATTGGGTTCAGGATGGTTTGTATGTTTATTGCGCTCCATTTTGTAATAAAGTAAAGGCACTACAATCAGGGTTAAGAAGGTAGAGGTGATCGTTCCACCCATTAATGAAATGGCAAGTCCCTGAAAAATAGGGTCGAATAAAATTACGATTGCTCCCAAAACCACAGCTCCCGCGGTTAACAGGATGGGTGTGGTTCGCACTGCGCCTGCCTCTAATATAGCCTGCTTCATCGGAACGCCGTCTTTTAATCTGATTTCAATGAAGTCAATCAGCAACAGCGAATTTCGAACCATCACACCGGCAAGCGCAATAAATCCAATCATAGAAGTTGCACTGAAATAGGCGCCCATTATCCAGTGGCCGATTACGATGCCAATGAGCGACAGGGGTATTACAGATAACATTACTACAGGCGCTTTGAAGTCTTGAAAAAAGGCAACGATCAGCATGTAGATGATAATTATGGCTACTAAAAATGCTATTCCTAAATCCCTGAATACTTCATAGGTTATTTGCCATTCTCCATCCCACTTTAATGTAAAATTATCTTCGGTGGAAGGCTGCTGGTTGTATTCTTCCGTTACTGTATAACCTGCGGGAAGTTTAATGTTCTTCAACTGGTCCGACACTTTACTCATGGCATAAAAGGGACTTTCTAATTTTCCGGCCATGTCGGCTAAAACATATACCACTCTTTTTTGGTTCTTACGGTAAATGCTTTTTTCTTTATGCCCTTTGGTTACCACTACCAGGTCGCTGATGGCTACAGCGTTTCCACTCTCGCCGGTTATTTTAAGATTGAGTATATCTCCTACATCCTTTTTATCGCTGTCGGCCAGTTGCAATACGATATTGGTTTGCCGGTACGACGCGGGCGTATGCAATAACCCCGCCTTTTGTCCGGAGAGGGCCGCGTGCATGGTGGCTACCACCTGCGCAGGCGCTATACCATAACGCATTGCTTTTTCTTTATCCACCTCAAAGTGGTATGCCTGCTGATCATCTTCTACCATCCAGTCTGTATCCACTACATCTGCAGTGGTAGCGATCATTTCTTTTACCTGGGCGGCCAAAGCGATTTGCTGGTCATAATCCGGTCCATACACTTCTGCCACGATGGTAGAAAGAACGGGTGGCCCGGGAGGTACTTCCACTACCTTTACATTGGCATTGAATTTTCTGCCAATTTCCTGAATCCCCGGCCGCATGTTTTTTGCAATGTCGTGGCTTTGAATTTTACGATCATTCTTATTAACCAGATTCACCTGTATGTCTGCTACATTCTCGCCCCTGCGCATATCATAGTGTCTCACCAGTCCGTTGAAACTGATGGGGCCGGCTGTACCAATATACCCCTGGTAATTGGTAACCATATCCTGCTTTGCAATGTATGCTGCTATCTCCCGGGTTACAACGGCCGTATTTTCCAACGTAGTTCCTTCGGGCATGTCTATGATTACCTGGAATTCGTTTTTGTTGTCGAATGGCAGCATTTTTACCGCCACAGTTTTTGTATAAAATAGCAACAAAGAACCCAGCAGCATCACTATCACGCTCAACATAAAGGCCCAGCGCTTCCATCTTGTTTGCAGCATGGGGTGCAGGAATCGTTTATAAATTTTATAGATGGCGGTCTGTTCCAGAACAGGTGGCTTTTTCTCTTTTCCTTTTTTCTCTTTTTCTCTCAGGAAGATGTAACCGAGATAGGGTGTGAGTGTGAGGGCTACAATCAGCGAAAGCATCATTGCTATGGAAGCGCCAATAGGCATCGGGCTCATGTAGGGCCCCATCATTCCTGAAACAAAAGCCATTGGCAACACAGCGGCTATCACAGTAAAGGTGGCCAGTATAGTTGGATTGCCTACTTCATTGATCGCATAAATAGCTGCCTGGTGCAGTGGCAAGCGTTTCATTTTAAAATGCCGGTGCATATTTTCCGCTATAATAATGGAATCATCCACCACAATACCTGTAATGAATACCAGAGCGAAAAGGGTTATCCTGTTCAGGGTATAGTCCATTAAATAGTAGGTAAACAATGTAAGCGCAAAAGTTACCGGCACCGATAAAAATACCACCAGTCCACCTCTCCATCCCATAGCCAGCATCACGAACAGCGTAACCACCACAATTGAGATAAACAAATGGAACAGCAATTCACTTACCTTCTCGGAAGCTGTTTCACCATAGTTCCTTGTAGTGGTTATTTGCACCTCATCGGGGATGATTTCTTTTTTTACATGCGCAATCTTTTCCAGTATGCGTTGCGATAAATGCATAGCATCAGCGCCTGTTCTTTTTGCTATAGACAATGTAACGGCGGGGAAATCGGATCCCAGGCTTTGTAATGCAGCAGTGTCTGCCTGCCCGTATCCGAATACCACGTGTTGTTTAGCTGTTTCGGGTGATTCTTCTACCTTGGCTATTTGCCTGAGGTACACGGGCTGCTGCTGATTTATTCCTACTACCAGGTTCGACACCTCTTCAGCCGTGGTTAAAAAGCTTCCTGTTTTTACTACTATTACCGTATTGGCTTTTAATAAATTTCCAGAGGTCATCTGGGCGTTACTGCCTTGTATTTGTTTGCTGATGGATAAAAAATCAACATGATTTTCGGCCATCCTGTCCTTGTCTAATATCACTTTTATGGTGGTACTTCTGCCACCCGTAATATCAATGTTTGCTACATCCGGTATTTTTTTTATTTCGTTGGTTAATACTTCCCCTATCTGGCGCAACTGGTAGTCGTCATAGGTTTTACTCCAGAGGGTTAACCCCAGCACCGGCACATCATCTATGGCTCTCGATTTAATCAGGGGCATTAAAACACCTTCCGGCATTTTATCCATGTTTTTCAATAACTCATTGTACAGCTTTACAAGAGAGCGCTCGATATCTTCTCCTACGTAAAACTGTACGGTAAGCACGGCCTGATCCTGCATTACAGTAGAATAAACATATTCAACCCCTTTTATATTGGAAACTGTTTTTTCCATTGGCGCCACCAGCTTCGTTTCTACTTCGCTTACGCCAGCGCCGGGGTAGGCAAGCATGATGTCTATAACGGGCGCTTCAATCTGGGGTTCTTCTTCTCTCGGTATTAGCATGGCAGCATATCCCCCGATCAGTAAAAAGGCGATCATTAGAAGCACCGTTAATTTCGACGTGATAAATGCCCTGGCTATATTTCCGGATAATCCTTTTTCCATATATTTTTTTTCAGTATGCTGGTAATTTGATGATTTTGAGACAGGGCTGTAACGCCGCCGTAAAATTTTTTTGCAAATGACTATTTCGTTTCTTTTACAATTACAGGAACGCCGTTGTATAGTTTTCCATCTGCTTTCAGGATAAATTGCTCGGAAGGGTTCAACCCTGAAAGTACTTCCACATTTTCTCCGGATGTTTTTCCGAGTCTTACCCATCTTAACAAAGCGGTACCGGTATTGCTGATGGTATACAAACCTTCTAACTGGTCTTTGTGTATTATAGCCGATAGTGGTACGAGGATCCTCTCATTGTCTGTTGCGTCCTGAGTATTTTGCGTGCTTTCAATAAGCGCATTTACATACATGCCGGAATACAATCCCTTGTTTTCCTTTTCGGGTACCGAAATTTTAACCATATACTGCCCACCCGAAAGCTGTGAGGAAGGATTGATCTCGGTTATGAAACCTTCAAACATTCTCCCGGCAGATTTGATATCTATCTGCACCTTGTCTTTCAGTCTTATTTTACTGATTTCTGTTTCGGGTATTGCAGCTTTTATGTGGTAGCCGGCATTTTTCTCAATGGTCAGTACAGGCATTCCCGGCGATGCCAGTGTGCCGGGCTCCGCTGATCGTTGTATAACGGTGCCGGAGAATGGCGCAGTTAGGGTAGTATAACGCATCATGGCGCTTACTTCGTTGCGCATTTGCTTTGCTGCTTCAACCCGTGCTTTGGCCGAATTGTATTGTAGGGTTACATTGTCTAATTCTTTTGCGGATGCGCTTTGCTGACCGTACAATGCGGTAAACCGGTTGTAGTCTTTCTGCGCGCTTTCCAGGCTGGCGGATGCTTCCGCTATCATGGCGTCTGCCTGGGCACGTTTGGCACTCATCTCCTGATCGTTGATGGTAGCCAACACCTGCCCGGCCTGCACCTTGTCTCCAACCTTTACATTCAGTTTTATAATATAGCCCATTACCCTGGTGCTTATATTGGCCGTTTCAGTGGCTTCCAGCCGACCGCTTGCCTGAATGCCGTTCGACGCCTTTACGCCAGCACTGGCAACGGTAACAGGTACAGGAGGGCTACTGTTCTGGAGCGTTTTCGCTCCCTTGTCTTTAGATGTGCAGGAACTTATTGTTACCAATATCGCTGCGAACAAAAGAAAAATAACAGATTGGGTGAGGAGTTTCATTATTATTTTTTTAAAAGCTATGGAGTTAAAAATTGCAGGTACGCGGTTGTTACATGCGCACCGTAAACAGCCTGCCGGTACAATAGTTTTTGCTGCGACAGTTGGGTTTGAGCGGTTAACACTTCTGTAGTGTTTACCAAACCCTGGTTATACCGGTTTTGAAGGATGCGCAATGCCTCGGCTGCCAGAAGAACGGCTTTTTCCTGCTGCATTATTTTAAATGTAGCAAGTGTTAGCTGGCGCTGGGTTTTGCTCAATTCCATCCCCGCCTCATCCTTTTGTTTGGCCAGTTCCTTCTTTAGTTTATCGCGCTCTCCGGTTTGTGCTAAAATTTTATTCCTGGTTTGATTGCCGTTAAAGAGATCCCAGGATAACTGCAGTCCGGCCAAATAAGCATGGGCACCGAACCCGGTTATTTTACGATCGTTAAACTGGTAATTGCCAAAAGCGTTTAGCCTGGGGAGGTAGCTCATTTTGCTGCTTTTGATCATGAGGTTATACGACTGTATTGCGGCTTCCATGGACTTGAAATCCGATCGTTCCTGCGATAACTGATCTGCTGCATTTTCGGTCGCAGGCGCAGGAGGAAAAGAAGTTGTTGTATATACCATACCTACCGGCTGACCCATCAATACACTTAAATAATCTGATGCGTTTTTAATATTTTCTGTGGACTCCGAAATGGCGGTTTCAGCCGTTTTTAGCTGTACTTCAATGTTCAATACATCCGATTTTTGCAGCAGTCCCTGGTTGTACCGGTCGTTGGTGAAGGTATATATAGCCTGAACGGCTTGCAGCGATTCTTCCATCACATTTTTAGCTTCATAAGCCAATTGCAATTGCAGATATGCCTGTTGTACAAGGAACGTAACATATTCCCTGGTTCGTTGTGATTTGTGCTGGTATAATGCCAGTTGCTGGAAGGCGCTTTTACGCTGGTACAGCTTGTCTGCATTTATTAAAGGCTGCTGCACATTTACGGTAGCCATAAAGTCTGACGTTGCGGAAGGATGATTGAGTAACTGCGGGTTAAAATCGTCCGGGGTTATCTGACGCTGCTGCAGTTTCGCGCCAAACGCATTTAACGGGTTGTCGGAAACCATTGCGGTATAGGAAAGCGATACCCTGGGAAGATAAACGGCTGTAGTTTGCCTGTAATTGAAAAGGGCTATTTTTTCGTCCAGTTCAGACAGGGATATGTTTTTGTTATCCGCAGTAGCCATTCGGATAGCCTCATTTACATCCAGCTCTTTTACAGTTGGCTGGGCTTGTAATATGTATCCTGTAAACAGCAGTGCAGTCAGCACCCGGAACTTCAGCGCAGCATCGCCCGTTTTTTTGCGGGATGTAACGGGAAGAATCCGGTAATAAAAATTTCTGATATTGTAAGCGATTTGATTTATCATGCGTTTGAATTACTGTGCCGGTTAACTGATTGGGTTGTTTTGTTTGATGGCAAAAGTCTGTAAAAGCGGTTTCTCCCACAGTTACTTTAGTTACACAAGGAAATTATTTTTTGCAGGTGTAAACTGGGCTTCTGGTTACTTATATTACATTTGGGTAAGCAAAGAATCTGTTCAAACTGCACAGCTATTGAAACAGCAAGATATACAACATATTATCGGTGCTTTTTTTAAGCGGCTGAGAAAATATGCCAGGAAAATAAAAAGGGGCGACAGCGCTGAAGCGATCCATCTTTTCAGGGTAGAAATTAAAAAGCTGCGGGCATTCCTGCGGTTGCTTTCTTTGGAGTTAAAGAAGGAGAACAGTCTGAAACTTCCATCCAAAATCAAAGAAATGTACCAGTATGCAGGAAAATTGCGCGACAGTCAATTGCACCACGAACGCATGAAGTTCGCAGTTAAAAACAGCGAACTTCAGATCCCGGAAGTAAAAATGGTATGGAAAGGTGTTGCCGGGAAAAAAGAAAAAATGGGAAACAGGTGGCTCTCAGACAAAGATTTTTTCGCAGCAGAGCTGAAATTGAATAAGAAATTGCCAAATGAGATAGGAACTGCTACCGTAAACGCATTTTTCAGCTTAAAGCTTGGTACTATTTTATCTCTTGTTACGAAAGGTTCTTTTGCCGATGAGGAACTGCACACGATCCGGAAAAACCTCAAAGATATCATATACATTGTAAAACTGTACCGAACTGATATGAAAGAAAAGTTGCCATTCATTTTCCGGAATAAAGGCAGGGAGAAGGTTGCGGAAGAATTGGCCCACGAACTGGGAACATATAATGACCTTTGTATGGATGTACATTTTTTAGAAAAAGCCATAAAAATGAATAGCGCTAGTAAAAACACGGAAATGGAATCTTTGCTTAAGATATTTCTGGTTGAGAAAAGGAAATTAAAAAAGAAAATAGTGGCCGGAATTTCAAGTCCGGATCTTTTAAAATTGAAAAGGCAGGTTACGAAAAAATAATCATTTAACTACGGGGCATTAACCTTTATAAAACGTTATTCTGCATTATGACAAATCAGGTACAGTATTCCGGTAATTTGCTCAAATACCTGCAAATCATATTTTTTACAGTCGTTATACTCTATTTTGGGAAGACGCTTTTTATACCCCTGTTTTTTGGATTGTTGATTGCCATGATTTTGTACCCGGTTTGTAAATGGCTCGAGCAAAAGCATTTTCCCAAAAGTATAGCTATAACCCTTTGCCTGCTTATTGTAACGCTTCTTTTCGCAGGTATTGTGTTGCTGTTCATCTGGCAAATCAATATGTTCCGGGAGGATGCGCCCGGGCTCATTAAAAAATTACAGGCAACATTACAGGAGTTCGCGGCGTGGGTAGCGGAAAGCTTTGGTTTAAATACCGCCAACTGGACGCAGCAAAGTATGAGCAGTATAGGCAGTATTGCTACTGCGGTAATTAATAATATGCTTGATACCTTTTTCATGTTATTCCTGATTCCCGTATACACGGCCCTTTTCCTGTACCACCGGCGGTTGTTTGTTCAGTTTCTCCGGTGGGTTGCCGGCGAGCGGTACAGGCCGAAATTGGATTTGATGTTACCCAAAATGATTGATACCTATTTTAATTACATAAAAGGGATGGTACTGGTATACATTATTGTAGGCGTGCTTAACAGCATTGGGCTGCTGGCGCTTGGAATAGAACACGCGGTGTTGTTTGGAATGCTTTGTGCAGTTATGACCATTATACCTTATGTAGGTATAGTGGTAAGTGCGCTTTTGCCCATTTCTGTAGCGTGGTTGTCTACCGGTTCTATATGGTATCCGGTAGGCGTAGTGGCCATTTTTGCAGTGGTGCAATACCTGGAGGCCAATGTTATATTTCCAAAAGTGGTGGGCGTGCAATTAAATGTAAGTACCTGGGCCATGCTGGTAGCTGTTATTGCCGGTGGCATTTTGTGGGGCGTTTCAGGTATGGTATTGTTTATTCCTTTCGTGGCGTTGCTGAAAATAAGCAGCGAATATATAGAAGAATGGAAGCCGTTGAATATTTTGCTTAGCAGAAGTGGTATTGCGGGTAAAGAAGAGCATGTTGCAGAATGAGGAGCGGATGCTGATCAATGATGCTACACCACCCATTTTCCCTTAAGCTGCCATGACAGTAAAAGAATAAACAACCCTGCACTAAGATACAATACCTGCATTCCGTTTACAGTTTGGATCAGGATCATTTGTGCAATAATCCATCCTGCTGTTATTGCTCCGGCGGCAAGGGACCAACGATACCATTTGATTCTTTTCGATACTACCAGTGCCGCTGCAATCGCGTTTGTTGTTCCAACCAGTAACAGCGCCAGTCCGGGTATAAAAAATCCCTTAAACGGAGTAGGTTTTAAAAGATCGCGTGATAGTTGCAGCAGGCGGCCATCGGGGTTCATCATCATAACAGAACCGCAGACTATTGCCGTAATACCAACAAAGCAAAGCAATATCAGTAAAATGACCTTCATCGTTAAGTTAATCAGAAAATAGGTTATTGCTTAAGAAGCAAAAAAGTGCTTTTCCGTGCTTTTTTCAAAGCGACCGGTTTTTTCTGTTACCCGGATGCGAAAAACAACTCCTGTTATTTTACTTACATCCGTATCCTGAAAGGGCCACTGGGATGTAAGGTGCATGGTTTCGCTGCTGATAAGCGGCAACTTTCTTTCCGTAAGTTTTTGAAGTGCCATAGTTCTCTCCGGCTCCTGGAGTAGTTCTTCAAATTTCCCCCATAAAACAGCGCTTTGCCAGTTGGAAAGGTCTTTTGTATCATCCACCTGGAAGCAAACCTGTGGATTTTTCCGCATCATTTCTACTTTCATACCTTCAAAAGTATGCCCGTAAATGTATTCTCCATCATACACATAGCTGATAGGTACCACATAGGTTACATCTTTGGCATGGCAACCAATTCTGCCAACCAGTTGCAGTTGCACAAGCGTTTCTATATCGTCTGCGCTTAGTATCCCAAACATGGTGATTGTTTTTTCAAAGATAAGCAATATTTTATGTTTATTTAGGTGATGAATCTCAGGCAATTGTAAGAACTATATTGATAGTGGTCATTTTTTTCATATTGATTAAACTCATAGTCCCTGATGATGCGGGTTCTTTTATCTTGCTGAGTTTAAATATACATTTGAACGTAAAAGCCGATCATGTATTTGCATATTTCCTCGAAGCTCCCCATCATTGATGTACAAAAAGCATTTAGCAATGCATTCCCTTTTTTGAAAATCGAATTTTTCAAAAGCCATGATGAGCATTACCTGCTGCCCGGCGACCGGAACATTGCTGAAGCTCAAAAAAAGATAACCGAGGATAGCATAGAGGTTAAAGCAGAAATGAAAGTAAAGGAACTGGAGGAGGCGCTTAACAAATTGTTTCCCTTACATGCGCAGGTTTTCAGACGCTCGGGAAATATATGGCTGGAAACCACCATGACTGATGAATGGACGCTTGAGCAACAAAATGAACATGGCAGGGAAATTTCAGCTTCCGATACCAAAAAAGACGCAATAAGAGGCGATTATGATCTTAGCAGGGATAACGATTAATAAAGCAGATTGCTGAGCTGCCCGGGATTGGAAACAATGATTTTGCCTTCCCTGATTTCAATACGCTTCTCCGATTTAAAATCACTTAAAGTTCTTATCAGCGATTCGGTGGCTGTACCTATATACTGAGCGATATCCTCTCGCGATATCTCAATACGATTAGAGGTTCTGCCTGCATTAAACTTAGTATGAATATCTACCAGCGCCTTGGCTACCCTTTTGCGCAGTGAGCTGTATGCCAGGTTAAGCAAGCGTTCTTCCTTATCCTTTACATTTTGTGTTATCAGATGAATGAATTTTGTAGCTACGGCAATATCATTGTATATCATCTTCTGAAAATCTTCCCTTGGTAACTGCAAAATATCCGAATCTTCAAGTATGATAGCGCTATCCTCGTAGCTTTTATCTTCAATGATAGGAGAATAGCCTATAAAATCACCGTCGCTAAAGAGATCGGTAATATACTCTTTCCCGTCTTCATGGGTTCGGAATCCTTTTACTTTTCCTTTTACCACATAATATAGAAACCGGGGTCGCTTTTCTTCCTGGTAAAGAAATTGCTTTTTAGTGTAGGATACAACATCATATTGGTTGGTAAGTTGTTGTATGAGCCCCGCATCATTTACATCTTTCATGAACTGAGTGATGCCCGAAGCGCCAGGCACATATTTTTGAGACAAAAGTTCTCTTTTTTTAAGCCGTACTTCTACGGCATTCAGCAGTTCAATTTCTTCAAATGGCTTGGTAATATAATCATCTGCACCCATTTCCATGCCTTTGCGCAGGTCGGATCTTTCGGTTTTTGCAGTTAAAAAAATAAAAGGGATATTACGGGTTTCAGCATTTTTTTGCAGCAGGTGCAGTACGCCGTAACCATCAAGTTCCGGCATCATGATATCACAGATAATAATGTCTGGTTTTTCCCTCAATGCTGTTTCAACTCCTTTCTTTCCGTTTTCAGCCGTCAGGCTTACATATCCTGCAAGTTCCAGTATTTCTGCTGTATTATCGCGAATATCCGGGTTGTCATCAATAACTAAAACAGACGCCATGATCTATGATTTTTGATTGGTTTGAGGAATGGTAACGGTAACTGTTGTTCCCTTGCCCAAAGTACTTTTTATTTTAATATTGCCCTTTAAAATATCTGCATATCTTTTTATAATATGCAGGCCTAAACCTGTTCCCTGTATATTGACCGCATTTCTTCCCCTGAAGAAGCTTGAAAACAGTTGCTGCTGATCTTCTTCAGCTATACCAATGCCCTTATCTGTAATTTTTATTTCAAATTCCCGATCACTCGTCTTGCTGCTCACCTCAATAGCGGTGTTTTCATCCGAAAATTTAATGGCGTTGGCAAGAAGATTGATGATAATATTTTTGAGTAAGCGCTTATCGGAAAAGAGCGCCGGGTTTCCTTCACAGGAGAAAATGATCTGCTGTCCTGTTTTCTGTAAAGGTTTCATCTCTTCAACCAGTTCTTCCATAAATTCTTCAAGATTAAATAATACCGGATGTATTTCCACTTTATCCTCCTCTAATTTTCCGAGAGACAGGAAATCGTCTAAAATATCATTTAAATTTCTTACAGCATTTTTAATTTTTTCTACGTGGCGGTTTCTTTTATCCTGTTCGGCTGTAGTGGTATATTTTGATAGCAAAGAAGCGGAAGACAGTACTGTGCTGAGTGGTGTACGAAATTCATGGGAAGCTATGGAAACAAAGCGGCTTTTAATTTCACTGAGCTGCTTTTCTTTGCTGAGCGCATCGTTCAGTTCTTTCTGGGATTGTTCAAGTTTTTGTAATGCCTCTTTTAATATCAGTGTTCTTTCTTCCACTTTTACTTCGAGCTGTGTGTTTAGTTTGCGCATATCGCTGGTCATTTTTTCCAGTTCCAGTTGCTGCTGCAGCATGTTTTGCTCTATCTTTTTTCTATGGGTAATATCTACAATAAAAGCGGTTACGAACAATTCATCTTCTCTGTTATAAAAGCTCAGGCTCACCTCAACCGGAATTTCCGATCCGTCACTTTTTTTTCCATACAGGTCTCTTCCCGATCCCATTATCCGGTTTTGCGGGTGATGATAAAATCCCTGGCGCTGTTGGGAATGGAGAGGGTGGAAGCGTTGTGGTATCAGCATCTCTATAGGCTTTCCAATTACCTCCTGTGCTTCGTACTCAAACATGTGCTCTGCGGCGGGATTAATTATTGTAATCTCCCCCTTGCTATTGGTAAGTATAATACCTTCCGTTGCGTGTTCAAATAAAGATACGAGATGCGCTGTATCCAGTTTCATCATAATTAATGCTTGTTACCGATGCCTGCCTGCTATCTGAGTGTTTGCACTGGTTGCTGGTTTAAGTAAGCAACGCGTTTTTATACACTGGCGGCAGATTTTTTGCCAAAATAAAACAATTACGGCAAGCGGCAAGCATTGTGTATTAATCTTTCTGACTCATCAGTTCATCTTCCATAGTGCGTACCTGCACATAAAGCATATCATTTTCGAGGTGTGTATGCTGAACAGTATCATTGTCTAATTCCAGCAATTTCAAAAGTGTTACTTTGTGGGTAACGCAGGCATTGGGGGGAGGAGTATAATTATGCGTGAGTTCGCGCATTTGCCTGATCAGGTCTTCAATTGATTTTTGTTCCTGCAGCATTACCTGTTCCGCAGGCTTACGCAAAGTGCGAACCAGGAGTGCAGCATAGGATTCTTTATTGAGATAAGCCCTTGTTAACTGGCGGATATAAGGAAATACCATCTCTTCTTCATGCTGCTGCCGGGGCATCAGGTTATTGGAAAAGGTTTCAAAAATCCTTTGAAGTTCGGGCAGGTAAGGATAGGAGGCAGAATGTTTTTTAGTGAGATTACCAAGGAGATCAGCCGTTTCGGGTATAGCGTTTTGGAGATAATGGTGATGTACGTGTATAATATAGTCGGCCAGGAAATCCGGTTTCCAGGTTTGGTATTCCTGTAAAGCATGCGAGGTGGTAGTGTGCGTTGCGGCTTCCAGTTCCTTTATTACACCCTTTGTATCCAGCCCTTTGTTTGCACATATCATTTCTAAAGGAAACCTTCCCCCGCAACAAAAATCAATATCGTATTTTTTAAATACGCGGGCCGTGCGGTAATCATTTTTTACAATGTCTGAAACGCAGGCGTCTGCCTCAATTTTTTTAATTCCTTCAAGCATATTTGATTCCTGTAATTTGCAATGCAGTTTCTGTAAAAATATTATCTCTCCTGAACGGGCAACCTGATAAATATCATACGCTTTCCTGATCCTTAACAGGAATAATCAGTTTTTGCATTTCTGTTAAATTATTGCCGGGATTGCCGGTCTTATTTCGCGGGTGAAATAAACCCTTTTCTTTTCGCCCATTTCCATACTTCAAACCATAGCACCGAAACGGCCGCTGCCGCACTGCAGGTAAGCAATTCCTTCAGGGAAAGCGGCGTAATTTTAAAGAATTGTGCTATGGGCTGAACATATAGCATGAGCATCAGCATAATTATCGTTGCCGATATGATATACAGCATCAGGGTATTGCGGTTGCGCATTTCAGACAGTAACGAATAGTAAAAAGAACGGTTGGCCAATGTAAGGAAAATATTGGCAAGTACCAGTGTAGCAAAAACCAGGCTTCTGGTGCCTGGTTCATCATAGCCATTGAGTACACCATACCAGTACATCAGCAGAACACCAGCGGTAATTACCAGCCCCTGTATAATGCTGATCGTCATTTCATGCAATGATAAAAAAGTGGAAGTAAAGGGGCGGGGAGGGATTTGCATTGCATTCGCCTCCATTGGTTCATTTTCATATACAACAGAACAGGTGGGCCCCATGATCAGCTCCAAAAAGATGACGTGTACCGGTGTAAAAATGGCAGGATAAACCCACCCTAAGAATAGCGGTAATGATACGGTTAATATAATAGGGATATGAATGGATATAATATACTGAACAGCCTTTTTGATATTGGTATATATTCGTCGTCCTATGCCCACCGCATCTACCATCCTCGACAAATCGTCATCGGCCAGCACAAGCGCAGCCGCCTGCTTTGCTATTTCCGTTCCTTTATTTCCCATGGCAATACCGATATGGGCGGCTTTTAACGCAGGCGCATCATTTACGCCATCGCCCGTCATGGCCACAATTTCCTGATCGTTTTTTAAGGCATTGATAGCCGCCAGCTTCGCTTCGGGAAACATGCGTGTAAATATATTTACTTTCTCCAGTGTTTCCTTCATTTCAATTTCACTAAGCTGGAGCAGTTGTTCGCCATTCATGGAGGCTCCTGCATCTTTTAGGCCTGCCTGCTGCGCAATGGCCCTGGTAGTAACCTCATTGTCACCGGTAATAATTTTAACAGCAATGCCCGCCTCGTAAAATTGTTCAAATACGGATTTGATATTTGGCTTTGGCGGGTCGTAAAAAGCCACAAAACCCAATAATTGAAAGGATAGTTGTTGCTGCTTTGCGGGAAACGTACTGCCTTCAAAAGAAGAAGACGCAACACCCAGTATCCGGTAACCCTTTTGTGCCAGTTTGTTTACCTGCTCCAGCATTGCCGTGCTTTCCGATTCGGTAAGCCTGCTTACTGCAATAATGGCTTCCGGCGCTCCCTTGGCCGCAATGGTACGCCTGCCTGCTTTGTTTTCAAACAGGTGCGTCATCATAGGTGGCGTACCTTCCAGCGGATATTCATGAACCATGGTATACTCGCTGCGCTCATCACGGGGGGTGCTCTTTTCGTACGCCTGGTGAAGTGCTTTTTCCATTGGGTCAAAAGGTACGGGCTCACTTGCCCACATGGCATATTGTATAACGGATCCGGCGGTTTCGTCGTATCCTGCATTGTCTTCATAAAGCCTGCGGTTGGCATAGGCATATATGGCACGGATGCTCATGTGATTTTGGGTGATGGTACCGGTTTTGTCAAGACATATAACCGTAGCGCTGCCCAGTGTTTCCACTATCCGTATTTTTTTTACGATGATACCCAACTGCATCAGCCGGCGCGACCCCAGTGCCATAAAAGTGGTAAAAGCCACGGGTATCTCTTCGGGTAAAATACTCATGGCAAGGGTAAGTCCTTTTAGCAGACTGTCGGTTAAGCTCCGGCTTTCCCAATAGTTTACCAGCCATACCAGTAAAAAAATAGCGATACCGGCTATTGCCATGCCTTTCACAAATTTTTCGATTTGCAGTTGCAGCGGCGTAGCTTCTTCACGAATGCCCGATATGGATTCCCCGATTTGCCCAATTTTGGTTTGTCTGCCAATCTGTAATACCTCACATATGGCAAGACCAGACACTACCAATGTGCCGCTGTATACCAGGTTGTCATTGGCGGCGGCAGATTTAAATACAGAATAAGCCTCGCCGGTGAGCATTGATTCGTTAACGGAAAAATCATTGCTGTGCACAATTTTGCCATCGGCATTAATGGTATCGCCTTCTGCCACCAGCAGCATATCGCCGATCACTATGTCGCGGGTGGGAATGCTGATCATGCGGCTGTTCCTGATTACTTTGCTCAGTGGCTGATTGATTTTTTCCAGTGCTTCGAGTGCCCGGCGGCTGCGGTTATCCTGGTAAAATGAAATGCCTGAAACGATAATAATAGCAGCCAGCATAAAATAAGCCTCGCCGTATTCACCCATTATAAAATAAATAATGGTTACCGCTATTAAAAGCAAAAGCATAGGTTCTTTTAGCATATCTAACAGAACCCGCCACCATTGATTGGCATTAGGGGTTACCTGCAGGTTGGGGCCATGCTGTTTTCGTGCTGCTTCTGCTTCGGATGCACTTAATCCTGTTATGAACTCGGGTATATTGATGTTAGCGGGCATGCTTGCTTTAATATAATGTGGTAACAAAACAGAAAATTATAGATATACCCCCACATAATCAACTAAAAACTTTGGAATGATTTACTGTCATCCACCCTTCTGCCCCTTTTGCGTTATGATTCCTGCTCCAGGGTTTCTTTTACTTTTTTCTTTGCCTGGCGAAGCCGGTAATTGAAGGTAAGATTAACCTGCCGCAACCTTCCCTGCGACATACTTTCGGTATAAAAATTAGCGCCTTCTGTAATGGAGCGGTAGCGGCGCGAATTAAAAACATCCAAAACATTCAGCGTAAGGGTAGCTTTGTCGTTAAGAATGTCTTTACTAACGGCCAGGTCCATCGTTGCAATTGATTTGCGCCTGCCCTGTGGTGTTTGTTGTGGTGCTTCGTAGTTGCCGCGGATTTGTATATCCGTATTCTTCCAAACAGTAGCCCGTGAAAGTAAACGCACCAGCCAGCTATAGGTATCGCTCCTGAATTCATCATCGAGGTTGCTGCCATCGGTAATGGCGCGAAAAAAATTAACGCTGGCGTCTGTTTTCCACCAGGTGAAAGCCGAATAAGATCCCGTAAATTCAGCGCCGAACGAATTTTCGGTTGCCAGGTTTTGCGGAAGTGTAACCGAGTTGCCCTGTTCATTCACTCTTTTTACATACAAAATTTTACCTTTTGTATTCCTGTAGTACAACGAAGAACTAATGGACGCTTTATCTAAGTATTTGATATGTCCAATTTCAAAGGAATGAGTGAATTCAGGATCAAGATCAGGATTGCCGCTCCAGTAATTACGGTTATCACTGTAGGTCATAAACGGACTGAGATCGTTGTATTGAGGTCTACGCACACGCCGGCTGTAACTTACCTGTATAGCATGTCCTTCGGGCAGATCATACGTAACATGCGCGCTCGGAAACAGGTTTAGGTATTTGCGGGGATTCACTTCATGGGTTTGCCTGAGCGTGGTGGTTACGTTGGTGAGCTCGCTGCGAAGTCCTAATTGATAAGAAATTTTTTTAACCTTGTTGCCCAATATTGCATAAAGCGCATTAATGTTTTCTTTGTATAAAAAATTATTCGTCAGCCCCGGCAATTCAAACCAGTCGCCGGTTGCATCTTTTTCAGTTACTGTATAATTATTGGTCATGTTGCGAAAGCTGCTGCGCAGCCCTGCTTCAAGCTTACCCTTTTCTCCAAAAGGGTGTATGTAATCAATTTGTGTGAGGTATTGCTTTTCCGTTTCATCGTTTACAGAACGCTGCAGTATAAAAGGTACATCGGTGTGGCTGCCATCCGGGTTAAAACTTTGCTGCCCGAAATATTGATCAGAGTTTTCCCAGTTATCAAGGTAGCGTACATCAGCGGTCAGTTCCTGTCCCTGCCGGGCAAAGGTTCTTTTATAACTGAGCGCGTATTCCGAATTGGGTTCCGTTTCTGTTTCATCCTGTGTACGGTGGGTGATGCCGGTTAGATTTTTTATGGTTGATTCGTAGTCGTGGTAAAAGATGTCGGAAAAGCGTTTGCCCTTGCTGATCCGGTAGGTATAGGCAGCCGTCAGTATATTTTTGTCGTCGAAAAAATAGTCTAATCCCGCTCTTGCATTATTGTACATGCCTTTTAAACGGTGTTCCATGTTTTTAGTGGAGATAAAAGTGCTGTCGTTTCGGTAGAGTTCCTGGTAGAGGTCATTTTTTCCCGGTGCATTGCGGTAAGAGGCGGAATAATTAACGAAAAAATTAAAATCTTTACGGCGGTAATTTACATTGGCTGCTATTCCGAAGTTTTCCGGATATCCTGCCACCACGTCAAAAGACCCGTTGAATCCCTCCTTGCGTTCCTTCTTTAATACAATATTAATGATGCCGCCCATACCTTCTGCTTCATAACGGGCCGATGGATTGGTGATGATCTCTACTTTTTCTATCATACTGCCCTGGAGTTGCTGCAGGCCGCTTCCACCTTTTATGCTCACCAGTCCGGACGGCTTTCCGTCTATCAGTATCCGCACACTGTTGCTGCCCCTGAGGCTTACATTGCCTTCCACATCCACTGCTACCGACGGAATGTTACTCAAAATGTCGGCAGCGGTTCCACCGGCATTTGCCAGGTCTTTGCCCACATTGAATATTTTTTTGTCTAACGATAATTCCATTGAGCTCTTTTCGGCCTGGATGTATACTTCTTCAAGTGTTTTGGAAGCAGAAATAAGTTGTATCGTACCAAGGTCAAAGGGCGCATTGCCCGGCGTAAGGGTGATAGCAGGGGTTTTAAGCGGGCTGTAACCGATAAATTCAACCAGGGCAAAGTAGGTACCTGCAGGGGCTTCAAGGGTAAAATTGCCCGATTCCGCTGTAGTAACTGTGGTAACCGGGGTACTGTCGTGCAGCTTAAACAGTTGAACGGTAGCATAGCCAAGTGCTGTGTTGCCGAGGGCTTCTGTAACTTTTCCGGTTATTTTCAGATCCTGTTTTTTTTGTGCATGCAGTGCCGGGCAGATGAACAGCAATACAAAAAAGAAAAAAACACAAATAATATTTGAAGAAGAAAGCTTTTTAAAGCGGGCAGTTTTTTCCCCTTTAATAATGGCAGACAAATGCTGGTTCAATGGAAACAAGTTTAAAGATGCTTTTGCAAAACATAAAATTAATCAAAACTTGTTTCTATTCCATCCGGTACTTACCTGTAGGAGGGGTATGAGATATCAGGTTATAATTATAATAAAGATTCACGAAGCTCCTCCGGCGACTTTGAAGACAAATATCCCAAAGGAATGTCGAGCACGGTGCGGGCACCCGTTTGACCTTCTTTTGCCATTTTTCCCACGGACCTCGCGTAAGCTACTAAAACACTGGCGGTAAATTCCGGATTGCTTTCTAAGGTCAGGCTAAATTCAATTCTTTGTTTTGATCCGTTTCCGGTAGTGCCGGAACGGAATACGATCCCTCCATGTGGCATACTTGAATGATTCGCTTTAAGCTCAGCTTCTGTTATGAAATGAACAGTGGTTTCATATGCATCAAAATAATGAGGCATCTTTTTAATGGTATTTTCAATCTCCGGCAAATTGGCATCTTCCTCTGCAACAACATAACAAACCCGCTCATGTTTTTCGGATGTAGAAAGCCTGGGGTTTTCACCTGAACGCACCCTTTCCATTGCAGTTTTTTTAGGTATCGTATACTGAACGCCTTTTATAACGCCCGGAACGCGTCTTACCGCGTCAGAATGCCCCTGGCTCAAGCCCTTACCCCAGAAAGTATATTCCTCGCCTTGCGGTAAAATACTCTGACCGAGCAGTCTTGCCAGGGAAAACAATCCCGGGTCCCAGCCGGTAGATATAAGACTTAATGTTTTATTAGATCTTGCAGATTCGTCTACTCGTTTGAAATACGCCGGAATTTTCGCATGGGTATCAAAGCTATCAACGGTGTTAAACATTTTAGAAACCATGATCACCTGTTCCGGCAGGTCTTTTAAAGAGCCGCCGCAAAGAATCATTACGTCAATTTTGCCCTTGTACTCTTCCATTTGATCAATGGCTACCACTTTTGACGCGCTATCCAATGCTGCCGGTACTCTTCTTGTAAATATGGCTACTAATTCCATGTCCGGATTTTGTTTAACAGCCATTTCAACACCTTTTCCCAGGTTACCATAGCCCACAATGCCCAATCTTAAAATCGTATTCAATCTGTGTATCCTCCTTTTTATTGGTATGTTATCTTAAATCTATTCGTTATAAAGCTACGAATCACCTGCCTGGTGAACCGCAAATTAAACCCAATAAAAAATGAGGACAAAAAGATTTTTCCTTTGTTCCGCCGGTCCATGCCTGTTAAGTCGTAAAATCTCCGCTGTGATTATTTAAAAGCATAACAAATTGTTGGTAAATGAAGCTAAGACAAGGTTCCGGAAGAACGTATTTGGCGTTCTCCAAATGGGGAATTCGTTCTACATTATGGACCAAATAAGACGCTGGAAGCAAAAATCGGGAGCACAAATTTGCTGAAATGGCTCATGCAGATACTCGATAATAGTATTACTCGGTCAGCATTTCATCGCGGAACAGCTTATACATGTATTCTTTCCGTCCTCGTCGGCTCCTTTCATTTTGAAGAAAAGCATTATGGGCCGTGTTCCTCGTTGTTACAGTAAAACGCATATGATCGTTTAATTAAAAAAACTTTAATCTCAATAATCATCAGAATAAACTTGCTTCCGGTTTAAGATATATCGGACACTAAAAGCAGCATTAACTGTAGTAAAGCCCTTTTCGCCAGCAAAATAATAACCTGGACTCCAATCCACCTGAAGATTAAGAGGGGAATTCAAAATCCTCCAATCAAAACCGATAATAGCGGCTAATCCAAAACTATTTCTTTCAAAATGATAGGAAGGCCCACCTCCAATCAATGCTGAAAATCGTTTGCCAGCAAGGGCAACATGTTTTTCAAATAAACCTGAAATTAAAATACCATCGTTATCCTTCGGAAAATCCTTGGCGGCAATTACCTCAAAAGCGAAATTGCTGTTAAAGAATTTTTTGTAAGTAATACCTGTTGCACCTCCGGCACGGATGCCCAATGCTGATTCTCTTGCTGTGTATTGGGCGAAGGAACTGTAGTGTTGCACAATGCAAAAAAAAATCAAGTAAAATATTTTCATGATAAGCAAATCTTAATTTGTTGAATTAAAGCAGGTGGCTATTATTTCTTTCCTCCTGGTCTTACAAATAATCCTGTATCCAAGGATCAGCATTCCTTCAGCAGGCATTGTATCTAATCATTAATGCTTAGAATAATCATGCCAGAATACCGCTTTCCCACCTTCCCCATACACTCAATGTTCCGAAGTGAGAAGTGCACGATGCGAGAAAGGAATTAATGCCTGGAAACCGGCAATTGGATTAACACGCGATTGATATGAATGTATTGAATTTTCGCTTCTATGATCATTGTTGCCACTTAGAGTAGTCGAAGCACAGCAGTCAACGCCCAAATATACAAAACCTGCTTTCTTGACTACATGCGAAGCCTACTTTAGCGTATAAGTATACATTTGGTTCTATTATCCATCCGGCGCTTCGCATAAATGGCGCTTAGTAATAGTAAAATACGCTACTTGCATGATGACTTCAATTATTCAGCGGTGTGCCGGCTTTGCAATCCGATACAGCAAAGAAGCGGTTAGGCAGATGCCTTCTGCGTCGGCATGACAAGCAGTGGTATTTAAGCTCAGCATTAGAAATGCAGTTCACCTGGTTTCCTCTGCCTGTCATTCGAGCCTGCCCGCCGGGGCAGGTACGGGGAATCTAAGGGAATGTTATCTGCGTTGGTTGCAGGGTTGGTAGCATTGCTTTGTGAATAGCCGGGTCTCCCGCACAGGGCAAGTTGTGACGTCTTTTACGTATCTCAATATATATACAGTCATAATAACGTGCAGGTCAGCCGATGCACATTGCTTTTGCTAACAACAGCGCGGGCGAGGGGCGCCAGGCAGATGCCTCCTCTGGTCCATGACAAGCACCAGTGTAATGCCCGGCATTGCTACTATTGTTCATCGTAGTTAAGTCTGCTTGTCATTCCGATGTAGGAGGAATCTATGAGATTTTGCCGGATGCATTTATTATTATGAAGCACAAGTGAGACGCCTTACGCCTGCTTGGGGGGGCGCTGCTTCTACAGAAGCGCGAGCAAGCGTACACTTATACTAAGCTGCATTAATAAAAAGAGTTACTGTAAATAAAGCTAAGGACAAAGTCCCGGAAGAACATATGATGTAGGAAGTACGGGAGGCTTTCTACAGCCGGACAAACAGGGTTTCCAACCTTTGAAAGGTTTGAAACCCTTGCACCGGTGAAAGGTATGCAACATAAGCATTGTTATACAACCCTGAAGGGCTGCAGGTCTATAACTCTTACAACCTCAAGTTGGTGCGACCCCGAAGGGGTCGAAGGTTTTCTCTATAGTTCTTTATAAACCTTGTATCCCTTCCGGATAGAAGGGAGCAATATGGAAGCAATCCTCGACAACTATGGTCAGCCAGTTTACATTGCTTTTGCTACGACCAGAGCGAGAGAGGGATGTTACTTAACGTGCCCGGCAACTTTGTGCAAATGCTCAACTTTTGTTAGTGGAAGACATTATAGCGAAGAATGAGTAATGGTTCGTAAACACGAACCACAGCGAGCTTTTATTCATCAATTTTGTTTTTCAGGTCCATTCTTTCGTGGAGAATTCTTAAAATTTCAATTTCTTTTGGATTTTTCTTACGGTAAAATATAATGTGTTTACCTGCCCTGAATCCCAAAATTTCATTTGCTATTTCCGTATAGTATTTTCCAATAGTTGGATTTTTAGAAATGTCTTTGCAGGTTTTAATCAGAAGCTCGTAGTATTTGTCCGCCTGACTTTCTGACCATGCTTCATAGGTGTAATCCCAAATTTTAGCCAGGTCTTCAACAGCTTTATTACTCAGACAATATTTAGCCATTCTTTCGTTTATTGGCTTTTAAAGTTTCTAAGTGTTTTTTTGAGTCGAAGTTTTTTGCCATTCCGCTGTCAATTCCTTCCCTGATCGCGTTTTTCAATGCGGTTACCTTGTTTTCTTCTTCTTCCAAAAGGCGTAATCCTGCACGTATTACTTCACTTGCATTTTTGTAACGCCCTTCTGAAATCCTGTTGTCAACAAAATCTTCAAAGTAGTCTCCCAACGATACAGAAGTGTTTCGTCCCATAACTTTTATTTTCCTGTAAAGTTACCAAATTCTGGTAACTTTTAAAATGATCGGACAAATTCTTAAAATAGCAGTCGTTTATTATGATATGGTTTTAAGTTACATTATTTACCATCCGTGCGGGTGCAAGTTTATCAAATACAATAACGGAGCCGGCGGGCAATTGCACCTCTTTGAGGTATTTAGCATCGTTATCGGCTCCTGCGCTATAGCGGATCATAGTGGGAAGGTCCTCTTTAGCATGCAATAAGGTGTGAACTTTAATACCTCCTTTACGTCTTCCATCGGTCTTTGAGAGACCGGCGCCCTTAAGGATCTGCTGAAACAGCGTAATGCTTGTGGAATCGAAAATATAGAGATTGTTTTTGCGGGAATGCTTTTGGCTGTCCGGTAAAAGTGGTCGGTAACGGTTCAATAAACCAAAGTATATTTTTTCAAACACTTCAGCCGTGCGCTTTTTATTGGCATCAGAAATAGTGCTTCGCCGCGGGTGAGATTCCATGCCCAAATGATGGATACGCTGATCCCAGGCCAGCAGCCCTATGGTTACTTCTCTAAGGGAGGTACATTGATTGAAAATTGCATAGAGCATGGTAACCAAATGCTCATATGTTTTAAATGTTTTACAATAATAATCGGCGTTAGACTCTCTGGCAATAGCGTTAACCATTGAACGGGGAAGGAAATTTAGTACCTGATTGAAGATTGGCTGTCCGGTAAAAAAAGTACCTTTACTCATCGGCTGTTTTTTTGTGTGGTAACTTAAAAATACCGAAAAAGGAGGCTTCCCGCCTCCTTTTAATTTATCAATCAAGTATTTTTACCGGACACTAATGACTCTAATTCCAGACATTAGTATGATTGTATACTCCAAATATACAAATCCTCAGTCCAAGCCCCTTAAATGCTACATTTCTCTCAAGATCTTGCTTCCACCTCATAATGTCCCGACTCCGAAATGTGCCACGCAACAGGCGATGCCCGCCCATACCGAGCGCGGGGTTCATAAAAATCCCCCTCTTCTCACATTTACATAGGTGATACCGAAACCCCATAATCCCAGTCCTTTATTGCCTCCCAATTCCTGGTTTTGCGGCTTCCTGCACTTTAGTATATTCATCTGCCGGTAGCGATCTTCTCCCGCCTAAAAAATCCAATTCTTATTCCATACCGTAGCGATCTTTACACAGCCAAAAACATACTTCAAATACTTTGCCCGTCATGAATAAAGTCATTTTTATTGGATGCCTCGCTTTGTTCTGCAATTTCTGCACAATGGCGCAACAACAGCCGCTATATGAAGTGTACGCATTAAAGTATGCTGTTTTAGCCAGGCCCACGCCAATTTCTGATTGGGTACAGGATGGTCCAACCAAAGACAGTATCAACATTGCATTTGTGTTTTGGCTTATAAAAGGCAACAATGGTAAAAACATACTCGTGGACGCTGGTTGCGCAGCCGAACTTCCGAATGCGGTAGATTTTGGATTAACTGCCGCCATGCGCCCTGATTCTGTGCTTTTGCAGGCGAATGTAAAAGCCGAAGCTGTAACAGATATTATTATTTCACACCCGCATTGGGATCATATCAACGGCATCAGTTTATTTCCCAACGCACAGATCTGGATACAAAAAGAAGATTATAATTATTACACAGGACAGGCCTGGCAGAAAGGCTCCAATCGCGGAGGCTTTGTTAAGCAGGATATGCTTAGGTTGGTAGACATGAATGTTTCGGGGAAAGTTACACTCGTGGATGGCGACAGCAAAGAAATTATTCCCGGTATTACGGTGTACACCGGTTCAAAACATACCTATGAGGCACAATATGTGCTGGTGCAATCCGGTAACGACAGAATTCTTATAGCATCAGACAATGTATGGGTATATGATAACCTGAACAGAATGTTACCACCCCCGCCTTACGGCACTTATAATGCAGCAGCGTATGTGGCAGCCATGCAAAGAATGAAAACACTCGCGTCCAAAATTGACTTTATCCTGCCGGGACATGATGATCAGCTCTTCTCAAAATTCAGGCATATTACAGAACGCGTAGTACAGATAAAATAACGGAGCACGCAACACTGTTGGGGGAAATCAGCTTTTTGCAACCGGCTGTTTCACCGTTATTGTCTGCTAACTACCGTGCACAATCGCCAGATCTGCGCCGTACATTATGTTCCAACGCTTCCTTGTTCAGGCATACCAACCAGGGGTTGGGATGTCCCCGGCATTGGCCCTGTTGTTCACTATAGTTACTTCTGCTGTCAACTATTTTTAAAGGGCACAATGATTTCGATTCCGGAACGGTATTGCTATTCTCCCCAAAATCCATAATACCTCCCCATCCAGTAAGCAAATAAAAAATAAGTACCCGTTTCTTCTGTTTGTCCGGATCTCCCTGCACTAAGTCTTTTGGGATTCGTATTCCAGCGCGAAACTCCGCTTTCGGGTGTTGGTACCGGATGTATGGCTTGTTTTTGCCTTCCCCTGTCAACCATCGGATCTGTTACTATATCCCAGCGATGACTGTTTTCCATTGTCCAGTCAACAAGATCAAGCGGGTATTCCCGAAGTTCCTCCAATGCAATATCCAAATCACAATCTTTACCCAGTAAAGCACTGGCCATTACATTCCAAACCGGCATACGGTCGTTGCGTACATTGCGCCAGCTGCGTTCTAAACTTTTAACGAAGGATGTATAACTGGTATCATTACCTGCATAGCGGAATAGTCCATAATAAGGGAAGAAGTTGAGGATATCATCTGAATGACTTGTTTCGTACGGGCCGTACATTTTTGCAGCAACCGCATTGCGTGCATAGCCATGCTTTTCAACAAGCATTTGATAAGCTTTTACGAATTTCGGATTACCTGTGTAATGAATCGCGGTTTTCAAAAACGAAAGTATCTGCAATGAATTCAACCCGCGTTCGTACATCCAGTTGGGGGAGTGGTTTAAAGAATCGGGGTGCCATACACCCCAGCGGGTAGGTTTACCATCAAAATCAATCAAATGAAAATCGTTGTCAATAATATGGGTTACCATACGGTTGATCAATGCTTTTACCCGAGGTTTCTGCGCAGTGTCTGCAACCAGTTCATAAAATAATGAAAGCGTAAATATATGGCCGGTAATTTCATCAGAGCTTGTATCGTCAAGCCACTGCCATTTGCCATCGGGAGAAAAATGCCATGCCTTGGGATGCGGTGAACGGGATTGCTTCACCTTGTCGGAAGCAGTTGCATAAGATCTGGCCGGGTAACCAGGAATACCCGTTATTGTTTCCAGCCGTTCCAGCGCTTCAAAAGTTCGTACAGCTTTCCGTTTGGCATCGGGCGATTTGCTGACTGCATAACGAAAACACGTTGCTGCAAGATAACAGGATGTCCATAGTCCATCGTTATCTTCATTCTCCATATAGCTGGTTGCAGTGTCGCCCGGTGTGGCAAGCCTGGAAATATTGATCAGGCCGCGGCGGTTGTGACGCCTGTCAATTACGCTTTCGTAATAAGCTGCTTTTTGTTGCAGTGTTATGGGCACATTTTTTATTTCACTGATGCCTTCTGCTGTGGCAATCCAAACTTCGCCTGTTGGTAATTTCAGTATATCATTTACCCCTGCCGCAGGCAACCAACGCTTACCATAATAATAATGCCATGCGCTGTCTTTTTGGATAGCGCCTTTAGCGGTACCCAGCCAAAAATCATTTCCAGTTGCATGAATACGGGTTACCGGGCCATACGGCAGTCCTTCGGTTGATCGCCATACCCAATGTTCGTTATTTGCAGCAATGCAACCAACCGAGTAAGGTGTACTGAAAACCACGTCGGCCCCATTGTTGACAGCAGCAAGCGCATAATATTTTCGCTGGTTGCCTTCAGCCATCAGCAAATTATCAAGGTTAAGCCATTTGCCATTTGCGCTTTTCCATAAGCCGTCTTCGGAAGCTACCCATAGGTTTTGTCTGGCATCTGAAATGATATCATTAACGGCAATACCTTTAAGTTGCGGCACATGCTCCCATTTGCCGTTCCATGCGTATAGTCCGCGGTTAGTGCCAATATACAATGTTTGATCATTTTCCCATAACATGCTGCTTACAGAATCGTTTTGCATTGTAACCGGTAGCGGAATTATGCTGCCCTGTTCATTTGAAATTATTTTCTGCGAGGCCAGCCATATATTTTGTTTTCCGTCCAGAGCAGCCATCACCCAGTTGCCGTTACTGGCAGTGCTCCGCCATTTGCCATTTTGATAGCGGAATATACCATTGGTTGTTATAGCTGTAACGATGTTGTTTGGATAAAACAGGCGTATTACATTTTTACCTGCGGATGATGGCAACCTGACGGGACTGCTTACTTTCTGGTAAAAGATATTTTTGTTGGTTTGAGCAGTCATACTGTTCACCACGGATATACCTGCAAACAGCACCAGCAGTAGAGTTCGAATCATATTCTGAACCTGTTGAGCTTAAAATAATATTTTGTTAGAGAAGACAAAGGATAACTGATACTATAATTTTTGTAAGATTGTTAGAAATAGAGTTTACTGCTCTAATTGCCAAACAAGTAACAGGTTCACCGGGCTTATCACGTTAGCGTATCAACGCTTTGCCGGATGAACGGACCTTGTCCGGATGCCTCAGTCTTGCATGACAGGCAGTAGCGCAAGGCCCGGCATTGGTGCTATTGTTTATCATAGTTTCTTCTGCCTGTCATTCCTTATAATGCACAAGCGAGACGCTTGCGCCTGCGTTGAGAGATCTGTCCCCCATGTTGGCGCAAGAATGAGGCATGGCATTGTGCCTGGCCTTCTTGTGCCATATTTATGAACTATATTTTTAACCAATTAATCCTTTCTTTTTCTTCCCGGCGGTCTTCACAGCTTGGGCAATGGGTGAAGAGTGAGACCCGACGAATGGAAGAGTTATTAAATTTTTCCGAAAGGACCCCTCATTGCTTACCTTTTCATAGCGCAAGGGCCGCATGGCCTGCCCGATGACTTTTGATGCAGACCCTGGCGAGAATTCATAAACTATTGAAAATCAAAACTCATTTCTAAAACTTCCAACCGTGGTTTCGTAAATTTATTTGTGCGGTGCGGCATTTTACCGCAACATCCTGTTATGCAGGGCGGCGGCAAGAGTGAATAATAGATTATGAACGGTAAGAATCAGAACCTATATCATGCGTGAAAAAATAATTTCATGATTTCAGGTGATAATTCTACCTTTTTGAACACTAATAATAAAATGGAATGATGGAGCACGAAAGTTTAGTTGAATTATACCGGGAAGTCTTTCCCGAAGCAGCGCGCTTAATAAAACGTTTGGGTGGAAGTCTTGAAGAAGCGGATGATGCTTTTCATGATGCGCTATTGATATATCTTGAAAGAGAAGCAAAAGGTACATTGCAAATTCATACTTCAGCAAAAGCATATTTGCTGGGCACTGCTAAAATACTTTGGCTTCACTCTAAAGATCAGTATTTCGATTCGTTGCCGGAAGATGTTGAGGCATTTGTTGATGAAGAAAATGAAGCTGCAGATGAATATAAAAATATTTTTCACTACTTAATGCTGGCAGGACAAAAATGTTTACACATGCTCAAAGCGTTTTATTACGATAATCTTTCGCTTCAACAAATCGCTACAAGTTTTGGGTATAATGGCGTTCGTTCGGCAACAGTACAAAAACATAAGTGCATTGAAAAAATCCGGGTAGAGCTAAAAAAAAGAAATGTATATGAGGAACGATTTAATTGAGATAGAGCAGATAGAAAAATATTTATCGCATCAAATGAGCGGCGAAAAAAAAGAACAATTTGAGACACGCATGCTTCTTGACGGTTCGCTGTTTGAAAAAGTGGAAGCACAAAGACATGTTCATAAACTTATCCGAATCTTTTCACGCAGACAACAGAGAAATAGGCTGGAATTAATTTATCAGCAGCTGCTGCTTGAATCTTCTTTCGTGCAACAACTAAAAAACATTTTTGCCTGATATGCTTATCCCTACAGTATTAGATAGTACCACAAGAGGCGCTTACGATATTTATAGTCTTTTGCTAAAAGAAAGAATTGTTTTTTTAGGCACTGCCATTGAAGAAAATATTGCGAATCTTGTAGTAGCACAATTGCTTTACCTCGATAGTGAAAGTCACGAGCCAATTATGCTCTACATCAATAGCCCCGGTGGCGTTGTGTATTCAGGTTTTGCTATTTATGATACGATACGAAAATTAAAATCACCTGTGTCAACGGTTGCAGTTGGTTTTTGCGGAAGCATGGCAACCGTTTTACTTACAGCAGGTGCCAAAGGACAACGTTATGCGCTTCCTTATGCAACTGTGCACATGCATCCTACAGGTGGTGGTGCAAAAGGTTATACCGAAGATGTTCGCATTGCCTACAAAGAACAGGAGCGATTACAAAACCAGATCTTTTATCTGATTGGCAAATTTTCAGGACACAGCAAAGATGAAATTGAAGAGATGTTTCGCCGCGACCATTTTTTTAATGCTGTTGAAGCAAAAGAGTATGGCCTGGTGGATGAAGTATTAGGCGATACAGATGATTTGATTAGCATAGAAGATGTCAAATGCGAAATTCAGTTTCAAGCGGGTAAAAACAGGGAGATGATTGGGTTTAAAAGAGAATAGTTATTACCTTACAGGTATACCACCATGGGTTCTTCCGTTAAGTATTCTTAATGTTTTCTTTTTGTTAGTACCATCCCGGCCGCAATGGTTGCTGTGTCACGAACCACAAAACAGTAGATCAAACCTATTCTCTCAAATCTTTTAAAAAGCTATACCCTTTGTATCAAATTCCTGGTTGCAGATCTATAATCCCGGTAACATCAAAACGGTTCGACCTGGAAACGGCCGAAAACTCACTCTATAGGTTTTTTAAACCTTGTACCCCTTTGGAATAAAGAGGGAACGACGCTTTGCGCAGGGGCTCCGTATCCCTATTGAGACTTTTGTCGCTCCCTACACAACTTAAAAGGTTTCCAACCTTCCAAAGGTTGGAAAGTCCTGCATATTCAGTGTCGCTATGCGTAACCTGTAACCGTATCACTTCACCATTCAAAAATGTTTTCACCCATGCGGATATGCGATTTCTGTTTTTTCTGGTAATGCATAAGTCGCGTCATTTACAAAATTTTTGTCTTTTTATTAGCTGGGTCGTGGTTCGTAAAATACAACCACGTAGGAAAGTATGCGCCATAACCATTGTTACACGACCCTGAAAGGGATGCATTATCTATAACCCTGGTAACACGAAAAAATGGTACGAGCCCAAAGAGGTCGAAGACTAGGGCTATCGGTTTTATAAAATGTTATTTCGCGTAGCTAAAAGCAATGATGAAACGCAAGAAGGAAGGCCGTTGCGAAAAACGGTTTCGCTGCACAGGGTAACAAATAGCCAAAATGGGGTTATTGTCAACAGAAATGTAATCCCAACGGATTGAATAATGTAAATACTATAAAATTCACGGACATGTATTCATATCAAAGCTTAAAAAGGAATTTATTTGTCGCGTTTTGCCTTCCACTCGCGATTGCCTGCAAACAAAATCCCGAAACATTCGCTATTCATTCACCTATATCGCCGTCAGGCGCCGATGCCGTTACCTTTACGCTGCGGAGGATAGATGGCAATGTATCTGAAGTAAAGTTGTTCGAATTTGTGGCCAATGTGAATAGCGCCGGAGATCTATCGGCTACCACACCCGAAACGGAAATACAAACATGGAACTCACCGAGCTTTCCATTAACCTTTACCAGGGCTTCGGGTTACGGCAGTAACAAACTGGTTACCTATCGTTTTCAGGTAAAGGGTAATGATAAAACATACAACCATACTGTTACTTTCGCCACCAGGCCGTACCCTGTTGCCAATCAGGCCATTCCCGTGTATGTAGTGGGCAACCAGGATAATGTGCTCAATCTCGTTTTCATTCCGGACACCAGTATGAACAGTCGCATGAACCTGTTTTATTCTTCCGTTGGTTCACAAATTGATTCTACCTTTCACCAGGAAGATTGGGTACGGCGCTTCCGGGGTTCTTATAATTTCTTTATTAATCCGGTAACCGCCATAGCACGTGATTTCGACAGCGGGTTATCGCATGTGCTCCCTTCTAATTCTTCCAATCTCTCTTTCGCACAGGGTAAAGTAATCCTTCACTTCCAGGATATCCGCGACCAGGCGGGCAGCGGCTATTTTTCCGCCGAATATTATGTGCGTGGAACCATGTTGCACGAAAGCGGACATTCGCTCTACCGCTTAGCGGATGAATACGATGCCAGCAGCGCTTCGCATTGGGAAGAGGCGGAATTTCCCAACAACTGGGACAACAAATCAGATGCCGAAGCAGCGGCGCCGGGCTATAATAAAACAGCATCCGACGTACAAAAAATGGGCACTCCCGACTGGTATCGTATTTGCAACAATCTTTGTCCGATGCGCTCATCTGGCGTGCCGCTCAACAATTATGACCAACCTTGCAAAACGCGTATTTTGCATACGCTTTTACAAACCGCATCCAATTGATTATTCCAAAACATTTTTATGAAAAAGTATATATCCATCTTAATAATCTTCCTTGTGTCAGGCAGCTTTTTAACTTCCTGCGGACAGGAAAAAGACAAATCAAAAAAAGAAGTGGAAACAGCTGTTAACAAAATAGACAGCCTGAAAGGAAAATTTAATCCGTCTGCTGCCATTAATCCATCTTCGTCGCACTGGGCAGTTCACGCGAGTTTTGATGGGCAACAATATACAATTGATACCAGTTTTACAGATATAAGAGCAGGAAAACTCCCCTATATTCAGGAGGAAAAAACATCATTGCCTTTTGCAGTAAAATATTACGATGCAAACGGAGAACTTTTGGGCCAGTATTCCATCGAAAATCCAACCTCTCTCAGATCCTGCGAACCAGGGAAAGAAGCGGTAAAACCCGGTGTTATCAGCTCTTTTGAGATTTTGTTGCCTGCCATTGAAGGCATTCAAAACGTGCAAATCGTTGCGGGCGGAAAAGAGGCAAAGGTTTTTCAACTTCCCCCACTAAGGAGAGAAGTGAAAAGCAACAATTCAAACGACAAGCCCGACAGCACAAACGTAAATTGAAGCACTATAATAACACAACCTGGAAACTTTTTCTTCCCGGCGGGGTTCACAGCCTGGGCAATGGGTGTAGAGTAAGACCCCGACGAATGGAAGAATGATTAAATTTTTGCTTGCAGAACTTCTCATTGCTTAACTTTTCCCAGCGCCAGGTCGCATGGTCGCCCCGCGATGGACTTTGATGCAGCGCCCGGCGCGAATTCAAAATCACTACTTCAATTACTCAGTGGGTTGCCGGTTTTGTAATTCGACTACAAACGAGTGCCAGGCAGATACATTAGATGTAAGCATGACAAGCAGTGGTACAATGCCCGGCATTGGTACTATTGTTCATCATCATTTCTTCTGCTTATCTTATAATGCACAAGCGAGACGCTTGCGCCTGCGTGGAAGTCTTATTTCTAAATTTGTTTGAATGCCAAATTCCCCAATATGATAGTAAAATTGAAATAATAATACCAATAATAAATTCAGTAGTCATATATTTCCGTTTTCCAAGAATATAGGCTTGAAGATAAATAATGTGATTCCAAATATACAAAACCAATTTCCTTAAATTCTACTACCTAATGCTCCCGATGCTCCAAGCAATGAACAAATTGTGTGTCTGTTTCACTTTGCTCAATAACGCAGACCCCATGTTGGCGCAAGAATGAGGCATGGCATTGTGTCTGGCCTTCTTGTGCCATATTTATGAACTATGTTTTTAACCAATTAATCCTTTCTTTTTCTTCCCGGCAGGGGTCTTCACGGCCTGGGCAATGGGTGAAGAGTGAAACCTAGTTACACCGGAGTTTGCACCATAAATCCCCATATTAGCGCAAGAATGAGGCATGGCATTGTGCCTGGCCTTCTTGTGCCATATTTATGAACTATGTTTTTAACCAATTAATCCTTTCTTTTTCTTCCCGGCGGGGTCTTCACAGCCTGGGCAATGGGTGTAGAGTGAGACCCCGATGAATGGAAGAATGATTAAATTTCCCGAAAGGACGTCTCATTGCTTAACTTTCCCCTGCGCCAGGGTCGCATGGTCGTCCCGGCGCGACTTGCTTTCTCTCAACGCTGATTTAATAAACACCCTCGCCTTATGCCCAATTCTACCCCGAACCCTGAAATGAGTGACACAACGAACGCCGATAGTAGCACCGGAGTTTGCCCCATAAATCCCCTCTTCCCACATTTGCGCCGGAAATACCAAAATCCGCGATCGCAGACCTTTATTGCCTCCCATTTCGTAATTTCGCGGCTTCCTATACTTTGATATATACAATTCATGGAAACAACAGTTGAAACAGCCGAAAAATTAGGACTGCGACCGGAAGAATTTGAGATGATCAAAAAGATACTGGGCCGCACCCCCAATTTTACCGAATTAAGCGCTTACTCCGTCATGTGGAGCGAGCATTGCAGCTATAAAAATTCTATTAAATGGTTGAAAACACTTCCCCGCGAAGGCGCCAAACTGCTGGTAAAAGCCGGCGAGGAAAATGCGGGTCTGGCCGATATCGGCGACGGCTGGGGCGTAGTGTTTAAAATTGAAAGCCACAACCACCCCTCGGCTATTGAGCCCTTCCAGGGCGCGGCTACAGGTGTTGGCGGTATTCACCGCGATATTTTTACGATGGGAGCAAGGCCCATTGCAGCATTGAACTCTCTTCGCTTTGGCAATATTGAAGAAGAAAAAACACAGCATCTCGTTAACGGCGTAGTGCATGGCATTGGCCATTATGGCAACTGCTTTGGCGTGCCTACCGTGGGCGGCGAAATATATTTTGAAGATTGCTATCACACCAACCCCCTGGTGAACGCCATGAGCGTGGGCGTGGTGAGGGCCGGACAAACCGTGAGCGCCACCGCTGAAGGGAAAGGCAATCCTGTGTTTATTGTGGGTTCCGCAACGGGCAAGGATGGTATGGGTGGGGCGGCATTTGCTTCGGCCGATATTACAGAAAGCAGTGTGGAAGATCTTCCTGCCGTGCAGGTAGGCGATCCCTTCCAGGAGAAAAAATTATTGGAAGCCTGCTTAGAACTTATTCCAACCGGCGCCTTAGTAGGTATGCAGGATATGGGCGCGGCCGGCATCATTTGTTCTACGGCCGAAACCAGTGCCAAGGGCGGCGTGGGTATGCGCATTGACCTGGATAATGTACCTACACGCCAGCAAGGCATGAAAGCCTGGGAACTGCTGCTGAGCGAAAGCCAGGAGCGCATGTTGCTGATCGTTAAAAAAGGAAGGGAAGAAGAAGTACTGCATATATTTGACAAATGGGATCTGCCCTGCTCGCAGATCGGTGAAGTAACGGATGGGGGTGTGCTGCAGTTTTATATGCATGGAGAACTGGAGGCTGAAATGCCTGCTGAGAGCCTGGTACTGGGTGGCGGCGCACCGGTGTATGAAAGGGAATACCGTGAACCAAAATATTTTACGGAGATCAAAAAGTTTGATCCGGCTTCTGTACCTGTACCGGAGGATTTGAAAGCCGTGGCTGAAAAAATTATCACCATCCCCAATATCGCTTCCAAGCGCTGGATATATACGCAGTACGACAGCATGGTGGGTACGGGCAATACTTCCACCAATGCGCCCAGCGATGCGCCGGTGGTAAAAGTAAAGGGAACTACCAAGGGACTGGCGGTTACAACAGACTGCAACAGCCGCTATGTTTTTGCCGACCCGTTTGTGGGGTGTATGATCGCGGTAAGCGAAGCGGCAAGGAATATTGTATGCAGCGGCGGAACACCCCTTGGCGTTACCAACTGCCTTAATTTCGGTAATCCTTACGATCCCGAAGTATATTACCAGTTTGTATATGCCATTAAGGGCATGAGCGAAGCCTGTAAAAAATTTGATACACCCGTTACCGGCGGCAACGTGAGCTTTTACAATCAAAGTCCCGAAGGAGCGGTGTACCCCACACCAACCATTGGTATGGTGGGTTTGCTGGAGGATATTGGTGATAAAATGACGCTGGATTTTAAACAGCCCGGTGATTTGATTTACTTAGTAGGACAAAGCAGGAATGATATAAACTCCTCAGAATATATTCACAAATTACACGGTGTGGAATATTCACCCGCCCCGCATTTTAACCTGGAGGAAGAATACCGCTTACAGCAGGCCGTTAGTGAACTGATCAAAAGCGACCTGATTGAGTCTGCGCACGACATCAGCGAAGGCGGACTTTTTGTAACGCTCAGCGAAAGCGGGTTTAACCGCGAACTGGGCTATAATGTTCAAACCAATGAAGCATTCAGACCGGACGCTTTCTGGTTTGGCGAAGCACAAAGCAGGGTAGTGGTTTCCGTTAGCGCGGTACAGGGCAACGCGGTGGAAACAAAATTGAAAGCGCTGAACATTCCCTTTGAAAGACTTGGTGTGGTTACCGGGAGTGAAGTAGTTGTGGACGGAGAAAGCTGGGGCGATATAAAACAGTGGAAGGAAAAATACGATACGGCTATAGAAAAATATATGCAATATGAAGAGCAGGCGATTTGATAGATTAGTCTTATTGCTTTCATTTTTTTTCCCTGCATGCAATACTGCTCCCGGAAATAGCAATAGTGCTGAGGAGGCAACCCCATCGGTAACCATAGCGAAATTGCAGCAGGCAGTAATAGCAAAGCCCGACTCTGCCGGCCTTCGCTATCTTTTGATGGATGCACTGCTGGCAGACAACCGGTTTAAAGACGCGCTTGTACAAAATGATACCCTGCTGGCCACTGACAGTTCAAATGCCGGATTGTGGTACAGACGCGGAGCCATTTTTTTGCAGAGCGGAGATACGCTTAGCGGCATCACCGCGTTGAAAAGATCTGTAGAGCGGGCGCCCATGTTCGCGGAGCCTTTATTACAATTGTCGGCAGTATATGCCAACCAGTTAAAGCCGGAAGCGCTTACCATTGCCGACAGGATCATTAGTCTTGCGGAGGAACCTCGTGTGGCTTCGCAGGCAAGGTTTATTAAAGGGTTGTATTATTCCAATATCAACAATAAGGAAAAGGCCCTTGAAGCATTTGATGAATGCATTAAAAACGATTACACTTTTTTGGAAGCTTATATAGAGAAGGGGCTGCTGCTGTACGATCTGCAAAATTATGCTGAGGCATTAAAAGTATTTGAACGGGCCATACAGGTGAGCAATACCTTTGCCGAAGCCTACTATCAGGCAGGCAGATGCCTGGAAGCGCTGGGAAATAAGGAGGAAGCAAAGTTGTATTATCAAAAAACACTTGGACTGGATAAAGGTTTTACAGCCGCAGGGGAGGCTTTGGAAAGAGTGAAGTGAAAAAGCTGTCAGCCCTCAGCCGTCAGCTTTGAATAGTACAAGGAACGAGCATTCATCAACGTAAAGATGCGGTCTGACCCTCCTGATGTCGGGTGCCGACTGCATCTTCCTCCATTCAAGCGTTCATGCTTTCGTCAGTGGCTCCTTATACCCTGCAACCTGTACCCTGCCCCCTGTAACCTGTAACTTGCAACCCGAATCATCTCAAATATTAAATTTCCAATTTCAAATCCGTTCACTCTTTCCGCTTAAACCGTATGGTTCCGCTCAACTTTTCTGTAGAAGTAATATATACTTCATGGCGTTTACCGCCCACCGTTACAACCATTAATGCGGTATTGGGAGGAATAGCACCCAGGTTATCGGCATACATTACCAGTTCGTTTTCTTCTCGCGTAGTATCCAGTTTAATTTTCAGGGAAAGCGGTTTATCTGATAAGCGGTGATGCGACAGCAATAACTTGTTGTTGTAAAAAACAGAGATGGTATCGCCGTCAATCTCTCCATTATCGTAAAAGTCTACCTTAAACTCCCCATCTGTAGGGATCTCTATGACTTTTAAAATGTTTTTGCTTCTTTTGGCATATCCCGGAAGCACCGGAGCTGTAATATCGGGTAGCTCAGACCTAGTGGTGCCCTCCACCTTCTGGGCTTTTGGAACAATGGTTTCTTTACCGGGAGTTGCGGCTTTGGGCGTAGTATTATTCTTTTTTGCAACAGGTGGGTTTTTCTTAGGCGCAGGCTTTTGGGTGGCGCCTGAACCCGGTTTGTGTTTGCCAGCAAGATTTTGCCGGGTAATGGTTTTTTGTTTTGCCATTGACGGCGTGGTTTTTTGGGGTTGAACTTTCCGGGGCGCAACCCGGGTAAGGGTCTTTCTCTCCAGTTCGGTACTGCCTACCCCGCAGCCATCGGGACGATATCCTCTCCAACGACCTACTAATTTTTCCGTACTGCCCTGCTTTAAAAAAGTAAGTATATGTGTTTGCAAACAATCGCCCCAGTTGGGTGGTGTGTTGCCTTTGATTCGTTCTTCTTCATTTACCACCACCGACTTGCTCGAAGCTTCATAACTGCCTTCCAGACGGCAAATCACATAATATCTTTTTTCGGGATAATTAAAATAAGAATAAGAATACCCGCTCACCTTATCGCCCTTGATATAGAGCTCCAGCACGTACTCTGTTTCTCCTTCCATGGCAACAACATTGCCTGCCGAATTGAACGAACCACGCCATTGACCATTGAGATCCTGGCTTATACCCTGATAACTTCCCAATAATAAAATGAACACAAACCATCCTTTCATTGCATGCAAAACTTTCATAAAGCAAAAATAAACTCAATACTAAGGAAATACCCCTATGAAATGAAATGATACGCCAATAGTTCGTTAAATTTGCACTCTTTTTAAGGAACTGGAGGAATTACTTATGGTGAAAATTACTTTTCCGGATGGCGCGGTACGGGAATATCAACCGGGCACTACCGCATTGGATATTGCAAAATCTATCAGTGAAGGACTGGCAAAAAAAGTACTGGCTGCGGTGGTAAACGGGCAGGTATGGGATGCTACACGTCCTGTTTATGATGACAGCACATTAAAATTATTAACCTGGAATGAAGCGGAAGGAAAATCCACTTTCTGGCATTCCTCTGCGCATTTATTGGCCGAAGCGGTGGAGTCGCAGTTTCCCGGTGTAAAGTTTTGGGTAGGTCCGCCTGTTGAAAACGGTTTTTACTATGATATGGACCTGGGCGACAGGAAAGTAAGTGAAGAAGATTTGGCAGCCATCGAAAAAAAAATGTCGGAGCTGGCGAAGCAGGGCAATCCCTATGTGCGTAAAGAAATTTCAAAAAAAGATGCGCTACAATATTTTGAAGAAAAGGGCGATGAATACAAGCTCGACCTGCTGCAAAACCTCGAAGACGGCAATATCACTTTTTACACCCAGGGAGCATTTACCGATTTGTGCCGCGGTCCGCATATTCCCCAAACAGGGTTAATAAAAGCCATCAAGCTTACCAATATTGCCGGCGCCTACTGGAAAGGCGATGAAAAAAATAAACAGCTTACCCGCATATACGGCATCACTTTTCCCAATCAAAAAGAATTAGATGAATACCTGCAAATGCTGGAGGAAGCAAAAAAGAGGGATCACCGCAAGCTGGGTAAAGAACTGGGTATTTTTGCCTTTGATGATGATATTGGACCGGGCCTGCCTTTGTGGCTGCCCAATGGAGCAATTGTTATTGAGGCGCTCGAAAAATTAGCCAAAGACACAGAAGAAAGGGCAGGTTATAAAAGAGTGGTTACGCCGCACATTGCCAAAGAAAACCTGTACCTCACCAGCGGACATTTGCCCTATTACCAGGATAGCATGTATCCGCCTATGGAACTGGATGGCACCAAATACTACCTGAAGGCGATGAACTGCCCTCACCATCATAAAATATTTGCTGCTGAGCCCAAAAGCTATAAGGACCTTCCTTACCGTTTGGCCGAATACGGAACCTGCTATCGGTACGAGCAGAGCGGGGAACTGTTTGGCTTGATGCGGGTGCGTTGCCTGCACATGAACGATGCGCACATTTACTGTACCAAGGAACAATTTTATGAAGAGTTTAAGTCGGTAAATGAGATGTATCTTAAGTACTTTAAGATTTTTGGAATTGATAAATATGTGATGCGGCTTAGTTTACACGATGCTTCTAAGTTGGGTAAGAAATATGTGGATGAGCCGGAATTATGGAAAGAAACGGAGGCATTGGTGAGAGATGTGCTGGTGCGTACCAATACACCTTTTGTGGAAGTGCAGGATGAAGCCGCTTTTTACGGCCCTAAAATTGATGTGCAGATATGGAGTACCATCGGACGGGAATTTACTTTGGCAACCAACCAGGTAGATTTTGCACAGGGCAGGCGTTTTAAGCTGGAATTCACCAATAAGGATAATGCACCCGAAATACCGCTCATCATTCACAGGGCGCCTTTGGGAACCCATGAACGCTTTATAGGGTTTTTGCTGGAACACTACGCAGGCAAATTTCCGTTGTGGCTGGCACCGCTGCAGGTGAAGATTTTACCCATCAGCGACAAGTTCATGGAATATGCACAAAATGTTTTGGAATCGTTGAAAAATGCAGATATTCGTGCTGAGATTGACGACAGACCTGAAAAGATAGGCAGAAAGATACGAGATACCGAACTGGCAAAGGTACCGTATATGCTGGTTGTGGGAGAGAAGGAAGTAAAAGAAAACATGGTGGCGGTAAGAAGGCAGGGGAAAGGCGATATGGGCTCAAAACCGGTTGATGATTTTATTAAAGAAACGGTTGATGAAATAAAGAACAGGGAATAGGGGAGGAGAGAGGGGAAAGGAGAGAGGTGAGAGGGGAAAGGTGAGAAGAGAGAGGAGAAAGGTGAGAGGGGAAAGGTGAAAAGTGAGAAACAGCGCAACGATAACAGCTCATTCATATCAGCTAAACAGATTATTTCAAATTTTAACAATAACGATTAAAACCTCCCTGAAAAGGAGCATCACTTTAAAAATTGTAAATGGCATTTCCACAACGACCGCAATTTCCCAGGGGTAATTTCAACCCCCGTTTCAGAAAAGAACAACAGCAGGAGCATCGCACGAACCACATGATAAGAGTGCCTCAGGTAAGACTGGTAGGCGATAATGTGGAGGTGGGCGTGTATTCTATCCAGGATGCGTTAAAGCTTTCTATTGAGCAGGGACTCGATCTTGTAGAAATTTCTCCCAATGCCGATCCTCCTGTGTGCAGGATCATTGATTATAACAAATTCCTGTACGAAAAGAAGAAGAAGGAGAAGGAAATGAAAGCCAACTCCAAAGTTTCTGAGGTTAAGGAAATACGTTTCACACCTAATACAGACGAGCACGACTTTAATTTTAAAGCCAAGCATGCCGAAGATTTTTTGAAGGATGGCAATAAAGTAAAAGCATACGTTCAGTTTAAAGGCCGCGCTATTATGTTTAAGGAGAGAGGCGAATTGTTGCTCCTTAAGTTTGCGGAAAGACTGAACGAAATAGGCGCTCCTGAAGGGTTGCCTAAACTGGAAGGTAAAAGGATGATGATTATTTTTGCTCCTAAAAGCCAGAAGAAGAAAAAGTAGTTAATGTGTTTGTAAACAGCAAAGTACGCTACGAAGTCACAAAGCCACAAAGTTTTCCTTTGTGGCTTTGTGGCAAAATCATCAATTAACGAAATATGAATTGCAAGTATTGAAGTAATTTTTCATGCTTCGGGCTGCCATTAACATTTTCTTTTATACTGCGGAATATTTTTTGAATAGCTTCGTTATCATTTTTTACATACAATAATGATTAACCGGATAGCTATCGTATTCTGCATCTGCCTGTTGTGCGGCGTATCTTTTGGACAGCAGTATGACCCGCAGAAGATCAGTAAAAAAGCGATTAATTTTTATAACCTTGGGCTCGACCAGGCGCAGAATGGTCATTACAAAGAAGCCCTGCAATTTATAGATCGTGCACTTGGAGCAGATAAGCGGTTTGTGGATGCCTGGCTTACCAAAGCAGGCATTTACGGCGAAATGAAGGTGTATGACAGTTGTATCGCCGCTTACGAAACAGCCTTCGCCATGGATAGGCAATACACCGAAGATTATAAGCTGCCCTATGCTATTAACCTGGCAGGAGCGGGGCGGTTTGAGCCTGCACTGAATGCGGTGAATGCGTTTCTTGCCAATCCCGCTCTTAATGAGCCCAGCCGTAAAGCAGGTGAGTACCGTAAACGTTCTTTTGAGTTTGCAGTGCAATACGACAAGGATCATCCCACTAAAAATTATGTTTTTGCTCCCAGGAATGCCGGGGACAGTATAAATAGTGCAGATCTTGAATATTACCCTTCGGTAACGATTGATGATAAAATATTGGTGTTTACCCGGCGCGTGATGGGGCATAATGAGGACTTTTTTGTGAGCGATCGCAACGATAGTCTGTGGTCGAAAGCAAAGGGGATTGATGGCGACATTAACAGTAATTTCAATGAAGGCGCGCAAAATATTTCCCAGGACGGTGAATGGCTGGTATTTACCGGCTGCAATTTCCCGGAAGGAATGGGAAGTTGCGATTTGTTTTTTTCGTCGCTTACCAAAAAAGGGTGGAGCACACCCGAAAACCTGGGAGAACCTGTAAACAGTGAATTCTGGGAATCTTCACCCTGTCTTTCGCCTGATAAGCGGGAATTGTATTTTTCGAGCAACAGACCCGGCGGATATGGCGGCAAAGATATTTACGTTTCAAAACGCATGCCCAACGGGCGCTGGGGCAGACCTGAAAACCTGGGACCACAAATAAATACGGCTGGCGATGAAAGTTGCCCGTTTATTCATGCGGATAATCAAACCATGTATTTTACCTCTAACGGGTTAACCGGATATGGTGGCGATGATTTGTTCCTTGCCCGAAAGCAAAGTGATGGTACCTGGGATAAAATTGAGAATTTAGGTTATCCCATCAATACCACCGAGAATGAAGGCAGCCTGGTAGTGACAGCGGACGGTAAAACTGCATATTATGCCAGTGACAGACCGGACACACGCGGCGGACTTGATATCTATACTTTTGAAATGCGTGAAGACATAAGGCCCAATAAAACATTATGGGTGCAGGGAAAGGTATTTGACAGCACAACCAGGGAGGGATTACCTTCTGCAGTGGAATTAATTGATATTACTTCAGGCCAAACCCTTGTAAAAGTACAAACCAATGAAAGCGGCCATTATCTTATTACACTGCCACTGGGCAAAGATTATGCATTTAACGTAAACCGGAAAGGATACTTATTTTACTCAGGGAATTTTCCGTTCAGCCAAAAAGCGCCCGATTCTACCTATACCATTGATATTGGACTGCAGCCTATAGAAGCGAATGCATCTGTAATTCTCAACAATATATTTTTCGATGTTAGCCGGTTTGAATTAAAACAGCAATCCATAGCCGAACTGAACCGCGTAGTGGAATTGCTTAACGATAATCCCGGTATTAAGATATTGATCAGCGGGCATACCGATAATACAGGTAAGGCAGCCGATAACCTGAAACTATCCGACAACCGGGCAAAAGCAGTAGTAGATTATCTTATTGCCAGAGGTATTGAAGCTGTACGCTTGCAATACAAAGGTTTTGGCGCCAGCCGGCCTGTAGCCGATAATGCTACGGAAGAAGGAAGGGCCGGGAACAGGCGCACGGAACTGACTATCTTGTCAAAATAGGATTTTGATAAGCATGCTCACTTTTTTACCACAGTGTTTTCTTTTCAGATTAAAACAGGAATTAAGAAACAATCCCGTTGTTGTTATATTGCATCCTGCAATATGCATATTAAAAAGAACAATAGCGATAATCCTTCCAATGCCGAAATTATTTATCACGTATTTCAGCGCAGCTTTTTCGATAGCGATGATGACAGGCACGGCGACCTGAACGGGTTGAGGCAAAAGCTGGATTATTTGCAGTGCCTGGGTATTACTTCCATTTTGCTTACACCGCTGTACAAATCTGCCTATTATCACAATTATTTCGCGGATGATTTTGAATCCATTGACCCGGCATACGGAACGGCTGACTCATATTTTTCATTGGTAAGGGAAATACATCAGCGGGGAATGAAAATATACATGGATATGGAGATCCAGTATATAACAGAAGACCATGCATGGTATAAAGATGCTTACGAAAATCCGTCGTCTCCATTTAGTGAATATTTGTTGTATAAAGATGAAGAAAACAAAATACCGGAAACCATAATATTTGATATTAATGGCCTGCATGGATATGATGCTGTTTACCGAAACATTACCACGGTTAACCTGCACAATAAAAAAGTGCAGGAGTATATGTACAAATTGTTCAGTTACTGGGCTAATCCCGGAAACGCTGCAGAGGGTGTTGACGGCTTTCGGCTGGATCATATGATGGATACGTTAGACAACAAGAAACGGCTCGGCAATTTGTTTGAAGCATTCTGGAAGCCATTGATCAATGAATTAAAACAGGCGCATCCGGGGCTTATTTTTATAGCCGAACAAACCGATTGGAATTCTTTTGGTGAGGATTATATACAAATGAGTGGTGTAGACCGGGTATTCGCTTTTCCGCTCAGGGAGGCCATGCTGGGATTTGAAAAAGAAAAAATAGCGCAAACAGCCGATGCAACCTTCAATATTATTCCCGGGCCCAACCAGAACATCGTATTTATTGAAAATCATGATACACAACGTTTTGCTACGCATGTGCTGAGCGACCGCCATAAATTGCGCACAGGTGCTGCCTTAAACCTTTTGCTGAGAGGAACACCGGCTATTTATTACGGGCAGGAACTGGGTATGAAAGGGGAAGGAGGATTTGGAAAATATGGCTTATCCGATGGAAATGACATTCCACGGCGCGAAGCATTTAAATGGTATAAAGATATTTCCCGGCAGGGGATGGCATTGTGGTATAAAGATAGCGGACCCTGGTGGCAAGACAGTAACCTGATACAGGATGATGGCATTTCACTGGAAGAACAAAAAAATGACGGGTATTCCTTGTGGAACTGTTATAAACAATTGATTGCGTTAAGAAAGTCGAATTCAGCTATTGCGCATGGGAAATACGAAACGCTTCAAAACAATTCGGTGAATGTATATTCCTTTTTACGGCACAATGAAGAGCAGGTTGTTATTGTAGCCATCAATTTAGCAGGCAATGCTGAAGCAGTTCATATTCATGCCGGTGCTGATCAGGTTTCATTTGCAGATAAACGCCTGCAACATTTATTTGGCGAAGCTGCAGCCCTTTTGAAAAGTGAGCATATAGAGATGACCGTTTTGCCTTACGGGATTGAAGTTTGGGAATTAATTAACTGATGCAAAGTTTTGCAGGAAGGGAGGAAAGTAATGATGTAACTTTTGTGCTGTTAAGTATTCAGCCTTATTTCATTACTGTTCCTCATTCGCTTCGTTCTTCGTATCTCCCTCTCCACTTTGTGGTGAGGGCCGGGATGAGGTATTTTTTTTGATTTAAAAATTTATTGGGAACTTGTTTCTTCAATACAGGTTGTTGCATCCCCGGATATTTAAACAAACGTTATTATATGAAAATAGCATTTCACGGCGCCGCCCGTACCGTAACAGGTTCCAAGCATTTGATTACTCTGAAAAACGGTAAAAAAATATTATTAGATTGCGGACTGTTCCAGGGATTGGGAAAAGAAACAGATGTATTGAACAGGGATTGGGGGTTTAATCCGCCGGAAGTGGATTACCTGGTATTGTCGCATGCGCATATAGATCACAGCGGGTTAATACCCAAATTAGTGAAAGATGGTTTCGGAGGAAAAATTTTCTGCACACCCGCCACCCGGGAGTTAACGGAGGTATTGCTTGAAGATTCGGCAGGTATACAGGAAGATGAGGTAAAGTATATCAATAAGCGAAGGGCCGCAGCCGGACAGCGGTATTTGCAACCGCTCTATACTACGGAAGATGCAAAAAAAGCCAGTGGTTTTTTCAGAACAGTAGATTATGGTAATTGGTTTACGATCGCGGAAGGAATCGAATTATTGTATACCGATACAGGACATATTATTGGCAGTGCCGCAGTGCATTTGAAAATAACAGAGAATGATAAAATCACCCGCATTAGTTTTAGTGGTGATGTAGGCCGGTACAGGGATGTTATTTTGCGTTCGCCCCAGGCTTTTCCGCAGGCAGATTATATTTTATTGGAATCAACCTACGGAAATAGCCTGCACGACCAGCATACCACTACACCCGACCAGATACTACAATGGATTGAAAAGGCATGTATACAGAAAAAAGGTAAGCTGGTAGTGCCCGCTTTTAGTGTTGGGCGAACACAGGAAATTTTATTTGCACTTAACCAACTGGAATTAGAAAGAAGACTGCCCGACCTTGATTATTTCGTGGATAGTCCGCTTAGTGTAAAATCAACAGAGATCATAAAAAAATATCCTCAATATTTTAATAATACCATTCAGAGGATACTGCAATCCGACGAGGACCCGTTTGGATTTAAAGGGTTGAAGTTTGTTAAATCGGTTGATGAATCGAAGTTGCTCAATTTCCGCAATGAGCCCTGCGTAATTATTTCTGCCAGCGGCATGGCTGAAGGTGGCAGGGTAAAGCATCATATCAGCAATACCATCGAAAACAGCCGGAATACTATTCTGTTCACAGGATATTGCGAACCCCGTTCCCTGGGGGGCAGACTGTTAGCTGGCGCAAAAGAAGTTACTATTTTCGGGGTTTATCACCAGGTGAATGCCGAAATTGGTTCTATACGTAGTATGAGCGCCCATGGCGATTATGAAGATCTGAGCCAGTTTCTTGCCTGCCAGAATCCCCGGGAAGTAAAAACTTTGTTTCTTGTTCATGGCGAATACGATGTACAGCAGGATTTCAAGAGCCGGTTGCTAAAAAAAGATTTCTTGGATGTGCAAATACCCGAAAAGCATTACGAAATTGGACTGGCATAGTGAGAGCGTTTATGGTTTATGGTTAACTGTAAACGGCAAACTATAAACCATAAACTTTTCCAACCTTCTGTTAACAGTACCAAATTTCTTTCCCTCTTTCTTAGTTTTCTTACCTTTGTGCCCTTTCTGACATTATGACTGTCCATAAAATCAGCATTATATTTGTCGGAAAAAAGAACAATCAGGTTAAAACACATCTTATTAATACATTCTCAATATGTTGCAATTTATCTCTAAGATATTTGGGGGAAACAAATCGGAAAAAGATATTAAGAATATTTCGCATTATGTGGAAGAGATCAATACGTATTTTGCTTCTTATGCATCACTTTCAAATGATGAGCTAAGAAACAAAACCACTGAATTCAAATCCCGCATTAAACAACATGTTTCAACTGTTGATAACGAAATAGCAGAGCTTAAAAAAAAGGCAGAAGACCTGGCATTCACCGAAATAATGCAAAAGGATGAGATATACCAGCAGATAGATAAACTGGCCAAGCAGCGCAATGAAAAGCTTGAAGAGGTACTTAATGAAATTCTGCCGGAAGCATTCGCTGTTATGAAAGAAACGGCGCGTCGTTTTGCAAACAATACAGAACTCGTTGCAACTGCTACGGAACTCGACAGGGAGTTGAGTGTTAAAAAGCAGCATATCACTATTGAAGGTGATAAAGTAAAGTATAAGAATAGCTGGATGGCAGGTGGCAATCTTGTTACCTGGAATATGGTGCATTATGATGTGCAGTTGCTTGGTGGTGTGGTATTGCACCAGGGAAAAATTGCCGAAATGGCTACAGGTGAAGGTAAAACGCTGGTATCAACATTGCCGGCCTATTTGAATGCCCTGGCAGATCAGGGGGTGCATATTGTTACAGTAAATGATTATCTCGCCAAACGTGACTCGGAATGGAATGGCACTTTATATGAATTTCTGGGCTTAACGGTAGATTGTATTGACAGGCATTATCCCAATAGTGCTGAAAGACGCAAAGCATACCAGGCCAGTATAACTTATGGAACCAACAACGAATTTGGTTTCGATTACCTGCGCGATAATATGGTGCACAATCCTGATGAAATGGTGCAGCGCAAACATCATTACGGCATGGTGGATGAAGTGGATAGCGTATTGATTGATGATGCCCGTACGCCGCTGATCATTTCGGGCCCCATATCAAAAGGGGGGGATGATCAGCAATACATTCAGTTGAAACCCCGGGTGCACCAGTTGGTGGAAGCACAAAAACAGGTGGTGAACAAGGCGTTGATCGAAGCCAAAAAATTGATAGCGGAAGGTAAAGATGATGTTCGTGAAGGAGGGCTTGCATTGTTGCGTTCCTTCCGTGGGTTACCCAAGAATACGGCAATCATTAAATACCTCAGTGAACCCGGTATTCGTGTAAAATTGCAGAAGGTAGAAAACTTTTACATGGCCGACCAGGGAAAGCACATGCATATTGTAGATGAGGAATTATTCTTTCACATTGACGAAAAAAACAACCAGGTAGAACTTACTGATAAAGGACTGCAATACATTACAAAAGGGGGAGAAGATCCCAACTTTTTTGTACTCCCGGATCTCAGCATTCAGTTATCTGATATAGAAAAGAGTGATGGTACTCCGGAAGACAAGTTGCGCAGGAAGGAGGAAGTGCTAAGTGAGTATGCGCAAAAAGCAGATCGTATACATACGGTGCAGCAGTTGCTGAAAGCATATACTTTATTTGAAAATGATGTAGAATATATTGTTGTAGAAGGGCAGGTGAAAATTGTGGATGAACAAACCGGCCGTATTATGGAAGGCCGCAGGTACAGCGATGGTTTGCACCAGGCTATAGAAGCTAAAGAAAACGTGAAGGTGGAGGCTGCTACACAAACCTATGCCACTGTTACTTTGCAGAATTTCTTCCGTATGTACCATAAACTATCGGGTATGACGGGTACTGCCGAAACGGAAGCAGGTGAGTTCTGGAGTATTTATAAATTAGATGTGGTTTCTGTTCCTACCAATATTCCGGTTAAACGTAAAGATGAGCAGGACCTGGTATATAAAACCAAACGCGAAAAATATAAAGCGGTAATTGAAGAGATTGACAAATTAAGAAGTAGCGGACGCCCTTGCCTGGTGGGTACTACTTCTGTTGAAGTAAGTGAATTACTGAGCAAAATGCTGCACGCAAGAAAAATACCCCACAATGTATTGAATGCAAAACAACACGCCCGTGAAGCCCAGGTGGTATTGGAAGCAGGTTTAAGCGGAGCCGTTACTATTGCCACCAATATGGCAGGCCGCGGTACGGATATAAAATTAGGCGCCGGGGTTAAGGAAGCGGGGGGACTTGCTATTATTGGTACGGAAAGGCATGAGTCGCGCCGTGTAGACAGGCAGTTACGCGGTCGTGCCGGACGTCAGGGTGATCCCGGAACTTCACAATTTTACGTATCGCTCGAAGACGACCTGATGCGTATGTTTGGCAGTGAACGTATTGCTTCCCTGATGGACAGGATGGGGTATAAAGAAGGTGAGGTGATTCAACACAGTATGATCACCAAAAGCATTGAGAGAGCGCAGAAGAAGGTAGAAGAAAATAATTTCGGTATCCGTAAACGCCTGCTTGAATATGATGATGTGATGAACAAGCAACGTAATGTGGTATATACGAAACGCGAACATGCATTGTTTGGCGACCGGCTGGCGCTTGATCTGGATAATGCGTTTTATAATGTTTCGGAGGGGCTGATAAACTCTTTCCGCGAGCAGGAAGATTATGAAGGTTTTAAACTGGCTGCCATTATTCATTTTGGTATTGATACTACCATTTCGCACGATGAGTTTATGAAGGGAGATATTAACAAGATAGCGGATCATTTGTATAGTGAAGCATCTGCTCATTACCAGGAGCGTAAGGAAAACCTGACGAAGCAGTCAATGCCCGTATTTCAGAATATTAAACTTATGCAGGGTAATCATATCGAAAATGTAGTGGTGCCTTTTTCGGATGGCAAAAAAGGAATTCAGGTACTGGCAAACATGAAAAAAACCTTGGAATCGAAAGGAACGGAATTGGCAAACGCCCTGGAAAGAACCATCACACTTGCCGTTATTGATGACGCCTGGAAAGAACACCTCAGGGCAATGGATGATCTGAAGCATAGTGTACAAACAGCGGTTTACGAACAAAAAGATCCTTTGGTTATATATAAGACCTCTGCGTTTGAAATGTTCCGTAACATGGACGGAGATGTGAACAGGGATATTGTGTCTTTCCTTAGCCATTCTGCTATTCCTGTTGAACAAAATGCGGGACAAATAAGAGAAGGCAAAGAGCAAAAAACCGACATGAGCAAGATGAGGGCCAACAAGGACGAGATTGACGCCCGTGGCGACGATTACGCGGCAAATGAAAATGATTATTTTGATCCTTCCGGTACAACCATAAAACAGGAACCGGTTAAAGTTGGGCCCAAGATCGGCCGAAATGATCCCTGCCCCTGCGGAAGCGGTAAAAAATACAAACAGTGCCATGGAAAGGAAGCGTAACAGGGAGTAAGGTATAAGGGTAGGGTATAAGGTATAGGCGTAAGGGTATAACAAAAATGGAGCAGTGAGCTCACTATTCACTATTCACTTTCAAATCTCAAATTGGATATTGCCTCTTATATTGATCACACTTTTTTAAAACCGGATACAACGCTAACGGATGTTGAGCGGCTTTGCAGCGAAGCGCTTAAATATCATTTTGCCGCAGTATGTGTTCCTCCTTTGTACGTAAAGAACGCTGGAAAGTCACTTGCCGGGTCAACCGTAAAAACGGCAACTGTGATAGGATTTCCATTTGGATATTCGGCTATTGAAGCAAAGCTGGCAGAAGTAGTACTGGCCATAGTAGATGGCGCCGATGAACTGGATATGGTAGCTAATATTGCAGCTATAAAAAACGGCGACTGGCAGTTTATTGCCGGCGAAATCAATGCCATTCTCCCTGTTATCAGGAACAAAAACCGTGTGATAAAGGTTATTATAGAAACAGGGTTACTAACCACGGACGAGATAGTTAAATGTTGTGAATTGTATGGCGCTGCAGGTGTTGATTTTTTAAAAACGTCTACAGGTTACTCCGCGAAAGGCGCCACCATTGAGGCTGTTCAGCTCATGAAGCAACATCTTCCGCCTGGTATCCGGATAAAGGCATCGGGAGGGGTACGTAGTCTTGCATTTGTTCGCGAACTCCTTTCTGCCGGAGCAAATCGCATCGGAAGCAGCAGCGGGATTGACATTGTGAAACAATCGGGCAATAACCTGGTATGATTTTTATATTTAACAACATTAAATGCTAAAGTGTATTTCCGTGTTTTGGCGGGTATGTAAAAGAGTATGTACATTAGCGTTAGCATCAATATTTTTAAATAGCTCAGCATGAAAAAAATAGGTATATCAGCCCTGGCTTTTTTCCTGGTTTCGGGAATAATTGCGCAAGATGCGGCAAATGATTCCCTGCAGCATGTTTCAGTAAACAGTGATCCCAGGGTCAGTGCACTTGTGAAAAAGAACAGGGAGATAAATGAAGCTACGTATTTAAAAACAATCCGGAATATGTCTGGATTCCGTTTACAGGTCATCAACACCAATGATCGCAAGAAAGCGCTTTCGGTTAAAACCCGTATGCTGAGTGATTTTCCGGGCGAGAAAACTTATTTTATCTATCATTCCCCCTATTTTAAAATTCAAATGGGTAATTTCCGAACGAGGGAAGATGCGGAAGAACTGTTACAGAAAGTAAAAAAGATATACCCTTCCGGAGTATTTATTGTACCATCAAAGATACAAATGAGGCCACCTAAAGACGGGGAACTTATATTGGACGCAATGGGCGATAAGCCTTAAACAAACAATGGAATTAGGGTTATCCCTTTTCTACGTTAACGATTTCTGTAGACCCGGTTTCATTTACGGTTTTAACAATACCAAATCCCGGGGCATACCATTCCGTTGCATTATAATTCAGTGGTATAGCGATCGGTCCCGTTTGAATATTCAGCTTAACCTGGTAGCTTATTGATATACAATCCCAGGTGCCGGCTTTTGTACTTATTTGTTCTGTACCGGTTACTTTTCTGTTAAGGATCTGCATTTTTAAAATTTGCTTCAACCCGTTATTGTCAATTTCCATATTGAAAGCTCCGTCTTTTAACTGGTCGCCGGTTTTCATTGCATTAGGATATTCAAGAAACGCATTTTTTATTTTAGCATGCGCTTTGTTAAATTGTTCGGTTTGTTGCTGTGGAAGAAATAAATTCATATCAATCATAACGATACCGTTATTGCATTTTACATAGCTAACTCCTTTGTTCACAGATTTTCCTTCCTTATCAAGTAAATTGGTATGTATGGTAGCTGTAGCAGTGTTTCCTTTAGCAGGCTGATTGGAAATTTTATATATAATTGATCCGTTTGCATTCCCTTTATTGTTAAACACTGCAAACGTTACAGTTTTATTATTTTGCAACAGGTAAAATGATGCACAGTTTTGCGCATAGGTATTTCGGTTTATCAATGCAAAAACGAAAACAAGCAATAAATTTTTCATAAAATGCGGGTTGTTCACTTATGAAAGATAGAGAATTATTCCCGATAAGAAGAACAACCGGTAAAACAATGGGAGAGAAGTGATAGCAAAAAGAAGATTACGCCGCTTTTTTGTCTTTAGTGAAAAAGCTGGTTACAAATTTTTTCCAGATGGATATTTTCTTACCTATTTCTTTATTGGTTCCCAATTGCAATGCCGCTCCAATAGCTTGCTTCGCAAGGCTTCCTGATGGCTTCCAGAATAAACGGCCGCCTGCATATCCAAGTCCGAATTTGAGAGCGGCACCGAGTATTCCGTTCATAAGTCCATGATCTGAAGTAATTCCGTGAAAAGCGCTTTTGACCAGGTTAGCCGGCGTTAAACTTTCATAGGTTTTTTTGAATTTTCCTCTTAAACCTTCTTCTAAAACCCGGCTTTGTGTCTCCAGCAGTTCAATCCTGGCTTTAATATCTTCAGAGCGTAATGGAATATTCATTTCAGTATTTTATTAACAACAGCATTATAAAATGGTGTTTTTATCAGGCTTTTCCTTGCCGCGTACAGAATCAGGCCCAATAAAAAATAAAAACCGGCGACGATAAAAAAACCATAATATGCTTCACCAAGCCATTTTCCCAGTAACAATGCAATAGCGGTATTCAATGCTATAATTCCAATAAAAGCAGTTAAGGTGATTATGAGCTGCGAAACAACCGATGCGGCCATTTCTGTACTCTTATCCACCGCTTTTAATTTCCACAATTCCGTTTTTGTTTCTATATAGCGCTCCGTATCTTCAATTAACATTGTTATATTTTCGGAAATTGAATCTTTCATCATTATGAGTATTTTATGCCGCCGGAATAATAAATGTTATTAGCGCCGCACCAGGGTTGGTGTTTAAACCATTGAATTTTTTGCCGGGCCGCCAAAAGTGCTCACCTTACCTTTTTCGGCTAGGTCTTCTACTTCATTTTTTGCACTGCGGTATTTATCTTTTACCGTGTCAACGAAATCATTGAAGGTATGTTTTAACTGGTCGCCCATGTCGGATGTATTCTTCGATATCTTTTTTCTGGTTTCAGAACCTTTTTCGGGAGCAAAAAGAATACCCGCTATAGCACCGATGGCCGCGCCTGCCAATAGACCCAGCAATACTTTAGAATCTGCTTTCATAATTGTTGATTTTAATAGTGATAATAATCATTTATTTTTATTACTCTATAGTAATACATTTTCCTGCCAAAAAATAAATATTAATTTAAACCGCTCCCGTTATGGATTGTAAAGCAGAGCTCTGGTTTTCATGAGCAATAAATTCCCCATCCTGTGGAATATCTCCTATGAAATCAATAAGACTAATAAAGTTACGCTTTAAAATGAACTAAAAAAATACTGGCATATTTATTTGATACTATAATAGCATTCAGGAAGTTAGTTTAGGGGTTTTATAAAAGGCCGGGATTTTCAGTCCGGCCTTTTTAATGGAAGCATCTTTTTTTGCTGGCGCAGATTATGCTCTAAAAATCTATGCCCAGCCATTTCTTTTTTTTCGTTTTTCCGTATTTTTCGTAATCAAATTTGTATAATTTTCCCGGCCGGTGAGGCACGTTATTTTCCAGCTCGCCTGTGTCAATGAGCAGTCCCATACTAAAAAATTTCTTCCGGAAATTTCTCCTGTCCATTTTTTCCCCCAGGATGTTTTCATATAAAAGCTGGAGATCGCGTAACGAAAATTCTGTTTCCAGCAGCCTTAATCCTAATGGGTGTTCCTGCATTCGGTACTGAAGCCAGTTATAGCATGCGTCTAATATCTGTTTATGATCAAAAGCCATTTCTTTAATTTCCTGTACGTCATGCCAGTGTAATTCATTATCCAGGATTTTTAGTTCGTTATGCCTGATATTAATAAGAGAGCAGTAAGATATGGTTATTACTCTTCCTTTAGGGTGCCGGTTTACCTCACCAAAAGTTCGAACCTGTTCCATATATACATCATTTAAACCGGTACGGTCTTTTACAATCCGCGAAACAGCAGCATCAATATCTTCATCTGGTTTAACAATATCTCCAAGCAGCGACCAGTGATCTTTATAGGGCTGCATATCGCTTTTAATAAGCAAGACTTTCAGTTTGTTGTCTTCAAAACCAAAGATTACACAATCTACAGATATGCCTACTGTAAAATCAGGCACGTGTGCCGGTTCGCCGGGAAAATGATTGTTGTGGATGACTGGATTTTTTACCATAACGTTAAAACATTTGTATTTCTGTGTGCGCGGCTCTAATATTCCGCAAATATAGGCTGAAGACAAATATTGCCCGGTATTGAAAATGCTTCAGATTCTAATAATTGTAGTTTGGAATTGTTCATTCCGGCCTGCCGGTTGGATGGATGGATACACTTTTGCATATTGGGCATCGGCTTTTGCAGCCGGCAGAATAAAAGGGAAGAGAACTATTTTTTTTATAGTCTGCTTATTTTCCGTCTTACCTTAAATGACCAGGTGAAATTAAACACGGCCACTAATTCACCTGCCTCATTGGTTCCGGTGGTTTGAACTGTAATCATATTATCGCCATTTGTGGCAATGGCTTCCTCTATTGCATCCCGTAACGCTATCCCGTCTCTGCATACAAAGGAGGTAATACCGGTAGCCTTTTTATGATATGCTCCGTTCATATCTGTTAGCAGCATGGATACGGAGGGGCTGCGCTTAAAAATATTAGCCAGGCATAAAGCGCCGGTACTCATTTCGGCGGCCATGGCCAGGCAGGCAAAATAAGTGGAGTTAAACGGGTTCTTTGAAAACCACTTATACGGCACGGTTACCACGCATTTTTCTTCCGAAATGGATTTTATTCTCACACCGGAAAAATAAGCGGCGGGCAACCTGGAAAGTAAGAATATGCGAAACTTTAGCGGGTTACGGACCAGTTTAATAAATGCGTTCATACGGCAGGTTTGTTTTTCAGGAAATATTTTTGGCAATACTGTTTTATTGTTTGCTTATTTCTACCACACAGGTAGCTACCTGGTCATTTCCTGCGGTACCTTCAAATTTAATAGTACCTGCTGATGTGCTTTCGTACCGGATATTGGATGAGCTTTGTGAACGTAAGCTGTTACTGACACGCATGGCATAGTCTGTTTGCGGTTGCTGGCTTATCGTTTGATTAAGTTTATACCAGTCAAGCGGTTGTTTGCTTACAACCACTACCATCATATCCTTTGTACCTATACTATCTGGCGTCATACTTTTATCTTTTGGAAACAACCGGTAGCCGGTAATACCGCAAAACGGAGAATATTTTGTTTTAGAAGGATCTTTGGAGTCGGGATACGGAAATAAAGTATAGCTGGTTCCATCGGTGTCTTTGCCAAATATGTAAGTGTAGCATTCGGTGGTATTTTTCACTTCCATTTTAAATTTTGTACCAATTTTAACCGGCATAGTGCTTTCAAAACGATTGCCTGTATTTATACGCAAAGGAATATATCCTTTCGAATTTGTATTTTTATCATCGTATTGCACTTCCATCAAACCAATTTCACAAGCAAAAGTAGTATTGGCGGCGGTGCTGGCTTTTGCCATAGGTTCTAATGCATAGGCTTCTCTTACATACCTGTTAAAATCGGGATAACGCACCCAGGCAAATCCGTTGTTTCCCCATTCGGGTCCCCAGCTATTCATCATTAAAAAAGAGCCGCCATATTTTGTATCATCATAACCCACTACGCATTGTGCATGACCACCAAAGCCCATCATGCCGGCATCACCCGGCTCAGGATACCACACGTCTTTACCCAGCATGTTTTGCATATAACTTTCTCCAACCATCATTCCTATTACAACAGGCGCGCCCTGGGCAAGGTTTTCTTTAATGGCCCGCATATCCAGTTCTTCCGTGTTATCACCTTTTGTCAGCCTGTTAAAACCGCGCATTTTAAATTCCGCTGCCTGCTGAATTAAATTGACCGAAGGCTGCTCACTGCAATTCTGGTCATTATACGGAAATTGTTCATAAGGCAATGAACCCTGTTTTGTCATGTATTCCATAGCCTTTATGATATAGGAACCCTGGCAACCCTCGAGTCCGATCTGGTTGTATAAAAAAGCAGGGCTGAATTTCAATTGATCTGGATTTTGACCAGTGCGGGAGGCTTCCAGTATGCTTCTTGCAGCGTAGGCGCTGCTCCATGCTACGCAACTTCCCTGTTCGCCCTGGTTGCCCACCTGCGGCGCATAGCGTTGCAGGTTAGTAGCTTCGGGCAATGGGTTTTTGGTATCATCTTCTTCTAATGCTTCATAAATATTTGCTTTCTGAAATTGCCGTGGATCGAGGATCCCGCCAGTAGCCAGTTGTCCTGCCTGGCTCATGATATTTTCGCAGCCGCTGCGTCCAAGTAAAAAATAACCACCTATTCCGACAGCCGCGATAACCAAAATTCCTTTTATTCCAAAAATGCGCAGTAAAAGCGGTAAAAAAGCCAGCAGCCCGCCACCCCCGCCAGGCAAACCTCCTCCGCCTCTCTGTCCGCCGCCACCATCATTAAATTGCTCCGGTTGATTTTGCGGATCGTCTGTCATCCGTATGGGCATAACACAATTATTTTAGTTCCTAAATATAAGAGATTTTTTATTGATTTGATGTGTACGCTTTCAGCCCGCAGTTTAACCAATCTTCGTACTTTTTAGCATCTGGCGTGTACCCAACAGGGTGGGTCATTAATGTGCCTTCATGGTTTAAGATAACGTATAGCGGCTGGGTGGACTGACCGAAATTTTCAGATTGAAAAGTAGCCCATTTGTCGCCTATGGTTTCGATATCCTTCTCTTTTCCACCGGGAAATGTATAGGTGAATCTTTCGGATGGGGGAAGTTTTTTGCGGTCATCAACATATAATGAAACGAGGATGAATTTTTCTGTAAGCAGAGATGAAATTTCGGGTTTGGTCCAAACCTGTTCTTCCATTTTGCGGCAGTTTACACAGGCCCAACCGGTAAAATCAATAAGAACAGGCTTATTTTGCTCCTTAGACAGTTGCACTGCTTTTTCATAGTCATTTATTACATGAGGTTCAACACCTTTGCCATGCACATTGTTTTTGCCGTACACGCTGTAGCTTAATGGTGGAGGAAAGCCGCTTAATAATTTGAGATTGGCGTAACGCGAAGGCGTGAGACCGGGCACAAGATATATCGCAAAAATAAAGGCTAACACGCCCAGCACTTTACGGGTTGTAGATATCTTTTGGCCTTTATAATCATGAGGAAGTTTTAACCATCCAAAAAGATAACAACCCAGCCCCAATGCTATCAATAGCCAAATACCTATGAATACTTCCCGCTTCAACAAGCCCCAGTGCTCTACCAGGTCGGCATTGGAAAGAAACTTAAATGCCAGTGCCAGTTCAACAAATGCCAGTATTTTTTTTATCGTATCCAGCCACCCGCCGCTTTTGGGCAGCGATTTTAACCAGTTGGGAAACATAGCAAACAGCGCGAAAGGCAATGCCAGCGCAGTTCCAAATCCTGCCATTCCGGCGGTAAGCGACCATGCGCCTTCAGACGCGGTACCCACCAGCAAAGTACCTAATATTACACCGGTACATGAAAAAGACACAATGACCAGGGTTAGCGCCATAAAAAATATACCGCTTATGCTGCCGAAACTGCTTTTTGCATCTGCTTTACCGGCAATACCCGCAGGCAGATTTATTTCAAAATAGCCAAAAAAGGAAATAGCAAAAAAGATAAAAACGGCAAAGAAAAAAACGTTTAGCCACGCATTCGTTGAAATATTATTAAATATTTCGGGTTGTACATTGCCGATAACATGAAACGGGATGCTGGCCAGAACATAAATAAGGAAAATGAAAAAGCCATATAGTATACCGTTGCGTATGGCCTGGTTTTTATTGGATGCCCTGTTGGTAAAAAAAGAAACGGTAACGGGGATCATAGGAAATACGCATGGTGTAAGCAGGGCTATTATTCCTCCCACAAGGCCCAGAAAAAAAACAGTAAGTAAACTCTGTCCCGATGCATGCGCATCGCCGCAGGGCAATACGGGCTGCTTAAGGTCCACACGCTGCAATTTAATCTGGCTGGCTGCAACGGGTGCTATGCCACCTTCCAATTGTATATTCTTTGTTTCTTCGAGCGGAATAAAGGTTTCGTTGTTAGAAGCAAATCCATGTAATGCTATTTTAAGCGATGCCGGAACAGTGCCTGTAATACTTATTTTTTGGGTGAGTGTAAAATTGCCGGTATATACAGGCAATTTGCGGTTTTCAAAAATGGGATCCTTTATTATTGTTGCCGCAGGGCTAACAGTAGTTTTTCCGTCTTTTTGAATATTGTCATTATCCCAGCTTATATGCAAACCTCCGAGTTCAATATCTGTCATAGAATCTGCATACACATGCCATTTTTCGGGAAGGCTGGCCTTTATCGTAATCGTATAGGAGGCAGCACTGTGTTTTTTGCTATTTGCCTCCCATTGCAGAGGGCTATCCTGCGCAGCGCAAAACAGGGGTAGCAGAAAGAAAAGAAAAAGAACAGTGTTTGATTTCATGCAATAAAAATGGTAGCCGTTTGGGTTGTAAAATGTTTTATAAAGGTAAGATGTTAGCAGTTAGCTATAAGCTATCAGCTATAAGCTATCAGCAGTCAGTTATCAGCTATCAGTATGAATAATACCAATGATAGGATGAATTGATTGCTGACGGCTAATCGCTGATCGCTGAAAGCCCATACCAGGAAGCTCATCCCTCATCCCCTGCTTCGTCAAGGGATATCAGTTCTTCCCTGTTTTCATTCCATTCCACAATAAAATTGTTCCTGCCTTCACCGGTAATGATGCTCATGTATTTTTGTTGTACCAGCTCAAGCAAAGAAAGAAAAAGAAAGATGGCATGTATACGGTTCTCACAAACTTCAAATATCTTTTCAAACGCTGCTGTTTTTTCAGCATGTACCATATCAAGCATATATTCTCTGCTGCCTTCCATGGTATAATGGTAATTGTATACCACATGCTGGGGCTTGTTGTTGCGATCGTGTAAGCGTTGCATTACCCGTTCAAAAGCTTTCATCAGCTTAAACATGGTGATGGTTTGTATTTCGGTGCCTTCACCAGAATCTTCACCTACCTGTACCATTTCTTTTTGTATATTACCCCGTTTTACCATTAGCATGCGAATTGCTTCCATTTCCGCCATTTTTGCGGAAGCTTCTTTAAACCGTTTGTATTCAAGCAATTTATCAATCAGTTCCTGGCGCGGATCAATTTCATTACCCTGCTCATCCATTTCCTTGCGGGGAAGTAGCATTTTTGCTTTAATGCGCATAAGGGTGGAAACAAAAAGTATGAATTCACTGCTCAGTTCTATACTTAAATCTTCTGCACTGTGCATGTAGGTTACAAAATCATTGATGATTTTTGTGATCTGTATATCATAAATATCAAGTTCATCCCTTTCAATAAAGAACAATAAAAGGTCAAAAGGACCCTCAAACTGGGGAAGTTTGATCTGGTATGATTCTGTATTCACTATTACAATATTTAAATACTACGTCCCGCCGGTTTATATAATGTAACCGAAACGGGACGCAGCAAATGTAAGAAACGAAAATCAGTTTTTAAAACGATATGATAAACCAATGCCCATCAGTTCTTTGATCTGAAGTTTTGGGCCACGCGGGTTGCCATCTGCATCAATTGTTTTTACATCATCATCGTAAATCATATCCAGTGAAAGACTTACCGTAATAAGCTTGGTTACCTTTACCAGCAGCATGTTGGTCATAAACAGATCAATATTTTGGGGATTATGCAGGTAATTGGAAAACAAATCAAGCCTGCCCACATAAGATGCGCTTTCGCTGATATTGGCTTTGTAATTGATCGAACCAAATGCGCCGAACTCAGTTTTTACGTTTTTTCCCGAATCCACCCCAAATGCACCTGCGGCAGACAATACGTCGTCGTTTACAATTGTCCATCTAACCGTTGCAGGCGACAGCGATACGGAAAAATTTTCATTGGGCTGATAGGTGATGCCCGGTGAAAGCAATATATAGGCAGGCGAAAGAAAATTAGAAGTGAGCACTTTGGGCTGGTCGTTAGGATAAGCGTACCCTTTGGTCATCTGTGTTCTGAAATTAAACAATGCACTGGCATACCAGTGTCCCTTGCCAATCTGGTAGCCATATTTGGAAAGAAAATCAAAGCGGTCGTCTGATTTTCTGCTTCCCAGGCTGGTTGTGTTTACAAAGCCATAGGCAATGTCTAATGTGTTATCCCAAATATGTCTGTCTTTTTTGTAAAAAGCGTATAAGTTGAGCAGTGCTGCAACCGATAAAGATGACTTGTCGCCACCTGCAGCCCAATTGCTCAAGGCACCCTGGTTTACATTAATGCTGAATAGCCCGCCTTTTTTCCAAACCTGGGGAATCGTATCATTGGGGTCTTTGGCGATTGTTCTTCCGGCCGCCTTCCGCATTTCCGATACAGTGGGATCCTGTGCATATAGTACGGTGGTAAAAATAAAAGAAAGGAGAAAAGCACTAAGTAAGATCTTTTTCATGGTTGTAAAATTTTGCGCGAAATTAAAAAACGTTTTATTTCTATAAAACAAATACCTGGTATTTACAGGGATACCAGGTATTTATACAAATAATACACCAGATTGGTTGCTGCTGATTATTTTTTTAATTCATCGCGTATCTCCATCAATAACTGATCCGTAGAAGAAGGGGCGGCAGGAGCAGCGGCTTCTTCTTTCTGTAAACTTTTCATGGCCCTGATAATGACGAACAGGATAAAAGCAATGATCAAAAATTTGATGATTGCTGAAAGAAACTTTCCATATTTTACAGCGCCCCATGTTAACTGGTCCAGGTTTTCTGCATTCGCAGCTTTTAAGGCAGGTGTGAGCAGTAAGGGAGTAATAACGTCGTCCACAAGTGAGGAAACAATTGCTCCAAATGCGCCGCCGATGATTACGGCAACGGCCAGATCTACTACATTGCCTTTTAATGCAAAATCTTTAAAGTCTTTAATGAAGCCCATAGTGTTGGTTTTTTTAAGATTAGAAAAAAAAGTGTTTACTGAATATAATACTATATATCCGTTTCAATGTATAATTTTTTTAATTTGAAGGGAGAGGGGTTATACACAAAAAATACACCGGTAGTTATTATGCTACTTCTTTAAACCGGGATATTGCATGTTGAGCTGTTTCAGTGTGGAGTGCAGCGCAGAAGCAATGAGATATTCTTTATACCAGTTTTGGTCGGACGGAATGATGTGCCAGGGTATGGCATTGCAATGTGCAAAGCAATCCTCATACATCTTCATATAAATGTCCCAGTGTTTGGCTTCTTCGAAATCTTTCTCATTGTACTTCCACATTTTAGCCGGGTCATGTATTCTTTCGTTTAATCTTTGCTGTTGTTCTTCGGGAGAAATATGAAGGTAGAATTTAAGAATATGGGTATTGTTGTGCTGCGTAAGCAGGGACTCGAAATCATTGATGGCCTTCATTCTTTTTTTAGCCGTTTCATCATCGCACCATTTATGCACCCTGGTTACCAGTATATCCTCGTAGTGCGACCTGTTGAATATCTGTATTACCCCTTTGCGGGGTGCGGCGGCGTGTACTCTCCATAAAAAATCATGTGCCATTTCTTCCTCAGTCGGTACTTTAAATGACTTAACGGTTACGCCCTGCGGATTAAGTTCTCCAAATACATCCCGTATAACCCCGTCTTTTCCACTGGCGTCCATACCCTGCATCACTACCAATACGGCATGCTTACCTTCTGCAAAAAGCAGGTTTTGCAGGTCATCTAATTCATGTAATATTTCTTCAGTCTTTGTTTTTGTTTTTTCCTTGTTATAGCGCTTTGGTGCGCGGGTACTGATGTTTTTTAATTTTATAGCAGCCATGATATTCTTTTGATTCGATAAACGATAAACGTGAGCGAATACCTCACCTTTCACCACATACTACTTACTACATGCCACATACCACTTCAGCCTCACACCGCCATCATCTCCTTTTCTTTTGAGGCAAGAGAATTGTCTATTAACGCGATATATTTATCGGTGAGTTGCTGAATTTCTTTTTCAGCATCTTTACCTGCATCTTCACTTAACCCGTTTTTCTGCAATTTTTTAATATCTTCTATAGCATCCCGGCGTATGCTGCGCACAGCTACCTTCGACTGTTCTCCTTCGGCATGCACTTTTTTAACCAGTTCCCTTCTTCTTTCCTCTGTTAACGGGGGAAGAAAAAGGCGTATGATCATTCCGTCGTTTTGCGGAGTTACGCCTATATTGGCAGCAATAATAGAGCGTTCAATGGGCTGGAGCATGTTTTTTTCCCATGGCTGAATGGTTAAGGTTCGGGCATCCGCTACTGAGATATTTCCTACCTGGCTGATAGGTGTGAGCGATCCATAATAATCTACAACGAGCCCGTCAAGCATCTGGGGCGTAGCCCGTCCGGCCCTGATTTTTACCAACTCCGCCTCTAAATGACTGATCGCTTTTTTCATGGAATCTTCGCCAACATCTAAAATGAATGATACTTCTTCTGACATAATAAAAAAAATTAGATACGTTGCAAAGCTAACAAATGGAAAGAATAAAAAGTATATCCAAATCAGTTGCGTTCAGCCGCCTTTTTGGCAGGAGTTAAAGGCATGATCCTGGATGGTTTGCTGAGCTGCAGAATATCCTCACTATCTACAGTGGCAACAACCATAAGCCGGGGTTTACGCAGGTATACCAGTGTAAACCCGCCAAATGCAAGTGCTATCATAACAGGGATAAGGATATTGATGCTAAGAAAGCTTAACGCGTAGGCAACGGCAACAAAAAAAATATTTACTACAATTAAAGTAAAGCTCACCGCTTTATGCGTCATTCCTCTGTCTAACAGAATGTGGTGAATATGGTTACGATCGGGACTAAATGGCGAACGGCGGTTAAATATACGGATAGAAAAAACCCTGAGCGTATCAAAGAGTGGTATAATTAATATGGCAATTGCAATAGCCGGAGAGGCACGAAAGGGTACTATGGCTCCTGGCGAATCTGCAATATTAATAAACTGAACCACTAAAATGGCATTGATCAGTCCTATTAACAGAGACCCCGTGTCGCCCATAAAAATGCGTGCCGGCGAACGGTTGAAAATTAAAAAAGCCAGCAGGCTTCCGCACATGGCAAAAGCAAGAGCCGCATATTCAGCGTGGGCAGCAACATAAAAATATACACCAAAAGTTAATGTGGTAAATATCCCCAATCCCGCGGCAAGCCCATCAACGCCATCAATAAGATTAAAAGAATTAATAATTACAATTACGGTAAGATAGGTTAAGGTTAAACTAATTACCTCGGGTAATTCATTTACCCCAAAAAAGCCGTGCATACTTTTGATAACGATCCCTCCCTTATAAATAATAATGAAAGCAGCTATAATTTGTCCGATGATCTTTTTCATCGGGGTAAGGATCAGAATGTCATCCTTGAGCCCAAGGAAAAAAATAACCAACGCAGCCGCAAAATAATATTGAAAACCGGGAGCCGAACTAAAAGAAATGGTCATAAGGCAGGAAATGATAAAACCTGCAAATATGCCCAGTCCACCAAGAGAGGGAACCGGCATAGCATGTATCTTTCTTGCATTCGGCAGATCGTACAGCTTCTTTATTTCAGATACATTAATGATTACAGGAATTGCAGTAAATGTAATAACGAAAGCCAATATAGTTGCCAGCAAAATGATTTCCATCCGGTTCGCTTTTGAGGTGCGAAAATATGATAATTATTTTATTTACATAAATACAATGCCAAAAACGAAAGCATTGAAGAATATACTATTGATACGTACTGACAGTATAGAACGGTTGGAGTAAAATGTTAGTATTGAGAAATAAAACTATATTTCCTAAATAATGTAATCCTGCCTGCTTATGTCCAACAGTTTATTTAGCTTTGGCGCCATATTAAAAGCGAAAAATTATGCCAGAATTAAAAGACATAGCCACACAGATCAGGAGAGATATAGTAAGAATGGTACATGCCTGCCAGAGCGGCCACCCGGGAGGATCATTGGGATGTGCTGACTTTTTTACCGCACTTTATTTTGATATTATGAAACATGACCCTTCATTTAATATGGATGGTAAGGGGGAAGACCTGTTTTTTCTTTCAAACGGGCATATTTCACCTGTGTTTTACGCTTCACTTGCCAGGTCGGGGTATTTTCCGGTTAGCGAGTTGGCCAGTTTTAGAAAAATAAATTCAAGACTTCAGGGGCACCCGGCCACCCATGAACATTTGCCTGGTATAAGAGTAGCTTCAGGCTCACTGGGGCAGGGAATGAGCGTAGCTATAGGTGCGGCACTGGCAAAAAAATTGAATAATGACGACAGACTTGTTTTTTCCCTGCACGGCGACGGTGAATTAGACGAAGGCCAAAACTGGGAAGCCATTATGTTTGCAGCTCATAATAAGGTAGATAATCTGATTTCCACCATTGATTGGAATGGTCAGCAAATTGACGGCCCCACGCAAAAAGTTATGGATTTAGGCGACATAGGTAAAAAGTTTGAAGCCTTTGGCTGGAGCACGCTCCGAACCAACGGCAATGATCTGGATGAGTTGATTGGTACTATAAACGAGGCAAAATCACTTACCGGAAAAGGTAAACCCATTGCCATAATGATGCACACGGTTATGGGAAAAGGTGTAGACTTTATGGAAGGTCATCATGAATGGCATGGAATAGCACCCAATGATGAACAATTACAAAAAGCGCTGGCCCAACTGCCGGAAACATTGGGAGATTATTGAGAGGGGTATCAGCTATCAGGTAAGCTACTAACGATAGGATGAATACTCCTTTTCTGCTAATAGCTAATAGCCGATTGACAGCCTTCTTCGGATTTTGGTTCTTAAACGTCATTGCGAAATCTTAAACTGATCTGAATACTGCTAAAAGGTCGAAGCAATGTCCTGATGGCGGAGGCGAATTATATTGTTTATCGTTGCATTTGGCTTCGGATTTCGGACCTGGGAATTTATGATTTTTAGTTTTTTGTTTATTGTGTATTCCTTCGGATTTCGGATTTGAGCCTTCGGGCTTTTGTAATTTATTGGGTTCTTTGTCCATGCATTCGTAAACGATTTTCGTATGAAAAAAATCTTACTGCCATTCCTTTTTATAAGTTTTATCCTTCAAGCCGGTGCACAGCCAAACAAAAAAAACAGTGCCGGAGATTATACCCGTAGCCGTGCACCACTCCGGCAAAACGCTTATATAGAACTTCCGTTAGGAGCAATACAACCTAAGGGGTGGTTGAAGGAAATGCTGATGAGACAAAAAAAGGGTGCAACAGGAAATTTGGATTCCCTTTATCCGCTGGTGATGAACCAGAGAAATGGCTGGTTAGGTGGTGATGGAGATCAATGGGAACGCGGCCCATACTGGATAGACGGACTTTTGCCACTTGCCTATATTTTGGATGATAAAGCGCTGATAGCAAAAACAAAACCCTGGATTGAATGGGCCATAAATAGTCAGCAGTCCGATGGATATTTTGGACCTTCTAAAGATTATAGTGCTGAGCCGGGTCTTCAAAGAGATAACAGCCGTGACTGGTGGCCAAAAATGGTAATGCTTAAAATTTTGAAGCAGTATTATAGCGCAACCCACGATCAAAGAGTGATTACACTCATGACGAATTATTTTAAATATCAGTTGAAAGAACTTCCTCAAAAGCCGCTGGATCACTGGACATTTTGGGCACGTTACCGGGGAGGTGATAATTTAATGATTGTTTACTGGCTCTACAATATAACAGGTGACCAGTTTCTGCTTGAATTGGCCGATCTGCTTCACACGCAGACCTTTGATTATACAAATGCATTTTTGCATACGGATATGCTCTCTGAGCCGGGAAGTATTCATTGCGTAAATCTTGCCCAGGGAATAAAAGAGCCCATCATTTATTACCAGCATCATCCTGAACAAAAATACATAGATGCAATTAAAAAGGGTTTTGAAGATATCCGGAAATACAACGGCATGGCACATGGACTTTATGGCGGCGACGAAGCGTTACATGGAAATAATCCAACACAGGGCTCAGAATTATGTACTGCCGTTGAAATGATGTTCAGTCTTGAAAAAATACTAGGAATTACCGGTGATGTAAGGTATGCAGACCATCTGGAGAGAATAGCATTTAATGCTTTACCTGCCCAGGTTTCTGATGATTTTATGCGCAGGCAGTATTTTCAGCAGGCAAACCAGGTAATGATAACGAGGCATACGCGTAATTTTGATGTTAATCATAGCGGAACAGATGTGTGTTATGGATTGCTTACAGGCTATCCCTGCTGTACATCGAATATGCACCAGGGTTGGCCAAAATTCACCCAAAACCTGTGGTATGCCACCCCCGATAAAGGCCTTGCCGCATTGGTGTATTCGCCGGCTTCGGTAAAGGCCATTGTTGCCGGTGCAACAGCCATATCATTCAATGAAGAAACCGACTATCCGTTCGGTGAATCTGTAAAATTTACTTTACAGGTGGATAGCAAAAGCAAACAGGTAAGTTTTCCTTTTCACCTGCGTATACCTGCATGGTGCAAAAAAGCTGTTGTAAAGGTTAATGGTAAAATTTGGCAGGAAGCCGGCGGCAACCAGGTCATTAAAATTAACCGTGAATGGAAATCGGGTGATAAGGTTGAATTGGAATTGCCGATGCATATCTTTAAAAACACCTGGCATGAAAATTCGGTTTCCATTGAACGCGGGCCAATTGTGTATGCATTAAAAATTGGTGAAGAAGCCAGGGAGGTTAAAAATGACAAAGACCCGGTAGCCTATGGAAACAGTTATGTTGAAGTGCGGCCCACCACGCCATGGAATTACGGACTAAATGATATAGCAGATAATAAGCTGGATGAATATTATACGTTTGAGAAAGAGAAAGCAATTTCAAACTTTCCCTGGAATGCAGGCAGTGTGCCCGTTTCCATAAAAACCAAAGCCAGGCTCATCCCATCCTGGCAATTGTACAATGAAATGGCTGGGCCTCTTCCATATAGTATCACTTACGGGCTGGAGGCCGAAAAGGAAGAAGAAGAAATTATTTTAATACCATATGGCGCCACCCGGTTAAGGATATCCCAGTTTCCGGTGGTTGGAAGGTGAGGCGCAGTTATTTGTTTGCAGCAGCAGTAATTCAGGTACGCGAAGAAAAGGAGGAATAGCTCCGATAAGATGACAGGTCAATATTAAGTGATGCAGCGATCTTCCTAACCGCCACTGCAATGTGATTTTCAACAGTTCGCGGAGAAATATCCAGCACTTCGGCAACTTCCTTGTACGTAAGTCCATCCTCTTTAACAAGCTTAAATACGATCCGGCATTTGGGAGGCAGCTCATGGATGGCCTTGTTGATCAACTGAAGCAGTTCCGAAGCAACCATTATATCTTCGGGGTTAAGTGTCAGCCTGGTGTAAGCAGTGTCTAACTGATCAAGATCAATGATCCGTATTTCTCCTTTTTTTCTGATATAATTAAGGCAATGATTTTTTACGGAAATGTAAAGATATACCCTAAGGTTTGAGATATTGGTAATGGTGGAACGCTTATTCCAGACTGCTACAAACAAGTCTTCCACGATCTCTTCAGCTGCCTCTTTTACTTTCACTATAGATATCGCAAACCGTAAAAGTCCTGTATAATAATGCCTGAACAATTGTCTGAAAGCATCCTGATCATTGAACAGCGCAATCTGTTCCTGTAGTACAATTATCTCTTTTCCAGTCATTACAGATTAGTTTAGGACCTGCCGGTGAAATGAAATTATTCATTACGATGGTTTAGGGCCTATTGGCGCAATGAAGTTATTGTTATTATTTTTAAAAACCACATCATTTTATATGCGTTTATAATTGCTGGATATGTCTTTGTAATGATTGTATATATGTACCGGGCTTGTAAATCAACTCCTGAAAAAAACTCAACTGCAATAGGGGATATTCCCATTTATAGTGTCCTTTAAACATACAATCGTTGAATATGGCCGAAGCCCGGATTTTTATTTTGTTGGGAAAAAAGCTGAGCAGGGAGGCAACAGCAGAGGAACTGGTTGAATTAAGCCAGTTACTGGAAGACAAAATGGTTGAACCGTATAAACTGACACTGTTGGAGGATGCCTGGCAAAAAGAGCCAGCAGTAGACAAGGATTTGCTTGATGAGAAATGGAAAAAAGTTTCAGGCCGGCTTTACGGTCAGTCAGAAATGGCGTACAATTCCATTTCGAAGCCGGGAAAAAGGGGTATATCATTTTCTTTAGTCCGCATACTCGTAGCGGCATCGGTGGCGGCGCTCCTTGTGCTTGCCGTATGGCTAAGATGGTTTGGGCAGGGCGAAAAAGCTCTGCATGTCGTTATGAACCAGGTAAGCGATTCTATTATAGTAGCACTCAACGGCGAAAGAAAAGAAGTGGTGCTTCCCGACAACACAACGGTTCGACTGAACAGTGGTAGCAGGCTGTCGTACAATAAAAACTTTGGTATTGGTACCAGGGAAGTGAGGTTAAGCGGAGAGGCTTTTTTTAAAGTGACCAAAGATGCTGCTCATCCTTTTTTGGTGAATACCAGCCGTATGGATGTGAAAGTGCTGGGCACTGTTTTTAATGTAAAGGCCTACGATACAAAAGAGGATATAGAAACAACGGTGGTAGAAGGTAAGGTGGAGGTAAGCCTGAAGGATGGATTAGAAAAAAAAGTGATCCTGCTTCCGAGCGAAAAAATTTCGTTGAAAAATAACCGGATGTTTAAGGAGCCGGATATATCGCATGCTGCGGTTCCGGGGATCAGCTACGAAGTAAAAACAGTTCAGCCGGATATCAGAAAAATAGGTATGCCCGAAGAAACCGCCTGGATTAAGGAAAAAGTGATTTTTACCAATGAACCTTTCGAAACGGTAGCCCTTAAAATGGAAAGATGGTACGATGTGCATATCCATTTTAAAAATGAAAAGATGAAAAGCATTTTAATGAACGGTGATTTTGACAATGTGAATATTAATGAAGCCGTGCATATATTACAAATGATGGTAGGCTTTAATTATACGATGAGCGGCAACGATATTTTTATTAAATAATCCATATACATCTATTTTGTAAACATCCAAAAACCTACTTATGATTTGTTACAGCCCCCCATAATAATCTTGTAAAAAGGGGAAGAGATTGCAGCTCTCCCCCGAAAAGCCAATGTGTTGAACAGCAGAATAAGCAAGTTTATAGTGACTGCTTATCCTCTTTATTAACTTTTCAATTCAAATTTATGAAAAAAACAAGGTACAGGCTATATTATAAAGGTAGCTGCCTATTTAAGTACTTTTTATTTATGAAACTAACCGCTTTATTGTTGCTTCTTCCTTTTCTCCATGCATCCGCCAATGGTTACGGACAAGAGAAATTTTCCCTGAATCTTGATCAGGTAGAGGCCGCAAAAGTGTTTGCCCGTATCCAGAGAGCAAGCGCTTACCGCTTTTTTTACCTGCAGGAAGATATTAAAAAGCTTGGAAAAATTAATATCCATGTAACGGAGGCAACCGTACCGGAGATCATGCAGAAGGTATTGGGCAACGCCCTGGCTTATAAGATATTGAGCAATTATCTGGTGGTGATTTCTCCCAGTCAGATGAACCTGCGTCAGCAGATTGAGCTTCGTGGTACAGTAAGGGATGAAAATGGCAATCCGCTTGAAGGAGCGTCTGTAAAGGTAAAAGATCAAAATATTGGTGTTACTACTGAAGCCGATGGCTCTTTTACCATTGCTGTAGACCCTAAAGCCACATTGGAAATAAGCATGATTGGATATCAAAACGTGGAGATACAGGTAAACGGGAGGAGCCGGATTGATGATATTGTTTTAAATATTGCAAGTTCAGGATTGGAAGAGGTAGTGGTGGTAGGTTATGGAACCCAGAAGAAAGTGAACCTTACAGGGGCAGTAGAGTCGGTTGGTAGTGAGGTTTTTGAAAACCGGTCAATGTCCAACACCACACAGGCCTTGCAGGGAGCTGTACCCAACCTGAATCTTTTCCTGGAAGACGGGAAGCCTACCAGGTCGGCTTCCTTCAATGTTCGTGGCAGAACATCTATAGGTCAGGGCGGAAATGCTTTGGTGCTCATTGACGGTGTTGAAGGCGATCCTTCGTTTCTGAATCCAAATGATATTGAAAGTGTGAGTGTGTTGAAAGATGCGGCCTCGGCAGCCGTGTATGGTGCAAGAGGATCCTTTGGTGTGGTATTAATCACAACGAAGCGACCAACCAGGGGAAAAACTACCGTGAACTATACCGGAAATTATTCTGTTCAGTCATTAGCAAAAAAACCGGAGTTTGTTACGGATGCGGTAACCTGGCTCGAACATTTCAGGATGGCTTATTATAATACCCAGGGAACTGTACCCACCTCTATCAACAACAATACACAGTTTTACAGCGATGACTGGCTAGAGCGCATGAAAGCCTGGAAGGCATCGGGTGAAGGGCCAAAGACAGAAGTGCTGCCCAATGGCGATTACGAGTATTATAATAATACCGACTGGATGGGTCTGCTTTTTAAAGATCGCACTTTTACACACGATCATAACCTGAGCGTTTCGGGTGGAAACGAAAAATCTGATTTCTTTGTGTCAGGGCGCTTATATGATTTTGGCGGGATATATAATTTAGATCCCGACACGTATCGTTCTTATAACCTCAGGGCAAAAGGATCTTTGAAAGCCTACAAATGGCTGAAGCTGTCGAATAATATGGAATTTGCCAATAATAATTATCACATGCCCTATTCGGCATTGGGTCGCAGCGCCAATATTCAACGCTATATTGAAGTATCTGCCTTTCCGTCTTTGCCGATGTATAATCCGGACGACACCTATACTCGTGGCGGCGCCTCTACCTTGGCTGCATTTGCCGAAGGAAATAATTATCAAAACAACAAGCAGAATTTATTTAGAAATACAGTAGGATTCAATACGAACTTTTTTAATAATACTTTTCGTATCAACGGAGATTATACTTTCCGCTATAATGACCGTGATTACTTCTGGAAACGGGTGAAAGTTCCTTATTATCAAAATGCCAATGCCAGCGCCCCGTCGTATGCGGGCGACTTAAACGGAATTATTTATGAATGGATGGGGCATACTTTGTATACAGCATCCAATATATACGCAGAATATGAAAACACTTTTGCGTATAAGCATTATATAAAAGCGATGGGAGGCTGGAACTATGAAACATCTGCATATAAGGCCAACAGTATTCAGCGTAACCAACTGTTGCTGGAAAATGCACAGAGTGTACAACTGGCAACAGGCACCTCAATTACCCCAGGCGCAAGTGCTTCCCGATGGAAAACAGCAGGTGCTTTCTTTCGTTTGAATTATGGATTTATGGACAGGTATTTATTGGAGGTTAATGGCCGCTATGACGGTTCAACCCGTTTCCCTGTTGAACAACAGTGGGGCTTCTTCCCTTCTGTTTCCGGCGGATGGAGACTTTCTGAAGAGCCTTTCTGGAAGGTAAGTAAGAATGTTTTCTCGGATATCAAACTTCGGGTTTCTTACGGCTCATTGGGTAACGGTAATATTTCACCTTACCAATTTCTTGAATTATTGGGCATTGGTAACTCAAACCTCGTACTTGACGGGGCATTAAATAAAAGCACTAGAGCACCGGCACCCATCCCAACCGGGCTCACCTGGGAGAGAGCCACAACTACAGATTTTGGACTGGACTTTGGCATGTTGCAGGGTAAGCTCAATTTCAACGGAGATTATTATGTACGGAAAACCACAGATATGTATGTGGCAGGACCAACATTGCCCGATATTTTTGGTGCAACATCTCCCAAGGGCAATTTTGCTGACATGACCACAAAGGGATTTGAGATCACCTTAAGCTGGCGCGATAAATTCATGGTTTCCAGTAAACCATTTAAATATCAATTGCGTGCTACTCTTTTTGATTATGTATCTACAGTTGATAAATTTTATAATCCAGATAAAAGATTTACAGATTATTATGATGGGATGACCATCGGAGAGCTTTGGGGTTTTAGAACAGACGGATTGTTCCAGGAAGATCCGGCTCCCGGCGACTACATCAATACTATTTTTAAATCCTCTGCCGATGCTGTGTGGCGCGCCGGTGATTTGAAGATCAGGAACCTGGACAAAAGCGCTGATAATATGATCACCAAAGGAACCCAAACGGTAGACAATCCCGGTGATATGACCATTATCGGCAACACCGAGCCCCGTTATCAGTACAGCTTTACCTTAAATGCCGATTGGAACGGAATTTTCTTTTCTGCTTTCTTCTATGGTATTGGAAAACAGAATTGGTATCCTGCAACAGAAAGCGCGTTTTGGGGGCAGTATAACCGGGGATATAATCAAATGCCTGCATGGCAGTTGGGTAACTACTGGACAGAAGACAACAGGGATGCTTATTTACCACGGTATGCGCAATACAATGGGGCGCTTGGATTTAGCAATCATGTTCCCAACGACCGGTATCTCCAAAAAGTATCTTTTCTGAGGCTAAAGAATCTGCAGATAGGATATGCGCTTCCTGAAACATGGATATCACGAACAGGGCTAAAGAATGCCCGAATCTATTTTAGCGGCGAAAATATCGCCAGTTGGTCTCCGCTTTACAAATGGACTAAAAATTTCATGGATGTGTCGTCAGCGATCGGTAATACGGATTCAGATCTCAGCAGTAGTTATAATCAGGGCGCAGGAAACAGCTATCCTGTTTTAAAGACCTATTCATTTGGTGTTTCGCTGACTTTTTAAGATTTAAAAATTGAAATATAATGAAACGAAATATAGGGTATATAATATTAGTAGTTATTATGTGTGCCGGTTGTGAAATGGACGAACCGGTCATAACTTCTACAGATAAGGGTGCTATTTTTAGTTCAGAGGAAGGCCTGAAAGCCTATTCAATATCGTTTTATGATATATTGCCCGATGCTACCGAGCAGGCCACCGTTGAACAGGCACTGGTTGATTATGGAGCTACCAATACGCTTAGTGGGTTTACATTGATCAATTCATACAGCGAAAATAATTCCTCCGGGTGGTCGTGGTCTGCATTGCGCAACTTTAATTATTTTATTGTAAATAACACCAATACTGCTATTGCCGAAAGTGTGAGGAACAATTACACTGGTCTTGCTCGGTTTTTTCGCGCCTGGTTTTATTACGGAATGGTAAGGCGTTTTGGCGATGTTCCATGGATAGATCACCCATTGGACCCCAGTGAAGAGGAAATTCTTTACGGCACCCGCGACTCACGTGAACTGGTAATGGAAAAGGTATATGAAGATCTGATGTTCGCTGCTGAAAACATTACGCGGACTTCAGATGCGGCACAAAGCTCTTTGGTAACCAAATGGGCCGCTTATGCTTTCGCATCACGCGTTGCCCTGTTTGAAGGAACATTCCGGAAATACCATAACCTGAATCTTACAACGTCTGCTGAAACATGGTTGAAACGTGCGGAAGACGCCGCTTATAAAGTAATGCAGGAATCTGGTAAAACATTGAATAGCAGCTACAGGCGGTTGTTCACCAGTGATGTGCCTCCTGTTTCGGAAACAATAATGGCTATTGCTTCCGATGCCAACCTGGGTATAAAACACAATGCCAACTGGCGGTGGGCATCTGAAACCTATGGTACAGGCTTGAACCTGATCCGCCCTTTTGTTTGTACTTATCTTCAAAAAGATGGGACGCCTTACACAGATCGTGCTGGCTGGGCGTATGAAGATTTCTATGAAGAATTTCAAAACAGGGATGCGCGGTTGAATGCTTCGCTCCGGTACCCCGGCTACATACGTGAAGGAAATCTCGCTTTGCCGGTATTCAGCGGGTATGCCAGGTTAGGCTATCAGCCGATCAAACTGTCTGTTGATGCAACCGTTGGAGATAGCCGTACCGAAAGTACCCAGGCTGTACAATTGATCAGATTTGGTGAAGTGCTGCTCAATTATGCCGAAGCAAAAGCAGAACAGGGCACGCTTACCGACCAGGACTGGGCAAATACTATAGGAGCCCTTAGGGAACGTGCCGGTATCACCGGGGGGCTTACCTCAAAACCCACGGTGGTTGATAATTATATGAAAGAAAACTATTTCCCGGATATCAATGATCCTGTGATTTTGGAAATTCGCCGCGAACGGGCTATTGAGTTGTTGTTCGAGGGATTTCGTTTTGATGACCTCAGGCGCTGGAAAGCCGGTGAACTGTTCGAAAAAAGCTGGACGGGTATGTATATCCCTGGAGTTAACCAGCCGTTGGATGTTGATCATAACGGCAGTGATGATGTGATCTACTATACTGATGATGCCGGGCTTGCCGCTGCCGCAGCACTTTCTAATAATCCCAATCCGTACAAGGTAAAGGTTAGTACCAACCCCAATGCGGAGATCATACAGGTGCACCCTGCCGGAAATGGAAGCGGTTATTACCTTGCCTGGTTCACCAATAATGATTCAAAGAAAGTATGGGGTCCTAAGCAATATCTTTATCCTATTCCGGTGGGCGCGATAAATCTGAATCCTCAACTTGAACAAAACCCTGGTTGGGAGAATGGTGCAACAAATGATGGGAATTAATAGATTAGGTTCCTGAACAGTATTTTTGAGAACCTTCTGCAATCAGCTAAAAATATTGAAAGCGGAAGGTTTTTCTTTTAAGCCTAAATTGTCATCTATGAAATATATAAAGTTTACTTTCTTCTTTCTCTTAATAACTTCTTATTACCCTGCTTTGGCCATGCCCGACTCTTCAGGCAAACCCGGAACACCCCATCGCCTAAAAGTACTCTCCTATAATTTACGCTTTGGAGAGCTCGCTTCACTTGAGGAATTAGCTGCTTTCATTAAGGAACAAGATCCTGATATTGTGGCACTGCAGGAGGTAGACTGCCGTACTTATCGCGACCGTGCTCCCAAACAACACGGTAAGGATTTTGCCACTGAACTGGGTTTTCGTACCGGACTGATTGCTGCATACGCTAAAACTATTCCTTATGCCGGAGGTTATTACGGCATCGCTATATTATCAAAGTACCCGATGGCAAAAGTAGAACGTATATATCTTCCTAAAACAGAGAATGGAAAAGAGCAGAGGGCTGTTTTGGTTGCTGATGTTGAATATCGCGAAGGAGCGTATTTTACTTTTGCATGTACGCATTTGGATTATACAAATACAACCGAGCGCCAGGAACAGGTTAAGAAGCTGAACAAAGTGCTGGTCGCGAAAAATAACCCTGTAATAGTGGCGGGTGATTTTAATGCAAGGCCTGATTCTAAAGAGATCAGCAAAGGAATGAGTGCCTGGAAAATAGTTTCCAACCTGGAGCCAACCGTGCCAGCCAGCACTCCGCGAAATACCATTGATTACATTTTTTGTTACCCCAAAGACAAATGGGACGGCATTGATGCAACTACTTATAAGGTAACGCTTTCAGATCATTTGCCGGTTAGCGCTGTTGTAGAAATGAAATAGATAGTATGAGTAACATAATACAGTGGGGCTTCTGCATATCAATATTCAGCTTGTCATTTTTAGATGTACAATCGCAGAAGCTGCAGATCATGACTTATAATATACACCACGGTGCCGACAGGAATGAAAACAGTACATTAGATTCGATAGGGTACTTTATAAAAAAGATGCAACCTGATATTGTTGGGTTGCAGGAGGTAGATAGCGCTTGCGAACGTTCGGGAAAGGTTGACCAGATGAGAAGGCTGGGGGAGATCACCGGTATGCATTATGCTTTTGTAAGACACTTTCCCTACCAGGGCGGAGCCTACGGCTTAGGAATACTTTCTAAATTCCCGATAAAAAAAGCGGAGCCGAAAATACTGAAGCTTTTAAAAAGAGGCCCCAATAGCGAGTCTGTTTCCATGCTTTTCGCTACTGTACAAATAAAGCCCAAAAAGAAAATACTTTTTGCCACAGCGCACTATTCCGCCTTTGATAAAGCAACAAGAGCTTCCCAGGTGAATGAAACACTTAACTATCTTTCGGAAAATAATCTGCCTGTAATTTTTACCGGCGATTTAAACGCAACACCTGATACAGAGGAAATTCGATTGCTGCAGCAACACCTGCAAACAACAGACATATCCGGCATTCCTACTTTTCCGGATGATGTGCCGGTCAAAAAAATTGATTATATACTGATCAGCCGTGCGGCACTAAAAAGGGTAAAGAAAGTTGCAGTTTCACAGGTACATTATTCGGATCATTTGCCGCTTTCAGCCAGCATTGTTTTGAAGTTGAAGTTTTTAAAAGATTTCTTAGCGAAGCCCGCTAAATAATAGTAGCTTTCTGGATCAATAAGTTTCCATCCTAAACTATTCCGATGAACGCAATATATAAAAATTTATTAGCGGTAGTATTAGCCGCAACATCCGGTATTGGAGCTTTTGCTCAGGAAAAGCTGAAAGCAGATGGTGAAATCCCCGTTTTAGCCTGGGTGGGCGTTCCTGAGGGTGAAACGACCATTGAGCGCTTCCGGGAGCTGAAAGCATCAGGCATCAATATCAACTTTTCATCGTACTCCGGTGTGGAGGCCGTAGAAAAAGCGCTGGATATTGCAAAGCAAACAGGCGTGAAGCTGATGCCATCTTGCCCTGAACTAAAATCAGAACCTGAGAAAACGGTGAAGCGGCTGATGAAGCACCCCGCGCTTTTCGGTTACCATCTCAGAGACGAACCCAATGCTGTGGATTTTCCGGAACTGGCGGTATGGATGAAAAGGATACAGGCGGTAGATAAACAGCATCCCTGTTATATCAATCTCTTCCCCAACTATGCCTCCCCGTCCCAGTTGTTTGCTGAAGACTATGAATTGCAGCCAGGCAAAGACGTATATGCAGAACATGTGGATGTATTTTTGAAAGAGGTGCCTGCGCCTTTTATTTCATTTGATCATTACCCTGTAATTGAAAAAAATGCTGTAAAAATATTTCGGCCGGAGTGGTATAAAAACCTTGAAATTATCGCTGCGGCTTCTAAGAAAAGCGGGTTGCCTTTCTGGGCATTTGCACTTTCGGTTCCACACGGTCCCTATCCCGTGCCCACAGCAGGAGAGATCAGGCTGCAGATGTACAGCAACCTGGCCTATGGAGCGCAGGCATTGCAGTATTTTACCTACTGGACGCCCGGTATCAATTCCAATTGGGACTTCCATCATGCGCCCATTGGGCTTGATGGTAAACGCACCGAGGTATATGACCGTATAAAACAGATCAACAGTGAAATACAGAACCTTGCCGGTGTATTCCTTAATGCCAGGCTGGTTTCGGTAGCACATACCGGTATGCATATCCCTCCCGGAACAAGAAGGGTGGATAAACTTCCGGCTCCCTTTACAGTGCTGGAAACGGGCGATGGCGGAGCGGTGGTGTCGGAGCTGCAAAAGAACAGCCGCCGGTTCCTGGTTATCGTTAATCGTGATTTTCAAAATCCGATGAAGCTGACGGTTGTTGCCGGTGATAAGGTAAAAAGAGTATTAAAAGACGGAACGATGATCCCTGCCAACTTTTATACCAATACGTTAGCGGTTGATCCGGGGGATGTGATAATATATACCTGGAATGAGAAATGAACCGCGGAAGTGATGCCGTAATGTGGGAATGGAAAGAAAGCTATAACTTGGGTTGTTGTGCTCAAATCTATTTCAGAGGTTATAAGTTACACTAAATATGAAACAGCTATTTCAATTTGTCTTTTTATTGCTGTTGTGCAATACACTGGCTGCCCAAAAAATTACCCTGATAAAAAAAGGCAAATCTGCCTACAATATCGTGATGCCTGAAAAAGCTACCCTGACAGAGATCCAGGCGGCCAAAGTGCTGCAGGATTATTTGTTCAGGATCACGGGCGTGAGTTTACCGGTAGTTGCTGATAATGTAAAAAGCACAGCTTCCGAAATTTTGATTGGCCATGTAAACAGGCCGGAACAAAATGAAATAGATTATACTAAGTTAAAGCAAGACGGCTTATTAATTAAAACCGACAACAATAAATTAATCTTAACAGGAGGCGATAAAAAAGGAGTGATATACAGTGTGTATACCTTCCTGGAAAAATACCTGGGCTGCCGAAAATATACATCAGATTTTACGCTGGTACCCACCCGGAAAACGATAAAACTTGCTCCGGTAAATGATATGCAGTTGCCGGCTTTCACCTTCAGGGAAACCTATTATAACGATGTGTACGATCCGGAGTTTATGAACTGGCATAAACTGCATTCCTTTGAAGGCAGAGGCGGCGATAAAACGCAGTGGGGATATTGGGTACATACGTTTCACAGCTTGCTCGATCCCAAAGAATACGGCGACGCACACCCGGAATATTTCAGCTTCTACGATGGCAAAAGGCATGCGGGTATCATCCCCTCGTGGGATGGTTCCAGTTACCAGCCCGAAGCACAGTTGTGTTTAACCAATCCGGATGTGCTGGAGATCGTATGTAAAAACCTGCAAAAAGCAATTGACAAAAAGCCGGAAGCACTGTACTGGTCGGTAAGCCAAAACGACAACGTGAATTATTGCCGTTGCGATAACTGTGCCGCGTTGGATAAAAAGTATGCTGCCTTTGCACCGGAGGAAAAACTACTTTCTACGCATGGCGGAGAAAAATACCCTGCATTAGGTTCAGGTTCAATTATCGCTTTTGTGAATAAGGTGGCAGAGCGCTTTCCCGATAAAATTATTTCAACGCTGGCTTACCAGTACTCACGTACTCCGCCTAAAGACATTATACCCCGCAAGAATGTAAACATCATGCTGTGTAGTATTGAAAGCTCCCGCAACGATCCGATGACAATTGGCGACAAGGCCTTTAGTGAGGATCTGGCAGGTTGGGGAAAACTTACGGATAATATACTGGTGTGGGATTATGTAATTCGTTTTTCACACCTGTTCGCTCCGTTTCCCAATTTGCGTGTATTGCAGCCGAACGTTCAGTTTCTCAGGAACAATAATGTATCTGCATTGTTTGAACAGGGCAATATCCAGTCGGGTGGCGATTTTGCTCCGTTAAGAGCTTATATGATCGCTAAAATGCTATGGAACCCCGATATTGATATTGAGAAAGAGAAAAATGAATTTATTGATGCCTATTACGGACCAGCCGCTCCGTATATAAAGCAATATATAAAGCTGCTGCATGATAACAATCAATCCGGTAAAGGCGTGAAGATGTCTATATTTGGCTCGCCTGTGCAGGAAAAAGAAAGCTTTTTATCGGAAAATTTAATTGCGGAATACAATCAAATTTTCGACAGGGCAGAGCAGAAGGTGAAAAACAGACCGGAGTATCTGGTGAGGGTTAAATCTGCGCGTCTTCCTGTATACTATGCCATGCTTGAAATAGCAAGAGCGGTTAAAACCGGGAGCAGGGGTGCATTTGTTACAGGAGACAATGGCGCTTTGGTTCCCAATCCCAAAATCGTGAACATATTGTATGAGTTCGCTTATCACTGTGCACGCACCAAAGTAAGCAGAACCGCGGAATGGCATACGCCGCCTAAAGAATACCTGGAAAAATACATTGCATTTTTGCAAGAGCCACCAGTTAATAAATAGCCTATTAATCCGTTGTATGTTTTGTTCTATCTTAAACAATGCCTGCGACAGTATTGTGTGTTCAGAAATGAAAAAGGAGCAGTGGACTGAAGTTGAATAATATACGGTAGCACAATGGCCACATCAGGGAACCAACCGGAAAACGGGGGGTATTCCCTGCCCGTCCCCGTCCGTACCGGAACGCCAGCCCGACTGAAGTCATTCATGCGGGGTTACTTTTTTTCCGCAAAAAAAGTAACCAACAACTGCACAAACAAAATGTTACGTAAGTCACCAAAAAATTGACATAAAATAATTTGAATCAAAAAATCGCATTTGCGTTTACCTTCCCTTTTTTATTATAAAATCTGGTAATCTTGTAACTAAAATAAGTATAGCGTGAAAAGAAATATTTTTAAATCGCCGCTTTTATTTTTTGTGGCATTTCAATGCAGTAGCGCTACGGGTATTGGTCAGTCTCTGAATGTTGACGCGATTCCGCTTTACGACAAAGCACAGCTTCGCAGCAAAACCGACTGGCTGGTAACCGGCAGTACACAGCAATCCGCAGTATACAAAACGCACGAAGGTCATATGGCGCTCAGCAACGGTTTAATATCAAGAACTTTCACTCTTTCCCCCAATGGCGCAACCATAGGATTGGATAACTTAGTTACCAATGAAGCACTGGTTCGGGCGGTATCGCCGGAAGCCGTGCTCTGGATAAACGGACATGAAATAAAAGCCGGTGGGTTAACGGGACAGCCCATTGGCAACTACCTCTTACCCGAATGGATACCCGAAATGAAAGCCGATCCGTACAGTTTAAAACTGGTATCTTATACTACTTCACCCATCAAAGCGCGTTTTGAATGGAACCGGCGTACAGAATGGTCATCGCAGCAATTGCCCTGGCCGCCCAAAGGGATAGAAGTTGCATTTATCTACAAAGCCGATGAAACCATCATTCACCATTTCCAAAACCTTACTGCCGGAGACGCGCAAAGAGTGGTTTTACTGAAAGATGATTTTGTTACACTGTCGCCTGAATGGAATATCGCTACCGTTAATGCGGCTGCAAATGCATTTAATAACGAAGGCAAGGCGGGTGAAATGATGGCTCCGGCAAATGCTGTTGTATTTGGCGAACGGGCTTTGCCTGCCGGTACCAAAGTGATCATCTGTAAACTGAATACCGGTACGGACCAAAGCAGCGGATATGGCCCCGGCATAGCGTTGCAGTTTGAAGATGAGCAATCATCCAAATTCTATCTTTCGCCCCGCGACAAAAAGTTTGGAATATTTCATGATGGCAAAAGTCAAAGCTTCGAAGGCTTTGATCCCGGTAAATCATATTTTTTGAAGACACTGCTGGCTACGGGTAAAATGATATGCAGCGTATCTGCCGATGGCAAAAATTATACAACACTTGCTGAACTTCCGCTTAACAGCTTTCCTACGCATATGCGTGTAGGTAAGACCGACCCCCGTGGCGGTAAAGCGGTGCGTGGCGAAGCCGGTGTAACAGGGCGTAGCAAAATAGAGCAGGTATTGCTGCTGGGTGCACCCGGCGAAACGCATGCGGATTTTGATTTCTTGCAGGGATTAACGGTAAAAGTGCACTATGAGTTGTATGATGGATTGCCCCTGCTGAGCAAATGGGTAAGCGTGGAAAACAACAGCAGGCGGGAAATTATAGTAAATAACATTAAAAGCGAACACCTGGCAGTTACAGAGGCAGAAAGCGCTGTGGAGCACAAGCAGCGGTGGGAGCTGCCCCCCATATTTACAGAAAGCGATTTTGCCTTCGGCTCCATGTCGCCCAATGCGGCGCAAAACGCCTGTGTAGAATGGCAAACCGATCCTTCCTATACCACGCAGGTAAACTATGCATTGCAAACACCGTCGCTGCTGGTATGTATGCCCAAAACCGGCATGGGGCAGGAACTTGCGCCCGGTACATCTTTTGAAAGCATGCGGCTGTGGGAATTAGTGTACGACAGCTACGACCGGGAACGAAGAGGGCTGAGCGAAAGAAAGCTGTACCGTACCATCGCACCGTGGGTAACCGAAAATCCCATCATCATGCACGTAAGCAGCGCAGCAGACGAGCCTGTTAAAAAAGCAATTGATCAGTGTGCGGAAGTAGGCTTTGAAATGGTGATCATGACTTTTGGCAGCGGTTTCAATATCGAAGATACGGCGCAGCACAACCTGCAGCGCATGAAAGCACTGAAGGAGTATGCAAAATCCAGGGGTGTGGCGCTTGGTGGCTATTCCCTGCTGGCCAGCCGTTCCGTCAACGCAGCAAATGATGTGGTAATGCCGGAAGGCATGAAGCCTGCTTTTGGAAGTTCGCCCTGCTTAGAAAGCAAATGGGGGCAGGAATATTTTAAAAAGCTATACCATTTTTATGAAACCACGGGGCAGGACCTGCTGGAACATGATGGTTCCTATCCCGGTGATGTTTGCGCGTCTGCTGATCATCCCGGGCACAGGGGGCTGGAAGATTCGCGCTGGAAACAGTTCCGGGAAATTCAGCAATTTTACCAGTGGTGCCGGAGTAAAGGCATATACCTGAACGTACCCGACTGGTACTTCTTAAACGGCAGCACTAAAATAGCGATGGGTTACCGCGAAACCAACTGGTCGTTGCCACGGGAACTGCAGGAAATTATTGAACGCCAGAATATATACGATGGCGCCTGGGAAAAGGCGCCTTCCATGGGCTGGATGTTTGTGCCACTGGTGCAATACCACGGTGGTGGCGCTGCGGCTACTATAGAACCGCTCAAGGAACACCTGCCGCATTATGAACAACGGCTGGCCAATTTGTTTGGAGCGGGTGTGCAGGCCTGTTACCGCGGTCCGCAATTATACGATGCGCCTCAAACAAAAGCACTGGTAAAAAAATGGGTTGATTTTTACAAAAAGCACAGAAGAATATTAGATGCTGATATTATTCACCTGCGCAGGCCAGATGGCAGGGACTATGACGCCATACTGCATGCCGATCCGCATGGCAAAGAAAAAGGCTTATTGATGGTTTACAACCCGCTGAATGAATCCATTACCAGGGAAATTGAGTTGGACCTGTATTATACCGGATTAAAAAACCGGGCTATAATGAGTGAAAACGATGGAGTGGCAAAAAAAATAACGTTGAACGGTACTAAGCTGAACTTACGGGTAACCATACCTGCCAAAAGCCAGCAATGGTTTGTGTTTACGCCATAACAACGGAGTTCCGTCCTGCGCCCCGGTTCTTGTTTCACGAACGGGAACCGGGTATGCAACTCCGGGTATTCGGATCTGAATTAAAAATAAACCTCCAAAGATTTTTCAGATTATGGAATATCGTTCATTGGAGTTTGCCCCGTCAATCGCCTGCCCTGATTTCTTAAGGAATTTAAACGGATGCTTTGTATATTGAGAATCATTTACCCCGTTGCAACTACAAACGATAAATTATAAACTACAAATAAAAATGTCATCACGCAGAAAATTTATTAAGTCGGCTGCATTGGCTTCCGCCGGCATTGCTGTTGGAAACTTTAGTGCTACAGCAAAAAGTTATAACCGGATCATTGGCGCCAATAAAAAAGTGAATCTTGCCTGTATTGGTATTGGTAACCGGGGCGGCGAGATCCTTAATGCCCTGCATGGCACTGATCTGGCTAATATTGTAGCGCTTTGCGACATAGATATGGGCGCGCCGCACACGCAAAAGAATATTGATAAATTTCCGGCAGCAAAAAGGTTTCAGGATTTCCGCGAAATGTTCGATAAGGCAGGCAATGAAATAGAAGCGGTTTCTGTCGGCGTGCCCGACTTCTCCCATTTCCCCATCACCATGATGGCTATGGGGCTGGGCAAACATGTGTATGTTGAAAAGCCCATGGCCCGTACTTTTTATGAGATAGAACTGATGATGGCGGCTGCAAAAAAATACAATAAAGTGGTAACGCAAATGGGCAACCAGGGCCATTCGGAAGCCAATTATTTTCAGTTTAAAGCATGGAAAGATGCCGGCATTATAAAAGATGTTACCGCAATTACGGCACATATGAATGCTGCACGACGCTGGCATGGATGGGACCCGCACATTCAAAAATTTCCGGCAGCGGAGCCTGTTCCCGCTACGCTGGACTGGAACAATTGGCTGGCTGCTGCACAACACCACGATTACAATAAAGATTATCATCTCGGGCAATGGCGCTGCTGGTACGATTTTGGTATGGGCGCCCTGGGCGATTGGGGAGCACATATTTTGGATACAGCGCACCAGTTTTTAGAACTCGGTTTGCCAAACGAAATCAGCGCGCTCAAAGCCGAAGGACACAACGATTATTTTTATCCGATGTCTACAACGCTCCTGTTTAAATTTCCAAAACGCAGGAACATGCCGGCAGTAGACATTACCTGGTACGATGGTGTGAATAATGTTCCTGCTGTGCCCGAAGGATATGGCATATCGGAGCTGGATCCCAATATTCCTCCTGCAAGCAATGGAAAAATTCAACCGGCCAAACTTAATCCCGGCAAAATTATATACAGTAAGGAACTGACCTTTAAAGGCGGTTCACATGGCAGCACTTTATCCATTATTCCGGAAGAGAAAGCAAAGGCAATGGTCTCCCAACTACCGGAAGTGCCCAAAAGTACCTCAAACCATTTTGCGAACTTTTTGCTGGCATGCAGTGGGTCAGAAAAAACACGTTCTCCGTTTGAAATTGCCGGGCCGCTCAGCCAGGTATTTTCATTGGGCGTAATGGCGCAGCGGCTCAATACGCAAATACTATTTGACCGGGAAACAAAGCGCATTACCAACAACCGTTTTGCCGACGCCATGCTAACGGGTACGCCTCCGCGCAAAGGGTGGGAGCAGTATTATAAGTTATAGGTGTGGAAAACAACTGGTACGTGCCGGCCGAACCAGGGTTTCAGTAAATTCATAATCTGAAATTTAATACATTCGCCGATGCATTATTTTGAAGAACACCGCAGTCCTGCATGGAACCAGGAAAGATATATTTCCGGACAGCTACCATTAATAATTGGCATAAACTATTAGCCGGTGATGTAACAAAAGAAATTATTACAGGCTCTCTTTCCACGTTGTCAGTAAGAAAAAAAATTACGAGTTCCGGCAGCGTGGTCCGTTAGCGTTTGAGCTTACACAGAAGAAAACCGCTATGCAAAAACTGCAATATTTACACGATAATTCATTGGCAGAACACTGGCAATTAACGGATGATCCTGCTAAATACTACTATTCATCAGCGAAATATTACGAAACGGGTATTGATGATTTTGGGTTTTTGAATAATATGCTGGATATAATTTAAGAATGGAAAGGAACTGGTACGTGGGGACAGGTACCAGGGCAATAATGCCGTGTTATTTGCGGCTCCGCTTCATATCATGATCGGCATTCTTTATCAATTCTTGCATCGCGGTTTATTAAATGGACTAAGAAGCGAAATGATTGTGGTACAGGGGGAGGCGGTGGTCGGAAAAACGGCCGGAGGCGTTCGTTTTTTCTTGATCTTTTTGTATCAAGACAAAAAGAAAAGAATGAAAAAATCATCTTCACTTTTCCATACCTTTCAAAACAATATATGGGCACGCCACTGTAGTAAGATAAACCGGTCCCTGGGTACGGGAAGTTGTTGTAATGCATTCAAAAGGACCTCCAAAAGAAGCGCCCTTGCGGTAATCCGTTTCTCTTAAATGGGTAATATATTCCTTTATTAACTGTTGGGCATAAGCGCTGTTTACTTTGGCGAGGGAAAAGGCTACCCAGCCAGTGGGCGTTCCCCAATAGGCGCCATTCTGGTATTGGTTTTTGGGAACCAAAGATTTTTGCCAGGCGGTTTCGGTATTGTAATCCTCTGTGGTTATGATATGACGAATATTGCCTTTATAGGCCAGTGTGCCGCTTTTATATGCATTGGCAAGATGCCGGCATGCTTTTAAGGCATCTTCTCCTTCAAGAATATCTAAATAAATAGCCAAAGACGTAGCCCACACGTCCGGCTGGTTGCTTTTTGCGGTTGAAGCCAGCAACATCCCGTCTTTATTTAAGAAAATTACAGGCAGCACTTTTTTTATGGATTGGGCAATTTGTTCATAGTGGTCTGCTTTGGTTTTATTTCCTGAAAAAGTAAAGATGCTGGAGAGATCCTTTGCGGCAACATATTTTAATATAGACGGATAACACAGATCGCCTGTAATTTCAATTACATCCCGGAAACCAAAATCAACACCCCTGAAAGCCTCATTGGTACACACGATATGATTGTCTTTTCGCGAAGGAGGTACTGCAAAGGCCATTTCAAGCCGGTCAATCAGCCGTATTCCATTTATTTCTTTTAACAGTGTTTTCTTATCGGCTGTTGCTTTAATATAATGGTTCGCCATCCGTATAAAAAAGAACTGGTCGCAATAGGGCGGGACCATACCAAACGCCTTCACACCTTGTTCTTCCACATCGTAGGTTCCCGGAAAATAAATCGGCAGGCTGTTATCAATGCGGATATGATCGGCGATGGCCCCCAATGGTATCATGCTCCCTCCTTTGGTGATCCAGGCTTGATCGCATTGTGTTGAAGCGGTTAACAGCAGCATGTGTTTTTGTTCTTCTTTTTTCACAAAGCCCGTTTCAAGCGACATGGCATAATCTCTTATCCAGAAAGCGGGATAAGTATCCCTTCCGCCGGGTCTGATCAGTGTGCCACCGGTTTCATTGGACCCAAATGACGGAATACTTTGGTGAGGATAAATACGCGAGCTATCCATTACTGCTTTTGTAATATTTTCCAGGAATGAAAGATCGTCTTTGCTAATGATGCCGGCTGTTTGCTGCCCAAACAATAGACCGGAATAAAATATATTCAGGAAGAGTAAGATCCAGCGTCCTTTCATTTTTTATAAAATCTTGTAGTGCGAAGATGTATTATTTTTAGCAGAAATGTTCAACCAATCAGCCATTGCTCCGATTTGAGCCATAGGGATTTTCTTTTACTATGGCATAAGAGTGAATTTGAAATAAGCGTAGCCGGTGGAAAAATAAATGCAGCAATGTTAGTATGGCCGTCAGGGTTTAACCTCTTTGCTGTATATGATAAAGGGGTGTTGCATACGTTATGCGCATTATAAGCGTTTGGAAATATGACGGGCATCTTGAATGCGGCTTGAAAAATGAGTACCATGAAGTGTGAAGGAAAAAAATTGATTCCTATCCTGTTTGTGCTAACGGCTGCCATGCTTTTTTCAATTCGTTGCCGCGATGATAAAGCAATTGGAGAACGTAACTCATTCGAAAATTTCGATTTCAGAAAAATCCAGAAATATATTGAAGACAGCATCCTTTATTTCAGTGCTATTGATTCAGTATATAACGAACTTCCCTATACCGAGCGATTATATGAAATATACGGGCTCAAGCGAGGCTACTATTATACTGAAAAAAGAGATTATGCCAGGTCTTTGATTTATTCAGACAGTATGCTAATGCTTGTTAAGCAGCTCAAGGGTGAAAAAGGGTATCTGCATTGGTATGCTACGGCTTTATCGTATAAAGCCGATGACCTGCATGCGCTTAAACGCTACGATGAGGCGTTTGGTTTCTACTTCCTGGCGCGGGAGGCCATTTTAAAAACAGGCAATATATGTCAGCGCACCAATTCCACAACCAGCCTGGGCAAAATTGCATTTAAGCGAAAACGTTATCATGAGGCTGCCGGGTTCTTTAAAGAAGCTTATATACAAAGATCAGATTGTGACCTTGACGGTGATCCCAATAAAGAGCACACGCTTTTTGCCAACCAGCAGGCAGATCTCGACAATATAGGGTTATGTTACAGCAGGCTGAATATGCACGACAGCGCCATGTATTATTTCGATAGTGCATTGAACTACATCCGCCATAACGCACACAAAGCATTTCGCTACAATGCTCAAAATCAAAAGATACTTGATACGGCTTTTATTGACGCCGCCACTGCGGTTATTTATGGCAATTTTGCAAAAGATTTAATGGAAACGGGGAATGATTCGGCTGCTGAGCGGTTACTTAAAGAGAGCATACGCATCAATAGTCTGCCCCGTCGCGCTGCTGAGGATGTTCCCTGGTCGCTTGCCAAACTGGCCGACCTGTATATCCGGCAAAACCGGCTTCAGGAGGCAGCGTCCGCATTGCTTGACCTAAAAAAGGGATTGGATAGTTTTCCCAATCCTGAATTAATGGGAAGATGGAACCTGATGCAATCGCAGGTAGCCGAAGGAAGCAATGATTTCCGCAAAGCAAACAACTATCTTACCCGCTACACAAAAATCAGCGACTCTGTTCAAACCGCAGAAAGAGGGTTGCTCTCTCCTGATATTAATAAAGAGCTGACCTATTTAAGAAACGAGTATGAACTGTATGCGCTTCAAAAAGAAGATGAACTTAAAACCATATATCTTATTATAACAGCGATTGGTGCGGTTATGGCAATGCTTGTAACACTTTTGATCTGGCGAAACAATCGCCAGTCTAAAAAGCATATCGCTCTGCTGGCTAAACTGAATAAACAGGTGTCTGACAAGAATGTCCATCTGCAAAAAACATTTACGGCGCTTTCAAAAAGCTATGCAGAAAACAGCAGGATGATGAAAGTGGTGGCTCATGATCTTCGAAACCCTGTTGGAGGTATAGCCGGCATGAGTGATTTTTTACTGAAAGATGATAATTACCACTCCGGCCGGCGGAAAATGCTGGAAATGATCAGCAAAGCCAGTCACCATGCAGTTCAACTGATCGAAGAACTTTTGCAAGCCAGTCAGCAGCGGAACGATATCAATAAAAAGCCCGTGGATTTGGCCGTGCTGGTTGCTTATTGCGTGGATATGCTTGCATCCAAGGCAGCCGAAAAAAAGCAAGTCATAAAATTACATACGGTTCCGTGTACCGTACACGCAGACAGGGAAAAGCTATGGCGCGTTTTCAGTAACCTCATTGGGAATGCTTTAAAATTTGGACCCGAAAACAGTGATATTGATATAGATTTCACGCTAAAAAACAACGGTGTAACCGTAGCGGTAAAGGACAGGGGTATTGGTATCCCGGAAAACCTGAAAGAAAAAATATTCAAAATGACAGATGATTCTAAAAGAGCGGGTACTTCCGGCGAACCTTCTTACGGACTGGGCTTGGCCATATGCATGCAAATTATGGATGCGCATGAAGGCAAACTGTGGTTTGAAAACAGGAGCGGTGGCGGCGCCATTTTTTATGCTTCTTTTGCATGCCCAGCTTAAACGACTCATCCTTATCGCAAAATAATCCCCACAGAAGGCAGCATGCAATGAAATAGCATTGGTTCGTATGTTAACCAGATAATAAATTACCAACATTGTTTTGATTACTCATTTCTATTTTTTAATATTACTGTTCCTCCCTGAGTAAGATCCTATGTTCCGCCTTCTCCGTTCCTTTTTTAAAATTCAACTTCCGTTAAAATTTCAGTAAAGACGAATCTGCAGGGTTTTGCACATGCGATCCCCGCTTGTTTGAGCGCATTTTTCATTGATTAAATCATTTTTAATGACGCAGGCGCAATTATCAGCTATGCTTGAAAGCATAACCGGGCATCTCACTGTACAGCAGGAAGGTCAGGAAAAACAGTTGCAGGAGGCAAGGGAAAAGGTAGCGGCTTCACTGCTTGACCAAAAGATTGAGGATACGGGAAGTGAACACCTTTTTGCTAATTCCAGTTTGTACAGCCGCGACAATATCAGCCTTTCTGTGCTCAGCAATATTGCCGATATTTCTACAGGAGTGCTGCACAGAACACCCGGGCCGGAAAAAGCAACCGGGGAACAGGTTTTTGTGCGCAGTGTGCCCGTGTTGAATGCCGCAGTAGCGGGCAGCATGCCCGACTGGGCGGTTGGAGCCCGGCCTGTCGAAACTTTTGGACCCTTTTTAAACAATGAGGGGCGGGAAATATGGATAGATGTTTACCGCTATGAAAAATTAATTACACTGTATTTAGGTGCACAGCCGGTATTGTTATTTAAGGCGGCTTTCCGGCGGGGAAGCGTGCTGTTTCCCGGGGGGCTGCCGGCAGAACTTGCTACAACCTATACAATAGTGGCGGGCAGTTGCTGGATAAACGTGAAATTCCTTGCTGCGGCAGCGCCTGCAGACCGGTTCATTGGTGTGGCAGTAAAGGGAGGAAGCATAAAGTTAAGCCTTGCGCCTACTGTACAAAGCAACCAGATAACATTAGATCCTGCTGTTAACATACAGGTGTCGCTTAAACTGGCGCAGTATGCAGATGAAGGTGCGGCCGAAACCTCACCTTACGGAGCAGATGCAGGAGAAGCCACTTACCAGTTACCGGAAATATGGGAGTTTTCGTGGCAGAATAATAAGTGCAGTGTCACCCAAATTGGCCAGGCAACATGTGAAATGTATGGGCAGCCTTTTGCTTTCAGTTTTACACCAGCACCCAATATATCCCCGGCTTATAACAATAACCAGGTGTTGATTCCATGGGAAACCGATGTAACTGAATTTGAGGTAGCAAAATATAAAAGCCTCTGGACCAATCTTTACGGTAAAGTTCCTGTTAATAAAACATATTGGGCTTTTGATGCGGCCATATTGAATGTTAGCAATCCTGTGCAGGCGGTGGGCAACGGGGCTGTGTTATTGCAATGCGGGGAGGGATGGCGTATGATGTGGAACGGGCTGCGAAATGAAGATATAAGATTGAAGCAATTCTTCATTTCAGGTAAGCCGGGGGAAATCGTTATCACCAGTATGGAGAGTGATGCCCTTGGCGCTTCACATCACCTGGAATTATGGAATGATGCACAAAACCCGCATGGTACCACAGCCGATATGGTATTGCTAAAAAAGGCGCCTTTGATTTTTATTATCAACAGTAAAACCGCACAGGAACTGCTGGTTACAGGATGTGCCGCTACTGTTTATGCTGATCGGCCGGTAAAGGTAAACGGGGAGCCGTTTCCCGTTCAGTCGTCTTCCTGTAATATGTTGCTCAGCGCGGGAAAAACCGGCCGAAGAATAATGCTGATGGAAGAAGATATGCAGGCCGACCAGGCTGCTTCCGCGAATGACGGAAGTATTCGGGGTACCACTGCTTCCGGGCAGGAATTAAATCTTTTCTCCATTGCGCTGGAAAACGCATTGTTCACCGTTTCAGCGGTAAAATCGTTTATCCTTTTCGGCGAATGCGATGATGCAATGGAAAATGTAATACGTGGAAATTGCTTGCTCATCTTTTCGTTATACAGTTATTTGCCCACGCTGCCCGATCCCTATGTGGCCAACCTGGGGCTATGGCGGCGGGGTGTTTCATCCGAAAGGTATGGTCGTATTGCCGGTGCAAACGGTATAAACAGCCTGCTGATTTGCGTGGTGGGTTTTATAGAAGCGGAAGGCAAAACGGATGATGTAAATGTTAACTTTTATTTTGGCGGAAGCACCCTTCCCGATATGCTGACCTTACCTGAAAAAAAGACCACAAAAAAAGCTGCAACGAAAAGGTCAGGTGCGCAAAGGGCGGTTGCCCTTTCCCGTAGGCCATCGCGTACAAGGGCTGCCTCCCTTAATAAGCCTTTATTTGGCAGCATCGCTACCGCGGTAAGGCTCACCAATGAAAGTTTTGCGCCGGAAATTGTTGCCGAAAGATTTCCCGGCGTTATTTTGAAAGAAGAACCTTCAATGGCCGTTGATTTGCTGGCAGGATTTAAAAATGCTGACGGCGCTGTTTACAAACCGGAAGAGCTGTTTAAAATGAAGAAAGATGTGGAAGACGTATGGGACAGTGGATTACAGTTGCAACGGGAATTCTTTTCGCTTTTAGATGTGAGCAGCAATGCCAACCAACTGGGTGTAAGTTTTGGCATGGCATGGCAGCTTATAAGAACCGGCAGTGTTAGGGGTGAAGATGGTGAGGTACAAAATGTAAATTATAATACAAGTGCCTGGAATAATGCATTTCCATTTTTGGTGGAAGGCATGCAGGTAAAACTGCCGGCAAACAGGGTGCGTGCCTTTGCATTGCCACTGATGGCATGGGAGCCAGAAATAAATTTAACGCCACCCGATCGGGACAATCCCCTCGATCCCAGTTCCCCCAAACTACTGATGGATCCCGAAGCCGGGTTTTTGTACTATGCCGATGACGGTGGCCCCGCCCGTATGTGGAACAACAACCAGGTTCCGGTGCCGCTGGTGCCTATAGCGGTTACCAACGGGCTGATTGAAGATTTTAAGTCGCAACCCGGCAATTACACACTTGCCACTTTTACGCTGCCATTTGGAATGAAAGCCATCAGCTATATTTCAAAACATTTTGTAGAACCGCAGAAGCCGGCTGTTGAAAATATACGTCCGAAGTTCAGGAAAAATAAAGAAGACAATACCTATAAGCTTGAAGGCGGCATTCAGATAAGCCTGCAGGCCGGAAGATTTGGCAAACCCAATCCTGCAAACCCCACGGAATACGACAGCGACATGTTCCCCGGCTATACGGTGCAGGCCAATAACCTGCTCAACTGGTTTGGGATGGCATCTTACGCCAGCAATTTGGGACATCGCGTTACGGAAATTTTTAACAATGAATTTCTCTTTGGACCACTCAGCTTGTCATCGTTGTTAAAAGAGTCGCGGGGTGTGCCGGTATCGCGTATAGACATTACCGGTTATGGCGCCAGTATGTTCAGCAACTGGTTAAGCCCCGGCGCTGCCATGGCGCAAACCAGCCAGGCCCGGTTTGATGTAATGCTGGGGCGAACAGGGCATGAGGTGATCCAGGTAAAAAGCATTATTTACCCCTGGGGCATCCGCGTGGTAAGAACCATTACGGTTTTCCGCACCGGTTCCGGCTATGTGTTTCGTACCGACAGCGGATGGAAAGCGGAAAGCGACGGGCTGTTCGATTTTTCTTACAGCTACCTGAAAAAAGGGAAAGATCCTTTTGCTCAATTAACAACGGCCGACTTTGAAAACATAGAAGCCCCGTATGAATTTCATCCCGGAATCATCAGGGGATTGTTCAATGTGCGAAACATAAAAGATGCGCCGTCTGTAACAGAATATACATCAGAAAATATTATAGCACCCAATGCAGATTATGTGAATGGAGTGAAAGGGCAGATGTATACCAACGGGGCTACACAGCGCAATGAGCCGGTTAAATGTGGTGGCGTATACTTTGATGCCGATGTGGAAATAGAAAATGTGGTGCAGGGACATATTGATAAAAGAGTGGTGTCTAAAAGAGTATTGGGATATGTGCAGGTGGCGCCGGCAGGAAAGCCACTTACACCGGCACAACTGAAAGGTTTGCTGGATCTGCAGAACGGAAGCATAGGTGGTGATGTGGATTGCGTGCTCGACATCAACAAAAGCAACCAGCAGATGCGCGTGAGCAGGTTTGATGTAAGCACCTCCATTAATAAAGCGGGTACCATACCGGTGTTTGTGGTAGCGGCAAGAGGAAATGTTTTTTTACCCAAAGACGGAAGTTGGTCCATGGTGCAGCACAATGCCGGTACCGGCGAAGTAATACCGCTGCCGCAGGACATAACGGTTCCGCTTATACGCACAGCCACGTGGAAAAAAGGAAATGTAGTGGATGCGGCTACCTTACAGCAAAAGCTCGTTCGCATCGCTCATCCGCTGGAAATCCTTCGCGATCCTTCGTCCGGGACCATCAACTTTGGATACCTGCAAACAACGGCCACACAAAAAGCATTGTTCCTTACACCAGCGTACGGACTGAATATTGATAAAATGCTCAGTAAAACACCCCCCATTTTTGCAGATGCCTACCGGCTGATGACCGGTAATGGTATATTCCCCAATATTGGCAATGCCATTACCGATTTTGGCAAGACGATACCTTTACTCAACAGCAAAGACGCCAATGGAAATACCTTCCAGGCCTTTGTTGAAAACGCGTTGGAAGACGGCGGCGAAAAAGTACTGGAGCTTATGAAAGTGGAAGCCGAAAAAGCGGGCGAGACGGTGATTAAGCAGGGCATGAACATGTTAAAAAATGGCGCAAACGGCGTGTTGGATAAAGCATTGAAATTCGATGTTCCGCCTTTTGAAATTCCGCTTGTAGACACGGAAGCATTGCGGATTTACATTGAATACAAAACCGGTAAAAAAACCGATGCGCCCGCGAATTATGTAGACAGCAAGTTGAATTTTGATGTGAATTCTTTCGCCGGCGGCATGGCTGACCAGTGGAAGAGCCGCATGAATAACCTGGCAATGGTGGTAGACCTTGGAGATATGAAACGGCTGATGATCATTAAAGGCAACTTCGACGCGCAGAAAGGAAAAGAAAGCAGTTATGAAGGTGGTAGTAACGCAACGGAAGGTATACCCACGCCTGAAATTGAGTTCAGTGATGCGCTGCAGCCTGTCGTTGATATTTTGCAGATGCTTGCTTCTTTAAGCTCAGGCGATTATGGAGAGACATTAAAAAAGGGTTTAAAGTTAGCCATGAGCAACAGCGGTGAAATATGGGAATATAAATTTGAAGCTACCAAAGAGATCGCTCTTATCCGTTTTCCGCCAACCGATGAATTGTACAACAGCGCGCAAACGCCGCTCAAGCTGGAAGCTTCGCTTTCCCTGGGCGTATATTTTAACGCCGCGCTTAAAGTAACGAGCGACCCATCGCAACTACTGCCTACCGCCGGTGCATTTTTGCAATTTCATGGCGGTTTAAGTGTAATGTGTTACTCCGTGGGCGTAGGTTCCATTTACGCGATAGGTTCCGTGGATGTACGCATTGCAGCGGATACAAAGGTAGGTCCAAGCCTCACATTAAAATTCGGCTTTGGGGTATCCATAGTAGTGAGTTTGCCTGTAGTGGGCAACGCCAGTGTAACCTTTATGGTAGGTGTGGAAATGTATGCCGATAAAGATAAGGTAGTGCTGGCCGCATTGATGCTGTTCCGCGGGCAGGCTAATTTGCTGGGCGGACTGGTATGCGTTTGCATCACCATTGAAGCAAAAGGCATTGTAGTTAGGCAGGGTGGTAAAACAGACTGCAGTGCCCAGGTTACGTTTGCTATTGACATCAGCATTTTCCTGGTCATTGATATCAGTTTCTCTAAAACATGGGGAGAGGACAGGCAGGTGGCGTAGGGCTCCGTGGGCTATCAGCCGTCGGCTATGAGCTTTCAGCTATGTGAATTGTGAATAGGCAATAGTGAAAGGTGAAAGGTGAAATATGAAAGGTGAGAAAGACCAGTACCCTGCAACCAGTACCCTGCAACAATAAATAATTTGATCAATACAATATTATGGAAGCGAAAAGAAGATATACTACGATGGTTTTTCCACAAGGTTATGATGGAACAACTTTGCATCTCAATATTGTTGTTATACCGCGCAACCAGGATCCGTTTGCGAACTATCCAACTGGGTTACCGGCACCCGACGATAATGCTGTTCCATTTGCAGACCTTGTTCCCCAGTTTGTATTAAAAATAGTAAAGGGTCTGGATGAATGGTCAATCGGTAACGCGCTGGCTTTAACGCGAAAACCTGTAGATATGCCTGTAAATGTGGATGAGGCTACCAACAAAAATGCCCTGCTACAGGCTATCGCGGCCGAATTGGGTGCTAAAATTAATATTACTGGTTCCGATAAAACGCCGGATGTAATGCCTGACTCGCCAACGGTAAACAAGTACCTGCCCGAAAGTTACCGGGGTGCGTTTAATTTCACCTCCCCACGGGTGCCGAACGCCAAAACAGATGACAGCTATCACTGTGCGATAAAAAAGGATACTCCTCCTGTTGCCACCTGGAAGAACAATGACGATTTGAGCTGGGGCCAGGTATTCGCTTATATATTGCGCCAGCCTTTGCTTGCCCGGGCCTGTGGCATGGTATATGAAACGCAGATTGCAGTGGAAGGCGACAATGCAGCTTTATTCGAAAAGGGCTGCTATATCTACGCCGACATTGTTAATGAGGGTTATAAAAACATACAGGAGGAGTTGATGGTTGATGTCAACGGGCCTTTTATCAAACCCTATGCGGCCCGCATTCCCAAATTAAAAACAGGAGTGATAAACAAGCGCCCGGTTTTTGCACCTCTGCTCTTTCCGGTTTTATTTGTAAGGGCAGGAGAAATAGTAGATCCGGAGCCGCCGCCAGCGCCCTGGGATAAAATTTTTGCCGAACTGAATGAATACAACGATGGCTTCGCTAAAATTGTACATGCCGCCCAGCCTGTAAGCAGCATACTCCTTAGTGAAAGGCAGGATGGAAGCCACCCTGTAAAAGATGAAGGTATACGCCTGGCATGGGACGATGAGCAGATTTTAATATGGTATATGCGGCAATTGGAAGGGTATCCCACCAAAACAGGACCCCGGATTGACGCACCGCTGGGCATATTTGGTTACCGCATTGATGTAAAAGAAGATGCTCTGAACGCAAACTGGAGCAGTTTGAATTTAGTAAGATGCAAACAAACCTATTCGCTTGGGGGCGCCAGCCTGGGTAACGGACCCAATGAAGAACTGGAGCTGCCTTTCCAGGTTTTCCCAACCCAATTGGACAACGATACAAAAGCCCCCTACTGGCTACCCATGTATTTTACCAGTTGGATCGGCAAAAGCGTAGTGTTGAAAGACAGTGATGCGGTTAATATTCACCAGAGTGATGAAGCCCGGTTAAACCCTTTGGATCCCACACCTACCAAAGCTGTTGACCCTAATAATATGTTTGATGAAGTAGCGGCGGCTACGCTATTGCGTTATGGCAACCGTTACCAGTTCCGTGTTCGCATGATGGACATCAGTGGTGGTGGTCCAACAATTGCTGAAGAATTATTCAATAATGCCGCTGCGCCAACTTCGGAATGGAGTTTTAAAAGATATGTGGCGCCATCTTTGTGCCGCATTGAAAAACCGAAAGATCTCAGGGAATCCAAAGTCGATTTTTACAATGAGACCATAGCCGATGATCAAACTACATCCTTCAACAGCACGCCGGTGCTTTCCATTCAACGACCGGTGCTGAATTATCCGGCAGTTGTGTTTACAGGAAAATACCAGTCGCTGGGTGCAGATCCTGTTCAGCTATTGATACAGTCGGCACAGGATCAGAAGCAGGGTGGTACAACAGCCAATCCCAAAAACATTGTTCCTGCCATAGCCGACCCGGACGTGGTTGCGGTGGAAATAAAAGTAGAAGTGGAAACACTGCGGTTAGATAACCTCGCCAGCGAAAGCGGTAATGAAAATTACATCACGCTTTATACCACTTCAAGAAATTTCCCGGCTGTAAATGCAGCGGCAGATATAGATAAAACCCTGTCCCTTAACGTTATCTTTCGTGATGCACCAACACTTAACCTGGGAAGCAGCGATGATCCCTTTAATACACCGGAATTGAACAGGGCAGCGATCAATGCCATGACGGATATTCCATTGCCCACGGCCAGAAAGATCAGGATGACCGTTCGGGCCGTTTGTGATGGTGATGACAGCACTTATTATGGATTTATCAACGAAGCCCATCCGGATCTGGACAGCCGGTATGGTAAAAAAACACAGTTCTGGTTTTACAAAGAACTGCTCAGCGAAAATACGCCACTCCTGCTGCCCAAAGCCAATGTACCCACTTTGCAGGGCCTGTACCTGCAGCCCGATCCTGAATTTATCCGTAAGGGAATAGTCGGCCAATTCTTTTTCTTTAACACAGAAACCAGTAACCGACCCGATATTATGCAACGCCTGGCACAGCAATTGGGCGTAAAAGTAAACGGACTTACGCTCGTTGCAGAAAAAGGGGAAAGGATTGTTTTTGGATGCAATAATAAAATACGGCATCACCTGGCGCCGGACGGGAGCAGCATTACTTTTTCATCAAAAGCCGATTTGTGCAATCATTGGATAGGCTGCTTAGTGTATCGCCTTAACCGCGACTGGAGCTGGGATGCGCTGCAGGATACGGCTTTCATTATCGGGCGGCAAAAAAAATTCAGTCGCGATGATACAGGTGAAATGGAAACGCTTAGCAATATCGGCGATATTGAACTGAAGCATTCGGCTTCATTTGAATCTTTACAACGTGATGGCTTTGGCAATATCAACCGGAGCAGCACTACTGTTATTTTTATTGATGCCATCGAACCCAAATCCGCTTTGCTTCAGCCAAACGGGCAGCTTCGTTTCCCCGATAAAATTGAAGTGCAATATACCATTACAGCAAAGTTTAAAGAAGGTCATGGTGAAGATCAGACAACACAACCTGAACAGTTGGTGTTGCCGGCCACCATTATCCCTGCGCAGGTGCCCAAAATCGCAAGTGTTGGACTGGCGTTCTCTCCTTATCGTAAAAATGAAAAATACAGTGCTACGGAAGCCAGGCAAAAATACCTGTGGGTAGAACTGTCCGAGCCTGTTCAGGATCCTGCTGACACAATATTTTGCCGCGTATTGCATTATGCACCCGATCAACTGATAGGAAACAATAAGCAGTTGGCTGAGTTGTTGCAGGCAACCACCGAAGATCCACCGCTGCCCATTGATCCAGAATATATACGGATGATCACGCCGGGTCAAACGGATGACATGGCCGGACTGGGTGCTATGCAGGCAATGGAAAAAGCCAGCGATGACGATGATATACATTATTTACTGCCGCTTCCGCCGGGATTGCATCCGGAGAGCGCTGAGCTGTTTGGCTTTTTTACCTGCGAATTCCGCATTGGTCACGGTCACTGGAGCAATGATGAAGCAGGAAAAGAAAACCTGTGGAGTACTGCCCAGGGCAGGTTTGGGCGACCGTTAGTGGTTGCAGGCATGCAGCATCCGGCTCCAACTCTTTTGTGTAATGTAAACCGGGATATTGATAAAGTATATGTGAATGCGCCCTATGCGAAAGCGGTATGGAAAGGGAAAAATGTAACCAACGACCCGCCGCGTACGCAGTTGCATTGTGTATTGTATGCGCAGGTAAAACAGGCCGATGGCACAACATACCGCAATATTCTTTTGGATGAAAAACTGATGACATTGGTAAAGGCGCCCGACCTGGAGGTGCAAGCACAGGCTGGTACAGGATTGTTTAATAACGCCGTTCTTTCTGAAATTGTACATACATCGGCTATATGGACGGTTGATAAAACAGATGAAGCCGCAAGGGCAAATGTTGTGCTGAGCAACCTTACACTGATGAATGAAATGAGTCGTTTGGAGATAGACAAAGTGTATGAAGCAAGGCTTAACAAAGCCATGCGTGATTACAAAGCAGGTAAAACCGTAAAGATAGACAAGACTATGGCATCAAATATTCTCCATGCTTTTGAAAACCTGAAAGATACCGGCAAAGCGGTACCGCTGCCCAAAGCGGCAAAGTTTACAGAAGCAAGTCTACTGGCCGGTGCCGTTAAAGCCATATACAAAGATTATCCAAAAACCGCCACTGCCATGTGGACGAATAAAGAAATTGCAGTATTGTTGAAACAACTGGGGCTACCTGAAGATGCTCCTCTGAGCGTACTTGTGGTGGAAGTGTTTGGAAATATTACCAGCATATTCGATCATTTTTTACCATTACCGGATGAAAGGCTGGCCGCTTTGTCATCGCAAGGAGCCACAAAAGATCTGGCAGCCACTTTGCTGGAACGCAGAAACAGAAGCAACAGGGCATTGGACGATGAACTCGGCAATTACCGCATCTTACGCACATCACCACTCACTGAAGTGCCTTTTGTATGCTGCCCAACCTGTGGTTGAGCCTGGAGTGTTTGCGGCGCTGTGGTGCTGTCCGGTAAACCCAACAGGTTAGTCAGGTTCAGCCTATTAATTTCACCAGTCCGTATATTGCGATCGTGGCTATAGACGATACACTAAGCCAGAACAGTATATTGTAGAACAGAGAAGACTTCAATGAAGGATAATTTTTATTGTAACGGAAGCACAGCGCGGCAAAAACAACGATCAATAAAAGCACTGAGCCTACCACACCACCGGATATGATCATTAGCACCGGCATTTGGATAAAGAGATAGGCCACTACCCAGGCCGCGGGAAATATCCACGATAAGATGGCAATTGTTTTCTTTCTTTTAAGCGGGTTATAAAAATCTATCCATCCAAATTGTCCAAAAATATCAGAGAACAATCTCGACCAGTAGGCAAGGGTAGCAAACACACTGGAAAACAATACAAAGAAGGCGCCAATGAGATAAGCCATTCTTATGCCACCACCCAATGATTGCGTATAAATGTGGGCAAGCGTTTCTATCAAAGCATTACCCTCCGGTATTTCTCCGCGATTGTACAATATGGAAGCACCCAAGAGGAAAAACGCGGCCGTAACGGCTGTATAAATAATCATGGCTACTATGGCATCAAGGTACATCACACTCGTCCAGCCCCTTGCTCTTTTCTGCCATGCTGCTGTGTTATCGGCCGGGCCGGTGTAAGCGGCATATCCCTTTTCAATGCACCAGTAATTATAAGCAATAATCTCGTCGCTGGCCACACCGGTAATGCCAAATGCGCCGATGGCAAGAATAACGAGGTGCGATGGCAGTTCAAATTGCAGACCGGATGCAACATCAGCCATTGAAAAACGGTAAGGGGTAAACGAAACTGACACCAGGGATACAATGGTTAATGTGGTGAAAGCTACCACCATTACCAGCGACGATTTTTCAACGAGCCTGTAATAATTTTTATAGATGAGCACAGCAATCAGCACGGCGATGGCAACGGCCCATGCAAATACAGGTAGCGCCGGAAAAAGCATACTTAGAACAATAGCGGATCCTCCAAGCATACCGCCTACCTGTATTATTTTAAGTAAGGTGAGTAAAAAAACAATACCTACGGCCCAGTTGCTTTTCCCGAGTTTGGGGCCGGGAAGTTTTGCGAAGGATTGCATGGGTGTTTCCCCGGAAAGGATTGCCCGTTTGCCAAACTCTAATTGTATGGCTACTTTTACAAGACAGCTTACAATAATGATCCAGAATGCAATGAACCCGGCCCTGGCGCCGAGTACAGTGGTAGCAATCAACTCGCCTGATCCTACAATAGAGGCGGATAGAATAAAACCTGGGCCGAGAAACTTGAGTTTTGCCCCAAAAGATACCGGTGGTTCTTTGATGCTTCCGTGTGTGATGGTATAGTTATCCGCAATCATGGTTTGGTTATATGCTGACGATTTATTTTCGGGTTTACTATAAACCAATATAAGTGACCAGGTTTTCAAAAAAATATAAGTTGCCTAAAGAAAGCACATTTTCACCTATTCGTCTATACGAATAATTTTTGTTTTCACACATTTTTTTGCCGGCTTCGGTCAACTCGCCTTATATTTAGGATAAACAGGGATGCAGATTGCGGAGACCGGGCTTCCGGAGTGGATTTTGATTGATAAAAAAATACCGAAACTTGAATAAAATTATTTTTATTTTCTTCTGGGTCGTTTTGCTAAAAGCCAATAAGGCAAATGCTCAAAAAGAATACGATGTGGTAAGAAACAACTGGATTGAATTCAGTGATGCCCCCAATGCAATGTACCATTATTTCGCCCAACAAGCCTATGCCCTTTTGAACAAACGTGGTGCTGCAATTAAAGATATCCGTTCATTGCAGGGTTGGCAGAACAGACAACAACATATACGTAAATCTTTAGCGGATTTGGCAGGTTCTTTCCCCCGGAAGACCATATTGAATGCAAAAACCGTAAGAACAATAAATAAAAGAGGCTACAGGATAGAGCATATTGTTTATGAATCGCAGCCGGGCTTTTTCGTTACTTCTTCGTTATACATCCCCAACGGACAACCGAAAAAGAAAATGCCGGCTATTATTTACTGTAGCGGGCATGCCAGTGAAGGCTACCGGAGTGCCGTGTATCAGCATGTAATTTTAAATCTTGTAAAAAAAGGCTTCATCGTATTTGCATTTGACCCCGTTGGGCAGGGCGAACGGTTGGAATATTTTAATGCTGCAGCGGGTAAGTCAACAGTTGGCGGGCCCGTTGATGAGCATTCCTACGCAGGTGCGCAGGCTATTATTGCAGGCGGTTCCCAGGCATGGTATATGATTTGGGATGGCATAAGGGCAGTAGATTATTTACTGGGCAGGAAAGAAGTGGATGAACAACGTATAGGCATAACCGGCCGCTCAGGGGGTGGTACCCAATCAGCATACATCGCTGCATTCGATGAGCGCATAAAAGCAGCCGCCCCGGAATGTTATATCACCAACTTCACCCGTATATTCCAAAGCATCGGTCCGCAGGACGCAGAGCAAAACCTGGGTGATGCGGTTTTTCACGGAATAGATCATGCAGATCTTTTGCTGGTGCGGGCGCCAAGGCCCACATTGATGATAACTACTACCCGTGATATGTTTAGTATTGAAGGCGCCAGGGAAACCGCAAAAGAAGTATCGGGTATTTATAGAGCATATAATAAGAACGACAATTTTAATATGGTGGAAGACGATGCACTACATGCTTCTACCCAAAAGAACCGGGAGGCCATGTATGCCTTTTTTCAAAAACATTTAAACAACCCTGGTAATGCCAACGATGAAAAAACGGATACTTTAACAACACAGGAATTACAGGTAACTGAAACCGGGCAAGTAGCTATTTCATTAAAAAGTGAAACGGTTTTTAGTTTGAACCGTAAACACGGGGACCAATTGGAACAGCAATTGAAAGGTTCCCGCAATAGTCATAATCTCCATCTTGTTAATGCGGTACAGTCGGCACGTAAATTGTCGGGCTATGAGCCGCCAAGGCAAATGAATGAACCCGTTTTTACGGGACGGTTTCAGAGAGATGGTTATACGATAGAAAAATATTTTTTGCAGGGTGAAGGAAATTATATTATGCCTTACCTGCTACTGAAACCGGACAAGCCCGGTCACAAAGCGCTTTTGTATTTGCATCCTTCGGGCAAGCAAACTGACGCCGGGGAAGGTGGCGATATGGAATGGTTTGTAAAAAAAGGATTTACGGTGCTGGCGCCCGATTTAATAGGGGTGGGGGAGATGGGACCCGGTGTTTTTGAAGGGGATTCCTACATCAAAGGCGTTTCCTACAATGTATGGTTTGCTTCCATGCTCGTAGGCAGAAGTATTGTGGGTGTGAGGGCTGGCGATGTGGCAAGACTCGCCCGGTTATTGCAGCAAAAAGAAAATGCGCAGGAAATTTATGCGCTGGCAAAAAAAGAAATGACGCCGGTATTGCTGCATGCCGCGGCTTTTGACAGCGCTATCAGAAATATTGCACTTATTGAACCTTATACTTCTTATCGTGCCATTGTAATGAATCGTTTCTATAACCCTGCTTTCATTCACAGCACAGTGCCCGGTGCGCTTACGGCCTACGATCTTCCCGATCTTGCCGCGAGCCTGGCGCCACGAAAACTGCTGATCGCCCATGCTACAGATGGCGCGGGAAATGAATCTGAACCTGAAGAAACAGCAGAAGATTTTGCAATTATTAAAACGGCCTACCAGCATAAAAATGTGGGCGGGCAACTCCGTATTATACCGGGTAAGCCAACCGGTAACTATGCTGATCTTTATTGGGAATGGATAAAATGAGAATTGGCTTCGGTTTTTTTGATTAATACTTTGCGTAGCTGTGATTTTTTAATTCGGCAATTTTTGAAATTGAAGACTTTGATTTTTTTGCAGGCACGCTTTATGTTCCATAGGAACATTTCATGGGTAGTAAATGTTGAAATAGAAAATGAGCTCGTTCCGTAGGAACGTTTGTATGTATTTCCCGGAATCTCCTACCCACCAAAAGTCCCTACGGGACTAAGAAAATAATTTATATTATTATTATTATGCGAGCAAAATGTTTTATTTTATGAGCCATTAATTATAAAAAAAAGATCTATGCCGAACACCTATTTCAAATTACATATTCAGCTTGTATTTGCGGTAAAATATCGCGCCGGGCTAATACATAGAGAATGGAAAGAAGATCTGCATAAATATATAACAGGTATTTTCCAACAGAATAATCATAAGATGCTGCAAATAAATAGCATGCCCGATCACATTCACATTTTTATTGGGATGCGGCCTCATCAATCCATTTCTGCATTGGTTCAGAATGTAAAAACAGAAAGCAGTAAGTGGGTAAAAGCACGAAAACTTTGCAAAAATTCGTTTAACTGGCAAGAAGGGTATGGTGCATTTTCCTATTCAAAAAGCCATGTACCAGATGTAATTCGGTATATCCAAAACCAGGAAATTCATCATCGTAAAGAAAGATTCCTGGATGAATACAGGAAAATGCTACAATTGTTTGAAGTAGACTATGATGAACAATACCTTTTTAAAGAACTTGTTTAGCACAACTTTCCTGCTGAGCGAACAGCAGTTTAAAAAAAATAAAGATACCTTGCTGCAATGAAAGCATTAATATGCAGCCGCCCCGGAGCTTTTGAATACAAAGACCTGCCGGCGCCGGTATTGCAGCCGGGGCATGCCATTATCAGAATAAAACGCATTGGTATTTGCGGCACCGATTTGCATGCCTACCAGGGAACACAACCTTATTTTAATTATCCCAGAATATTGGGACATGAATTGGCCGCCGACCTGGTGGATGCCGATGGATTAAGCGGGTTTGTGCCCGGAGAAGCACTGACCTTTATTCCGTATTTCAGTTGCGGGAAATGCATAGCCTGCCGCAACGGCAAACCCAATTGTTGTGCAACCATACAGGTATGCGGGGTACATGTGGATGGAGGAATGGCAGACTATTTATCGGTGCCGGAAGCTGCACTTGTAAAAAGTGAAGGCCTAACCTATGATGAGCTGGCACTGGTAGAACCGCTGGCTATTGGAGCACATGGCATACGGCGGGCAGGTGTTATGAGAGATGAATATGTGCTGGTGGTTGGCGCAGGGCCAATAGGACTGGGTACCATGGAGTTTGCACGGATAGCCGGAGGGTGCGTGATTGCAATGGATTTTAATGAAACACGACTTGAATTTTGCAGGAAAGGCATTCACGTTGCACATACAATAAATCCATCCGCAGAAAATGCCATAAACCGACTTGGAGAAATAACAAATGGCGATATGCCCACCGTGGTTATTGATGCAACGGGCAGCCGCAAGGCAATCAATGACGGGCTGCAATACCTGGCGCATGGCGGCCGGTATGTGCTGGTCGGGCTACAGCGGGAGGAGTTCTGCTTCAGCCATCCTGAGTTTCATAAAAGAGAATCAACGTTAATGAGTAGCCGAAACGCTACCCGGCAGGATTTTGAGCATGTCATTCATTCAATAAAAACCGGGTTGATCAGCCCGCTTCGCTATATCACCCACCGCGTTCAGTTTGATGCAGTAAAAGATGCGTTTCCTGAATGGCTCAATCCTTCCGCGGGAGTAATAAAAGCAATGGTTGAAAAGAATTAAATGGTATATTGAATGAATAAAATATTCAGTTATGATGAAAGCTATTCTTGTTGCGGTTGTTTTTATTTCCGGAGTTGTGGCCGTAACGGTAAGGCAGCAGGCTGAACGAAATGCAAACAATTCCTTTTTACGCTTCCCGGGGGAAGTCATGTTGCAGCAGCAAAAGGATGTTGTTCCGGCAATGACAATTTCACGGTCGGATACCGGTGTTAACCTGGCTAAACTTATCAAACCCGGTGCAACACTAAAACGGGTATCTGATCAGTTTCGTTTTACTGAAGGCCCTGCTGTTGATAAAAAAGGTAATATATTTTTCACCGACCAGCCCAATGATAAAATCTGGAAGTACGATACAAAAGGAAAGCTTTCTGTATTCATGGATAAATCCGGTCGCTCCAATGGGTTGTACTTTGATGAAAAAGGAAACTTAATTGCCTGCGCCGACGAAAAAAATGAATTATGGTCCATCAGCCCCGGGAAAAAAGTTACGGTATTGCTGAATGGCTTCAACGGTATGCGGTTCAATGGTCCCAATGATTTGTGGATTGATAAAAAGGGAGGGATATATTTTACCGATCCTTATTACCAGAGAGATTACTGGGAAAGAAAAAAACCGGATATGGATGCGCAGAAACTCTATTACTTAGCCAAAGGAACGCAGGAAGCTGTTGTAGCGGACGCCGACTTTGTGCGGCCGAATGGGATTATCGGCTCACCGGATGGAAAATATCTTTATGTGGCAGATATAGGTGCTGATAAAACCTACAAATATCAAATAAACAGCGACGGCAGTTTAAGCAACCGGCAGCTTTTCGTTTCGCAGGGTTCAGACGGGATGACGCTCGACAGCAAAGGCAACCTGTATATTACGGGTAAGGGTGTAACGATTTATGATCCGTCGGGAGCAAAATTGGGCAATATTCCCGTTCCATCGGGTTGGGTGGGCAATGTTTGTTTTGGTGGAAAAGACAGGAAAACTTTGTTTATCACCGCATCAGAATCCGTTTATACTTTGCTGATGCAGGTGAAGGGTGCGCAATAAATTTAATTTAGAAAACGAATATCGCAGTTAAGATTCCGGCGTAACAACTAAAAATCTATGAAAATATTATAAGAAGAGAGATGGCATCAATTTTTAAATGGTTTTGTTACGCGGCGCTTGTTCTCTTTTTTTATACATCATGTGCATTAGGCTGGGCAGCACAATCAGCAGCAAAGGCAAAGCAACAATAAAGCCGCCAATAACCGCAATGGCCAGTGGCTGATGCAATTGAGCCCCTGTTCCAATACCCAATGCGATGGGCATCAGGGCAATGATGGCGCCTAAGGCAGTCATTAGCTTCGGCCGCAACCGGGTAGAGATGGCGTATATTATAGCATTATCTGCATTGCTGTTTTGCTGCAGTGATTCCCTGAATTGAAGAAAAGTAAAGATGGCATTTTCACCAATGATGCCTACAATCATAATAAGTCCGGTATAGCTACCCACATTAAGCGGTGTACGGGTGAAGTATAAACCCAGGTAACTGCCACTAATACCCAATATAGCGATCAGCAAAATGACCAATGCCGCTTTAAAATCCCGGAATAAAAACAGGATTACACAAAACACTAAAAGGCTGCTGGTAATTAATATCATAAGCAATTCGCTAAAAGACTGTTGCTGATCAGCATAAGCCCCGCCATAAACGATCTGGTAGCCGTTGGGCAAAATAATTTTTGCGGATACTTCATTTTGAATGTCTTTGATCACGCTTCCCAGGTCCCGGTTATCTAACCTTGCGGATACTATTCCCATAGATTGCAGATCCTCCCTTTTAATTTCCGCATCGCCGGTATTTAGCCTGATCGTAGCCAAATCAGTAATGGACTTTAATTTTCCATCGGGTAAAAAAACCTGTACATGTTTAATCTCATCCACGCTTAGGTTACGGTTGCCGGGATATACGATTCGCAACGCGGAAAGTTGTTGCTTTTCAAAAACGGCGCCCACGATATTTCCTTCAAGCGATGTTTGTAACTGGTATTGCAGGTTGGCCGGTGTAATACCAAATTGTGCCAGTGCAGCCGCATTAGGTTCAATAGAAATGGAAGGGCCGGCAATAACTATTCCGTCAAATACATCCGCTGTTCCCTCAACTCCCGTTATGATTTTAGAAACTTCTTTCGATAATTCCTGTAGTTTTTTTGTGTCGTTACCGAATATTTTAACTTCAACAGGTTGCACCGATGTCATCAAGTCACCCAGCATGTCGCCAATTACCTGCCCAAAATCTATGCGCAGCGCAGGTTGTGTAGCTTCTACTCTTGTTCTTATTTCATGAATTACGGCATTGGTTGTCCTGCCCCTTTTCTTTTTTAATTGTATCAGGTAGTCACCACTGTTGGGTTCGGTAATAAAAAATCCCATTTGTGTTCCCGTTCTTCGCGAATAGGCGGCTACCTCCGGAATTTTTATAATGATCTTTTCCACTTCCTGCAGTATCCTGTCGGTTTCTTCCAGCGAGGTGCCGGGTGGAGAAGTGTAATCTAACACAATACTGCCTTCATCCATTTCCGGTAAAAAGCCTGTTTCCAGTTTGGGAAGTACAATATAAATACTACCTGCCAGCAAAAGCATAAATAGTATACTGATGTAGGGACGTTTGATAAAAAAGCCAACCCACCTTTGTTTGTGTACCGTATGGGCAACCTGCTTATTTTTCTTTACATCGTTTACCTGTTGCTTTGCATTCTTCAATTTGGGTTTTGTTCTGGTAAGTAGTAAATAAATTACCGGCAGTGCAATCCAGCTTACAAAAAAAGAGCATACCAGTGTAACAATCATGGTATCTGTAAGTACTTTAAAATATGCGCCCGCTACACCCGTCATTAAAACAAACGGAAGAAAAATTACAATGGTGCTGAGGGATGAACCTATCATTGCCGGAAATAAATAATGAACGGATTTTTGTAAAAGATGGGTTGTGGGCTCCCCGGGATGTTCTTCATGGGTACGATGGATTTGCTCCACCACCACAATGGCGTCATCAATAATTAATCCTATGGCTGCGGCAAGAGCGCCAAGTGTCATAATATTGAATGTTTGTCCTGTGGCGTACAACACAATTAATGTAAGCAGCAGGGTAACCGGTATTGTAATCAGGATAGCCGCGCTGGCTTTTAACGACCGTAAAAAAATAACAATAACGATAAGAGCGAGCGCTAGTCCTATCCATAAACTATCGGTTACGCTTTTAATAGAATCTTTTACAAAATCTGCCTGTACATAATAAGGCTGTATACTTACGCCCTTGGGTAAAATACGCTTCAGCTCTTCTACTTTTTTCTCCATTTTGTCCGACATATCCACAAGGCTGGCATTGGGCTGTTTGATCACCGCCAGTAAAACTGCGGAATGACCGTTTGCATTTATTTTAACATATTCCTTTGCTTCCGCTGTTCCTATTGATGAAATATCCTGCAGGGCAACAATGCGCTTTCCGTTGTTGCTGATGACTAATTTTTCCAGCTTAGCCTTTGAGTCCAATATCGCATCCGTTACCGTCAGATACATTTGCCTGTAGTCGGATAAGTATCCGTTCGATTTGATAAAATTGGTTTCATTTAATGCCCGTGCAATGGCATCGGGCGTTATGCCAAGCGAGCTCATTTTTTCCCGGTTCAAAGTAAGCCAGTATTCCTTTGTTTTACCGCCCATCACTCTTATTTCACTCACTCCTTCCACCTGCGAAAGAAAGGGTTTGATCGTATACAATGCCAGTAATTTTGCTTCTACCGGTGTCATGCCTGGTGTTTTCAGCGTATAGCCGGTTACCGGCAACGTGGATGGATTCATTCTTTCTACGGTGATCTGTATATCCGGCGGCAGCACATTTTTTATTCCGCTGATCTTTGATTCAATGCGTTGCTGGCTGACATCAATGTTCGCGCTCCACTCCAGGTAGGCGCTTATCTCGCAACTGCCACGGCTGGTGGTGCTTCGTATCATTTTTAAGCCGGGTATCTGTTTTACAGCGTTTTCCAGTTCACGCGTTACGGTAATCATCATTTTATTTACCGGCTGCTGTCCTGCATCCGCAATGATCTTTATTTTGGGAAAAGTAATTTCAGGAAATAATGCCGGTTGCATGCGGGAATAGGCAGACAGCCCCCCTGCTATAATGATAACCAGAAGAACGGTCAGCGGATTTTTGTAGGATACAAAAAAATTTTTCATGGTATTATCATCACTTTAGCGGTATCGGCCAGCCCATAATTTCCTGTCAGCAATATTTTATCTTCCGGAGAAAATATTGGAGAGAGAATTTCAACCCGGTTGTTATTCTCCAATCCTTTTTGCACCGGTATCTTTACCGCAGTAGTGCTGTCAATCAATTTCATTACCCAAAAACGGCTTTGCACCTCATCCGTTAGCACTGCGGCTTTGGGCAGCGTACGGGCATTCGTTTTTAATTTTTTTACAAACGCTACTTTTGCAATCAATCCTTCAGGTATTTGCTCACCGGTATTAACTTTTATTGCAATGCCCTGGGTTTGTGAAGCAGCATCAACGCTTGGCATCAGGGAAGCGGTGTAACCATTTAGCTGAGTTCCATCCGGCAGCCTGAGTACAACGTTTTTATTGTCGGCGAGATATGGTTTCAATTCATAAGGAAGGTAGAGCAGGAAAACAAAACTGCTCTTTTCGCTGACTACTGCCAGTTGTTCACCATCCTGAACGTAATCACCGGCTTTATAATTCAGGGTAGTAACATAGCCGCTGCCGGGACACCTGATGTGGATGATACCCGTAAACCGGAACGAAGAATCCAAAGCGTTAATCGTATTGCCCAATGCTTCCGCTTCTTTTGTTTTAATAGTGAATACTTCCTCTCCTTTATTAATGAACTTTCCTACCTGGGCATGTACTGTTTGAAGGTACCCGGTGGCGTTAGCTTTTATAAAGGTCTTCAATTGAAATACGGAAGTAGCATTTAATTCCACGCTTTCTTCAAGGCTGTCATTCGCGATATGCGTTATGGTAACCGGCGTTCCCGCTTCGCCTGTTTGCCCGTTGGTATCGGTAGCAGCGGAGCTACAACCGACTAAAGCCGGATATATGAGCAGGGCCGCATAAAAAAAGGAGGATTTGAACATGCCGGTTACGGTTTTCTATTCCAGTAATTAATCTGGTTGATGATCTGTAATTTATTAATGATGTTTTGGGAGATCATATTTTTGGCATTCAGGTAATTGCTGACCGCGATAATATAATCGGCAATGTGTACATCACCTGTTACCAGTTGCTGCCGCTGCGCGTTGATTAGTGTTTCTGCATACCTGATTTGAGCGGTTGTTTGTTCTATTAATGTTTCGGTAAGCAACAACTGCTGTTTTAGCCGGGAAATCTGCTGACTGTACTGGTTACGGAAGAAATCCTGGTAGCCTTTCCGGTTTTGTTCGGCAATTGTATTTTTTTGATGCTGTATTTTCCGCTGTTTCCCATCGTAAATAGGAACAGCCAGTGTAACGCCCGCGCTTAAGCCTAAATTTTTATAGGGAGTGGTTATAAACGAAGAATTGTATCCGCCATCTCCGTACCAGTTTATCTTTGGCTTGTAGCTGAAATCAATCTGCCTGTCTTTTGCGCTTATTTTCATGCTGTCAATTTGAAACTGTTCATAAAAAACCGATTGTTCAGGGCGGGGAAGTTCTTTTAATGTCAATACGGGAGTATCAAGTATCAGGTATGCCGTATCTGTTAGTCCCGCGATGTAACGGAGCGTTGCGAGATCATTTTGGTACTGATTGCGGATTTGCTTTACCAATAGCTCCTGCTGTTGTATGTTTACAAGAAAGGATAAATAATCTGTTTGTTTGTAAACACCCTTTTCGGTTAGTTTTTTTAAAATAGTATCCTCCACTTTCAGCAGGGAAAGCATTTCCTGGTTAAAGTTTATTTGCTGCAAATCGCCGTAAGCCGTAATGTATTGCTGGGTAATGCTTCTTTTAACATCCTGCTCTGTTATTTTACCCAGGTTTTGTAAACCCAGGTTTTGTAGTTGAAGAGTGCGGTATTGATTGCTGATATTTTTTTTCCCTGCCAGGGTTTGTGTAAAACCGACCATAGCGTTATAGGTGTGCAAATTGGTAATAGTCTCATCATAACCCCATCCATTTATTACGGGCGCATAAGTGCCGGTGGAATTGCCATTGATCTGTAATCCGTAACCTGCCCTTATTCTCTGGCTGTCTATTGTATTGCTTTGAATCTGAAACTGGTAATCTTTCAGCAACGGGCTGTTTTGTAAAGCCTGGCTCATAAAATAATCAAGGCTCTTTCCCTGGCTTGCAGCAGCATGCCATAAGGTGGATAAAAGAAATGTAATAAGCAAAACCGGTTTCATCGGTGATTGATAATTAATTAAAACAACAGTATGCAGGCATTAATGGGTGCATTCCAAATTGTCGCTGGCTGGTGGGGACACCAGCCAGGGCAGCCTGCCGTGGGCGGTGTCTTCACCGCCCACATGAAGCAAAGCAATGCGACAATTTGGAATACACGCAAAACTTTCTTTTCCATAATTTGTGCTGTATTTTTGGATAAAGCCAATAAGCCAGTTTTGTAGAGACGATACCAATACCGGCGCCCGCAACCACATCGCCAAACCAATGTTTATTATTATACATCCGCAAATAGCCGGTGGCGGTTGCCATAGAATAACCGGCAACGCCAGGCCAGGGATACCTGTCTTTATATTCCTGGTAAAGAAACTCAGCCGAAGCAAATGCTTCCGCAGTATGGCCTGAGGGAAAAGAAAAATGGTCAGATCCGTCGGGCCGCATTTCATGCGATATTTTCTTTACTGAAGCAACCGTAATATTTAAAATAATATTCGACATCAGGTAAATGATGCTCCTGTCTGCAAGATTATGTTTTCCTTTTATACCCGACAGGTTTAAAGCATATACGGCAGCAGCCGGGGCAAACTGCAGGTAATTGTCCAGGTGAATTTGCCTGTGGGGATGTTCGGCATACACTTCATCTTTTAGTTCGGTGTTTATGTGCTGAAGGCCATCATTTTTAATAGAGCCCAGTCCATAAAGAAACAAAGTAGCAGGAATGATAAAAGGCTTCAGATGAAGATGTTGATTTTCAGCCTTCATGTTCAGGTATCGGTTGGACTTTGACATCCCTGTAATTGGCGGCAGTGTTGATGAACTGTCTGATACCTGGGCTTCCGCTAACAGGTATAAGCTAAATCCAATAAATAATAAACAGGAATGCTTTATGAATGGCATTGCGCTTACTTTAAAAAGTAAACGTATAGACGAAATCTGAACAAATTCTGAATTTCAGCGGGGAAACCAACTTGTGTTAAGTCAAGTCAATTGTGTCTGTATGTTATCGTGAAGGTGAGAGGTGAAGGTGAGAAGCGTATCTCACTTCTCACCTTCAACGTTTGACATAGCATTAGTTCCGGGCTTCAGGTTTTATTTTCTCCGTGGCCAAATATTACTCTTGAGACAACCACCTTTGATGATTCGCGGTATAATTACCGGCATTACTCTTTCTCTGCTTTCAAAAAGTTTCCATGGGCATCAAATATTAAATCTTTACCCCCTACCTCAGCCTCGTAGTTAACGGTTCCGTTTGATTTGGTAATTTTAGCCGCTTCCTTAATCGTCTTTCCTTTGTAATGATCTTTCACATAGCTTAATACAACCGGGGGCAAGGCAGACGCATCCATACCGGTTTCAGTTTCTGTTATTGTTCCATCAGCCTCAAATAAGGCCGACATGGAATGCCCGTCTTTTTTAAATTCGGCTTCATACTTTCCATTTTCCTTCTCCCATTTGGCTTTAGCATCCGGAAATTGTTTGCTAAAGGATTCCTTTACGGATGCGGGAACCTTTGATGATTCTGTTTTTTGCGCATGAACTGTTGCTGTAATTGCGACGCCTGTAAATAACAGGATGAATGCTTTTTTCATGGTAATAAAAATTGATGATGTTAAACAAAGTTTACGATCAATACTGAAGGAATGCTGAAATTTAGCCTGGTAATCGGTTGCTAAATAACTTGCTTCAGCTAAGGTTAACGCGGCAGAACGCATTCAGGAAGGATTAAAGTGAACTTTAAAAATGTGAAACGGATGGCTGTAATGATAAGCAATTTGAAAACCACTTACCTGGCATATCTTTTTTGTCATTGCTAGCCCAAGCCCGATACTATTGCTATTGCTGCTTTGTTTTTTAAACCGCTGAAACAGTTTGCGGGAATCAAGTTCGGCGGGTATTCCCTCGTTGGCAATTTCCAGAGAGTTGTTATGTATACTGATTTTAACTATACCTCCCCGGTTGTTATGCCGTATAGCATTGGAGAGCAGGTTACCCGTTAATACTTCCATCAGCGTTCTGTTTGCCGCTATGAACATAGGGGGAAAAGCTGTTTTTTGTACTATTATATTTTTTTCTTCCAGCGCATTGCTGTACTGATCCAACAGTTTATTTACCGTACCGGCGATGTTTATTTGTTCTTTATCCGGAAACTGGTTGTTGTCAATTTTGGCAAGTAACAACAGTGCTTTGTATAAACGGTTCATGCGCTGCCCCGCTTGTGAAAGTTCTGCCAGCAGTTCAGACTGCTCATGGGTCATAGGTACGGTTTGCATCAGTAGTTCCACCTTGCTTTGAAAAATTGCAAGCGGTGTTTGCATTTCATGCGACACATTCTCTGTGAATTCTTTTTGTAAATAATATACTTCCCGGTTGCGGTTGATGAGTGATGCGATAGCTTTATTCAACACGGTAAATTCTGTAATGGTAGTTTCTTCAAAGTAGGGGAGTCCGTTCCCTTCTATCCGGAAAGCGCGGAGCTTATCAATTGTATTGTAAAAGGGAGCCCATAATTTTTTTGAAAGCAGCCGGTTAATCAAAACCAGTCCAACGATAATTAAAAATAACAATGCGCCAACGATCATTACAATATTTTCAATCAAATCTTCCGAGTCCAGCAGGGAACTTTTTAATTGAAGGATAAATGTTTTTCCGTTTATCTGTACAGGCGTTTCTAAAATCCGGTAAGGAATATTTTCGCGGGATATTTCGTCATAGGTGCTTATGGTATAGAACCGGTCGTGCTTTGCGCTGGTGCTTTCCGCCGGAATAAGTTTAGTATCCGGTTCAAATATGCCCGGTTGCGGCAGGTTATGAAATGAGCGTGTATTTTCAAGGCTGCCGGCGATCTTTGTTTTCTGCGCCACCAGGCTTTCATCTACATCTTCGGTAACAATGCTTTGTATGGCAAAATATAAGGTGGGTATAGCAATCAGTAATATTAGGATGGCATATAAAAGGTAAGAACGTATGGATTTATTGAGCAATTTCATATACGTACTTCAAATTTATAGCCCATGCCATAAATTGACTTTATATAATCGGAGCAGCCGGCCAATGTTAGTTTCTTTTTTAGGTTTTTTATATGGGCATAAATGAAATCGAAATTATCGAAAACATCCGCCTCATCTCCTGAAAGATGTTCGGCAATCGCGTTTTTTGAAATTACCCTGTTTTTATTGGTCACAAGATAAAGCAGCAGGTCATATTCCCGGCGGGTAAAAATAACAGGCTGGTTATTTACCAGGATAGCTTTGGCCAGGGTGTCTACAGTGAGTTCATTGAGTACAATGATGTTATTTCCATGAAAGCGGCGCCGGCGGATTACAGCGGCAATGCGGGCGCTAAGTTCCGATAAATGGAAAGGTTTGGCAAGATAATCATCGGCACCCAGGTTCAATCCGGTAATCCTGTCGTCTATTGAATCTTTTGCCGATATGATAATAACACCATCCGTTTTGTTATTCGCTTTTAAATCTTTTAAAACATTCAGCCCGTTGCCATCGGGTAAACTGATATCCAGCAGTATACAATCATAATCAAATACCTCCGTTTTTTCAATGGCTGTTTTTACCGTGTCGGCCAATTCGCAAACGTAATTCTCTGCCTTAAAATAAGCTACGATACTTTTACTCAGCGCTTTCTCATCTTCAACAATGAGTATCTTCATTTCAGGAATGTTTCTATAAATATAAAGGACGGATTCTGAATAAAAACTGAATTATTGATTCCTCTATTGCTATTGAATTATACCTGGTTCACAGCAACTTTGCGGCAGCCGGGAGAACTGCCTGGGAATGATTCACCACCCCAGCTCTTTGTTTTTCTGAAAAATAATACTATAAATCCGGACAAAAGTAACATCTCCTGAAATACAGGACTGCTAATTTTGGCATGCTATGGGAATCTGTATGTAAAATTTAAAAAACAATGTATGGAAAAGAAAGGCGTTAACCATCCCCACAGAGATCCTTCATTTGTTACCGGCGCATACTCAGATGCAGTGTTATCAGGCGGTTTTTTATTCGTTAGCGGGCAGGCTTCGGTTGATTTCAAAACTTCAAAGTTTGTATTGGGAACAATTGAAGAGGAGACACGGCGCACTCTTGATAATATCAAAGCTATTGTTGAAGCCGCCGGAGCTACGATGGAAGATATCGTGAAGTGCACGGTGCATTTAAGCGACATCGGCGAATTTGATCGCTACAATAAAATATATGCTGCTTATTTTCCGGGCATAAAGCCCGCCAGAACCACTGTTCAGTCCGTTTTGGCCGAAGGCATAAAAGTGGAAATTGATTGTATTGCCAGCGTATCCACCCAAGCGTAACTTAATGACAAGTATTAAAGACACCAATATAGGCATTGTGGGGGTTGGTTTAATGGGAAGCAGCATTGTGGCTTCTCTTCTGGCCGCCGGGCATAAGGTTAAAGCTATCGCTCCGCTTTCGGGAGAGCAGGAACTGGCGGCAGTACGCGTTAAAGAGCAGCTCCTCCTTTGTGAAAAAGGAGCGCTGTTAACAAAACCTGTATCCTTTTATTTATCTTCTTTAACGATTTCAGAAGATTATAATACGTTACAGGATTGCCGCCTGGTAGTGGAATGCATCATTGAAGATATTGAGATTAAAGAAGCGGTTTTCAAAAAAATTGCAGCCAATGTTCACAGGGATACTATTTTAGCGAGCAATACGTCTGCCATACCGATCAGTATATTGCAGGAATTTATTCCTAATCCTGAAAGGTTCATTGGCATTCACTGGGCTGAGCCGGCTTTTGCCACGCGGTTTCTTGAAATCATCTGCGGTGAAAAAACTGCTCCCCAAACGGCTGATTGGGTATTTGAACTGGCACATCAATGGGGAAAGGAACCTACTTTGCTCAGAAAGGATATCAGGGGATTTATTACCAACCGCCTGATGTATTCGGTATACAGGGAAGCGCTAACGCTGATAGAGAGCGGGCATGCAACAATTGAAGATGCCGATAAAGCTTTCCGGTATGACGCCGGCTCCTGGATAACGCTGATGGGTATCTTCAGACGGATGGATTTTACAGGTCTGCAGGATTTTCCGGTAATATTCAACACTTTATTTCCGGGCTTGAGCAATACCGGCGAAGTGCCTGCCATTGTGCGGGAATTGATGGATCTGGATGCAAGAGGTACTCAGAACTGTAAAGGCTTTTACCCTTACACCGAAGAAGAAGCCGGAAACTGGAATAAGGCTTTTGAAGCTTTTAACCAGGACATATACCGGCTTGCGGCGCTATACCCGGCTGAAGTAATTAGTCCTGTATTGAAGTAGTGCGGTTGGTACCCAACGAAGGAGGGTCAGACGGCACGATAAACACTGGAGATTTAAAGCAAATGGAAAACAATAAATACACACAATCTGCGAAGTTGCTTGAAAGGGCAAAGAAAGTAATGGCCGGCGGTGTTTCTTCTGAATTCAGGAAATACAATCATCCTCATGCCATTTTTTATACGCACGGCAAGGGAAGCCGGGTATATGATGTGGACGGCAATGTTTATCTCGATTTTACACTCAGTCAGGGACCATTGATCCTGGGTCATTCCCATCCGCATGTATTGAAAGCTGTAAATGAATATTCCCAACACGGACAATTATTTGCGGGCCAGCATATTAAAGAAATAGAACTGGCGGAAACCATCAGCCGTTTAATTCCTTCTGCGGAACTGATGCGTTTTTGCTTAGATGGGTCGGAAGCTGTTCAAACCGCCTTAAGAGTGGCAAGAGCCAAAACAGGAAGGAAAAAATTTTTACGTTTTGAAGGACATTATCATGGTTGGCTCGACAATATGTGCTGGGGCATTTCAGCGCCTTCTGCAATGGCGTTGGGTAGCAGGAAGCAGCCGGAAGTATTTCCATGGACAGCAGGTTTACCGGATCAGGTAAGAGACGAGTTCATTATAGCGCCATGGAATGATATGGAAACGCTTAAGGAAATAATAGGAGAGCATCATACCGAAATAGCCGCTATTATTACGGAACCCGTGATGTGTAATAACGGCTGTGTTCTTCCGGCAGATGGATTTTTGCCGGGCCTTCGGAAAATATGCGATCAATACGGAATGGCTTTGATTTTTGATGAGGTGATCACCGGCTTCCGGTTAGGTCTCGGGGGCGCCCAGCAATATTTTAATGTTAGTCCTGATCTTTCCATTTTTGCTAAAGCTATCGGTAGCGGATACCCTATAAGTGTGGTGGCAGGAAAGAAAGCATGGATGCATTTGATTGAAGAAGGTAAGGTAATTCATGCGGGAACAATGAATGCGGGTAATCCTACAGTTGCCGCGGCGCTGGCCACCATCGAAGTGCTGGAGAAAGAAAATCCATATCCCCGGATATTTCAATATGGAAAAAAATTAATGGAAGGGTTACGTGAAGCGGCGTTCCGTTACAATCATCACCTGGTTGTTCAGGGACCCGGCCCCATGTTTCATATTGCTTTTACAAGCAAAACCGAAATAAAGGATTACCGGGATACGCTGGACTTAGATCGTGATAAGCTGGGAAAATTCATTGCCGGCATGCACGACAGGGGTATAAGAATTATCGGAAGAGGGTTATGGTATATCAGCGCGGCGCATACAGCTGAAGATATAGATCATGCGGCACATACCGCTGCCGGGGTGTTGAGCAATATACAACCGGCATAATTGGCATTACTTATGCCCAAATAAAAAAGAATGGCATTAAACGGCACTAAAAAAGAAACGGTATTAATAACGGGAGAGGGGCGATTGGCCTATAGTATTGCTGTTTGTTTCTTGCAGTCAGGGTATCCGGTGGTACTGCGAACGGAAAATATGGCTGAAGCTAAAAAAAATATTGCAACGCATTATGCCGACTTACTTCGGTTTACCGGTGAAGCATTTAACAGAAAACACCTGGAAGTTACCAGTACGCTGGATGCCGGTGTGAACTACCAATTGGTTGTGGCAGTTACAGGCGAAGACATTCACGGTAAAAAATTGCTGCTAAGAGAATTGGAGAAAAAAGTGCCTGCAGGTGCAGTTATCGCTGTCAATACGGAAAGTATTCCCTTGTGCGTTTTGCACGACGGCACAACGCATCCGGAACGCATTATAGGACTCAACTGGACAGAACCTGCGCATACCACCTGGTTTATGGAGATCATAGCCAATGCTAAGAATGACAGGACCCTGGTTAAGCATCTGGCCAACGAGGCCAAAACATACTGGGGTAAAGATCCTTATATTATTTCAGGCGATCTTGGAATCCGTGCTAAAATGATGGCTGCCATGACAAGGGAAGCTTTTTACCTGGTAGAGCATGGCTATGCATCTGTGGAAGATATAGACAGGGCATGCAGAAATGATCCAGGGTATTATTTGCCTTTTGCGGGAAATTTCAGGTATATTGATTTGATGGGCGGCGCCGGCGCTTACGGACGGGTGATGAAAGACCTGAATCCTGAGTTGTCGAAATCTATAAAAATCCCTGATTTTTTTATAAACGCCGCTCAACAATGCGGTGCGCCTGCTGAAAATAGTAAGGGGCTATATGAATACGAGGAAGGTGATACGGAAAAATGGGAAGCAACCTTTCGTGAATTCAGTTACCGGATAAAACAGATTATTGATAAATATCCTTTTGCTTATTTAGAAGAGGGATCGTCTGAATAAAAGGCGATATTACATTTATACCTATCAGTTTAATGTATGGCTAAGCGATTTATTATTGATGCTCATCTTGATCTTGCCATGAATGCAATGGAATGGAATCGCGATCTTACACTTCCATTGGAAGAGATAAGGCTGAGAGAGATGAATTTAAAAGATAAGAACGACAGGGGAAGGGGCACGGTATGTTTGCCCGAACTGCGTAAGGGGGGGATCGGATTGGTAGTGGCTACCCAATTGTCGCGGGTAAACGCTGCAGGAAGTGCATTGCCGGGCTCAAGCTGGTATTCGCCACAGCAGGCCTGGGCGATGACGCAGGCACAGCTTGCCTGGTACAGAGAGATGGAAACTTTGGGAGAAATGGTACAGATCATTAACCTGCAGCAATTAGATGAGCACCTTGAGTTGTGGAACGATGAAACAATCGTGGAAACCGAAAAGCCTGTCGGCTATATCCTGAGCCTGGAAGGTGCAGATTCTTTAGTGAATATTTCCTACCTGCACAAGGCATACGCTTATGGCTTACGTGCAGTAGGTCCAGCTCATTTCGGACATGGACGATATGCTCCCGGAACTAAAATGGAAGGACTTTTGACACCGCAGGGCGTGGAGTTGGTAAAAGAGATGGATAAGCTCGGAATGATCTTAGACGTTACTCATTTAACAGACGGCGGCTTTAAGCAGATAATGGATTTATACAACGGGCCCGTGTGGGCGAGCCATCACAATGTAAGAACCATCGTGCCTGTGCAAAGGCAGCTTACCGACGAGCAGATCAGGTTGCTGATCGAAAGAGACGCGGTAATAGGCGGCATGCTGGACTGCTGGGCGATGGACAGCCGGTTTATTGATATGGTATCCGATCCCTGGCAACTGAACATCCGTCTTGAAAACCTGGTGGACCATTGGGATCATATCTGCCAGATAGCAGGGAACAGCAGGCATGTGGCTTTCGGTACCGACTTAGATGGAAATTTCGGAACGGAGCAGTCGCCCTGGGATATGAACTCCATTGCTGACCTTCAAAAATATGAAGCCATTCTTTCCGCGCGTGGGTATAAAACGGAAGACATTGACAACATATTTCACAAAAACTGGCTAAGGTTTTTACGGAAGGCGTGGGGGAATGTAAGATGGTAAAATGATAAGACGGGTAAGACGGGTAAGATGGTAAAATGGTAAGATGGTAAGATGGGTAAGATGGTAAAATGGTAAGACGCGTAAGATGGCAGAAGCTTTCTTACACTCTTCTCTCTTAGACTCTTACTTTCTTACGGTCTTACGGTCTTACGGTCTTGCTCTCTTACGGTCTTACACTCTTGTACCTTTATAGTTTTAAATCTCAAATCTCAAATGAATAATTTTTCCGCCGGCGCCGCGCAGGTTGACATCACCCCCCCGCTGGGTACCATCATCAACGGTGAGTTCGTGGCTTTTTACGCCCATACCATTCATGATCCTTTGTACTCAAAAGCATTGGTCTTACGCAATGATATAACTACTGTTGCTATCGTTATAGTGGATATCTGCGCCATGGAAAAAGCGTTTATCGAAGAAGTAAAAAAAGAAATCCACAGCCAGGCAGGGATTCCTGCAGATCACATTTTAATAGCGGCTACCCATACTCATTTTGCGGGCTCAATAGTTGATTTACTGGGTGGCCCCTGCGATTTGGGATATAGAAAAGGTTTGGTTGCTAAAATTGTTCAGTCTGTAAAAGATGCTTTGGCAAAACTGCAGCCTGCAAAACTGGGTTATGCATCTGTTGCTGTTCCTGAGCATGTGGTATGCAGACGATATTATATGAAACCTGGGTATGAGGCGAGAAATCCCGTTACTAACGGATGGGATATAATAAAAACAAATCCTGCAGGAGGTGAAGCGTATATAGATAAAAGAGCATCGGCTGTTGATCCTGAACTGAGTGCCGTTGCCATTCAATCTATAGAGGGTGAATGGATCAGCCTGCTGGCCAATTATTCCATGCATTATGTTGGCGACTGTGCCAACGGAACGGTAACTGCAGATTATTTTGGCGTATTTGCAAGACACATTAGTACAATGCTTAAGGCTAATGAGCATTTTGTTGCCATGCTCAGCAACGGTACCAGCGGTGAGGCAAACATCTGGGATTTTCTTCAGCCTGATCGTTATCCAAAAGGCGAACATGAAAAGAAGGAACTGATCGGTAAGGACCTTTCGGCAAAATTGAGTGAAGCAATAAAAAACATACAGTGGCAGGCCAATCCTGTAATCTCCGCAGTTTTTAAAGAAGTAACACTGGGCGTTCGCAAGCCATCCGCTGCAGAAGTGGAAGCGGCAAAAAAAATAGTAGCACAAACAGACTACCGTTTAATAGACCCTGCAGTTCCGGAAGCTATGGCAAAAATATACGCGAGGGAACAGGTACTGCTGAATGAATATCCCGATACGATTGAATTTCCTGTACAGGCATTAAAGATCGGCGATATTGCTATTGGCGGGCTGGGCGGAGAGTTTTTTGCGGAAACAGGACTTGCATTGAAACAACAAATCAATACCCGTAAATATTTCACCATCACTATGGCCAATGGATATATCGGTTATGTTCCGCCCGCACATGAAATAGAAAAAGGCGGCTATGAAACATGGAGATGCAGAAGCAGTCATGTGAAAGAAGATGGAGAAGGAATAGTGAGAAATGCATTATATAAAATGGTGAAGACCGTAAGAGAGTAAGAGAGTAAGAAAGTAAGAAAGTAAGAAAGTAAGAGAGTAAGAGAGTAAGAAAGTAAGAGAGTAAGAAAGTAAGAGAGTAAGAAAGTAAGAGAGTAAGACCGTAAGAGAGTAAGACCGTAAGAGAGCAAGACCGTAAGAAAGTAAGAGGTCAAGGGAGGGGAGTAAGCTTTTTCTTACCATCTTGCTATCTTACCATTTTACCTATCTTACCATTTTACCTGTCTTACCATCTTACCTGTCTTGCTGTCTTACCATCTTGCTATCCTGCCATCTATATTCAGGGTTAAATAAATTGCGAAACCAATAGTCAAGAAATGATGAAATTGCTGTACAGCCTTGCATTTTGCTGGCTGGTTATTTTAACAGGTTGTGATCAGGGTATTGAGCCGGTTATTGTAAAACATCGGTTGATCTATAACAACGACGGTACAGAAATCCTGGGCAATAACTGGTTTGGAAAACGGCCGCTCACCCTGTCGGATGTTAACCAATACGTGGATATGATTGCCGGCTCACAGGTTACTACTTTTATGATATGTTCGGGTAGCGACTTTTTTTATTATCGCTCAAAATTCGGCAATATTATCGGTGATGATAAGAACGGTGAGCTAAATTGTGGCGGCAATATTGAATACCACCGACTCCTGAATCGTTTATATCAGAATGCAGTGTTGCTGGAGAAAGAGGCCGGAACAGATATTGTTGAAGCTACTTTGAAAAGAGCAAAGGAAAAAAAGCTGGAAGCTTTCATCACCTATCGGATGAACGATCTGCACTTTGCAGATACGGCTACCAATTGTCCCATACAATACAGTGCTTTTTGGATTGCCCATCCGCAATACTGGACCAATGATACTACACTAACCGGTTGGAACAGCTCCCGTGCCCTGGATTTTGCCCACAAGGAGGTAAGAGACCATAAACTCGGCATCATCAGGGAGCAGCTTGAAAAATATGGCGCGCTGATCGACGGTTATGAACTCGACTTTATGCGTTTCATCGTGTATTTTAAAAAGAATGAGGCACGGCAAAATGCACACCTTATTACCGGCATGATGCAATCTGTAAAGCGTATGACAGACTCGATCGGGCAACTTCATAACAAAAAAATTTTGCTTACCGCACGCGTGCCCGCAACGCTTGCAAACTGCGGGGAAAAGGGACTGGATGTGAAGGAGTGGGTAAAACAGGGGCTGGTTGATTTTTTAACCATGGGGATTCACTGGTTGGGTGAGCCTGCCATGCCGGTAGCGGAATTTAAAAAGCAATTGGATTTTGAAATTCCGGTTTATGCTTCACTTGATGATGGTACCTACAATCCCCGTGAAGGTTATTCACATGGAATGTACAGGGGCATGGCATCTCATGCTATGGCACAGGGTGCAGATGGAGCATATCTCTTCAATTATTTTTTTACTGCGTACAATGAAGCGGGGCAAAAACTGCAACCGGAAGAAGGTACTGTAGTATGCCGTACCATAGCACCGGAACTATTGCAGGAGCTTGGATCGCTGGAAACCCTGAAAAAAAGAAACAAAGTTTACATGCTTTCGGATGGTGCCACTTCTTACAGTTTAACACCGAACAGCCCTTTACCGCTGGATCTTCGCGGGAATACAGAAGCCGCTGTTTTTGTAGGAGATGATGTAGCTGCAGATAAGCCAGAAGAAATCATCTTGTTTATACGCACAAATACCGCAGATTCGTTTTCTGTTTTAATAAATGGCCACACGCTAAAACAAACAAATGCTGAATACCCAAAAAGATATGACAAGCTGCGCGGTATAAAGGGTAGTCAAAAAGTTACGGCTTTTATTGTGCCGCCAAATGATCTGTCGCAAGGAAAAAATCAACTGACTTTTTCCGCTGAAGGGGGTTCCGTAATTGTACAGCGCATTGAACTGGTTTTAAAATATGGCGATGTGGAACGGCATGGCTATTTTTAGTTTGATACCCGCTTTTTAGGACTTTATTTTATGTACAGGTAATTGTTGCCGACGTTCATGGAATCCGGAGGTTTATTGCGTTAACCTGCCTGCAAACCGTCTTTTCAAATATCCACCCCACAAAAGATTAATGGACACCCGAACCAACTGCGGAATGCTTGCTTAACTGACTATTTCTTTTGAGGATATGGCTGTTGCCGCGGCACTGGTTGCTATCAATCTTCACTTCCGGATTTCACTGCGATTTCATATTCTTTTCATCAAAAAATAATATGATGTTGTTCTGAAAAATAGTATTAAGAATGTAAATAAAAGTAGCATATTTTGATAAATAGTAAAATTAGATTTGAAACTGGAATTAACCATCCCGCTTGTGTTATGAATAGAAAACATTTTACAGATCATTCTGATTTCTTTAAACTGCCAAAAACTACGATTATGATTCGACAACTCCGAGAAAAGTTTCAATTACAGCATTCGCTGAAAAATTTTGCAGGAAAGATGTTCTCAATATTGATGGTTTTGCTTTTTAGCGTAGGATTTGCTCAAGGGCAAAATGCTGTTACAGGGAAAATAACAAATGAAAGAGGGGAGCCTTTGGCTGGAGCCAGCGTAAAAATTAAAAACTCCAACAGCGGCACTACAACAAATGAAGAAGGGTTGTTTAGCATTAATGTTGCTAATCTTAATATAACGCTCATTGTTAGTTCAGTTGGATTTCAAACAAGAGATATTCCTTTAAATGGCAAATCAAATATTGATATATCCCTGGAAGGTGGAGTTGATCCACTCTCTGAAGTTGTTGTTGTTGGGTTTGGGTCTCAGCAGCGCAGGAGTGAAATAACTACTGCCGTTTCAAAACTTGATAATAAAGTGCTGGAAAATATTCCTTACTCAAATGCTGCGGCTGCATTGCAGGGTACGCTGGCAGGGGTGCGTGTACAAACCAATTCAGGGCAACCCGGTGCAGCACCTAATATTATCGTTAGAGGCGGAACTTCCATAAATAGTCCAAATAGTTCGCCACCAATTTACATTATTGACGGAGTGTTGCGGGGTAATATGGATGATATCAGTGCACACGATATTAAATCTATACAGGTATTAAAGGATGCTGCGGCAACTGCAATTTATGGAGCGCAGGGGTCTAACGGCGTGGTAATTGTAGAAACAAAATCTGGTCAGTCGGGCAAAACGCAGGTTAATTATAAGTTTGATTTGGTGAGGTCTGAGGTTGCCAAAACTTATGATATTCTTACGGGAAAAGATGAAGCTTATTTTTCCCGCCTGGGTATATTAGCAACCGGGGGAATAAATCCCGCGTTTCTCGCACAATTAGATGGAAGCACCTACCTGGGGGGAGCTGGTAATGATCTTACCAATAAAACAACGGGTTCATTACAATATCTTACACCGGAGAACCAGTATAAGCTCAACGAAGGCTGGGAAAGTATTCCTGACCCCGCAGACCCGTCAAGAACTTTAATATTTAACAGTGTAGACTGGCAAAGTATGCTTTTTAGAAAGTCGCTTTCCCAAAATCATGCAATTTCAGTTTCAGGTGGAACTCAAAAGGCGAGATTTTATTTAGGTTTAGGATACCTGGATAGTAAAGGAATTGCTATACAAACAGATTACAAGCGGTTTACAATGAACCTTAATGGAGAGCTTAATATTAATGACAGAATAAAGATTTTCTCCAGAGTAATGTACTCTAATACAAGGAATACACAGGTGCCGACAACAGATATTTTTAAATCTTCCCTCATTGCGCCTGCAACCGATAAGCTATATTTTGAAGATGGAACCCTCTCCCCTGGACGTAGTTTAGGATATTCCAATCCATTTTATAGATCATCGGTTTATCATCCAAAAAATATCGCAAATGACCTGACCCTGATTGCGGGTGGTGAAGCTGAAATTATTGCAGGTTTGACTTTTAGTCCTCAGGTTTCCGTGCAATATAGAGGAGGTTACTCCAGGAATTTTTTACGGACCTACTTGAATGGACCAAGTACACTTGTAACCTCACGCACGGCTACCGGTTCATATGCAGAGAACTTTCGGCCACAGGTGAATGCTGTATTAAACTACGGTAAAGTATTTAACAATGATCACGATTTTGAGATAAAAGCAGGCTTGTCGTATTTATGGGCTAATAATATTTCGCTATCGGCTACAGGTCAAAACGCTGCAACCGATATCATCCCAACATTAAATGCTTCTGCAACACCAACAGCAGTTTCCGGTTCAGAAACACAACAGGTGTTGACAGGTTATTTTTCAAGGGCTGCATATAATTATAAAGGCAAGTATCTTTTTAGCGCAAGCTTGAGATATGACGGTGCATCAAACTTAGGCACAGATAATAAGTGGGGTTTCTTTCCTGGTGTATCTGCAGGATGGAATATTGACAGAGAGGATTTCTGGAAATTCTTACCTGCAGGTTTGGTTAAATTGAAATTAAGAGCCAGTTATGGTGTAACAGGTAATATTAGCGGATTGGGATTGTACCAGGCGCAGGGAGAATATAATGCTTCTTCGAGATATTATGGTTCTTCAGGTATTATGATATCAACTTTGCCGAATCAGAATTTAAAGTGGGAGCAATCAAAGACACTTGACATTGGAGCAGATTTGGGATTATTCGACAATAGAGTGAGTGTTATTTTTGATTACTACAGACGAGTTACTGAAAACCTTCTAACCTCTTTAACACTGCCTCCTTCAACAGGATTTCCCAGCATATTAACAAATTACGGATCTCTTGAAAACAAGGGGTATGAGATAGAATTGTCTGCCAGAGTATTATCTCCTGAATCTCCAGTTCAATGGAATATTGCGTTTAATACTGCGAAGGTTAATAGTAAAATTATGAAGTTGCCCGAAAACGGAATTGAGAATAACAGGGTAGGCGGCGTATATGTATATGATCCTGCCAGGGGAAGTTATGCATGGCTCGGTGGTTTGCAGGAAGGGCAAAGGATCGGGGACCAATATGCATATCAGCAGGTAAGCGTTTATTCAACCAATGCTGAAGCCGCAAAAGCACCTATTGATATGTTGCTACCCAGTGCAAGTAAGATGAAGTATGGCGGAGATGTAAATTGGATGGACGTTGACCGTAATGATACTATAGATACGAGGGATCGTATTTACATGGGAAATGTTATTCCACGAATAACAGGCGGTTTTACAAATACTGTTAATTATAAGGGACTGAGTCTAACAGTCAGAATGGATTATACATTGGGTGCAACCATTTATAATGAAACAGCTGCAAGGCTGGAAGGAAATTTTTCGGGGGCAAATGCGATAAGTGGGCATATGCTAAGATCCTGGCAGAAGGAAGGAGATGTTACGGATGTGCCCAGGTATTATTGGGCCGATCAGAATGCACAATGGAATGTGTGGAATAATAGAGGAAGTTCCCGGTTTTATCAAAGTACAGATTTCTTATGTTTAAGAGAAGTGACGCTTGCATACAGGTTGCCGCAAAGTCTGCTGAAACAGATAAAAATTTCTGATATCACATTAAATCTCACAGGAAGTAATTTGAAGTATTTTACGAATTACGAAGGGTTGAGTCCTGAACAAACAAATACAGAAACCGCGTATCCTAACCCAAGATCATTCATTTTCGGAGCTTCAATTACTTTCTAACTGAAAAACTGTAATAAGATGAGAAAAAATAACATATTGATATTTTCAGCTTTAATAATTACGATTGGAACTGGTTGTACCAAAACATTGGAACTTGAACCTGTCAGTTCTATTTCAACTGCATCATTCTGGAAATCTGAAGACGATGCAAACGGAGCATTAAGAGGTATGTATATAAGGCTACGTAGCGTTACTGCCACAAACTTATATTTATGGGGGGAATCGAGAAGTCAAAATCTAAAACAGTCACTTGGAAATGATTTTAGTAATCTCAGGCTATATAATAATACGTTAGATCCCACTGTTGCAGGTCCTGACTGGAGTTCGGTATATCGTGTAATTAATGATGTTAATCTTATTTTGAAATATTTACCTAACATTTCCTTTAAAACAGAGGCCGATAAAAATAGGTCATTAGCAGAGGCCTACGCTATGAGAGCTTATTGCTATTTTATTATGGCTAAAACATGGGGGGACCTGCCTCTTGTTACTGAACCAACAGAAGGCTATAATCCTGATGTTATTTACAGGGAAAGAACTTCTGTTGCTGCAATATTTACCCAAATAAAAAGTGATATAGCACAGGGGCTGTCTCTTTTCTCTGATAATAGCTTTACTGCCGGGAGGAACAGATGGTCAAAACCGGCATTAAATGCGCTTAAGGGGGATGTATTTTTATGGACAGCAAAAAAATTAAACGGAGGCAATGAAGATTTGACTGCAGCACTTTCTGCTTTGAATGATGTAGACGCGGCAGATGTACAGCTATTGAGTGATTTTGGAAGAATCTTTGATTATGACAATAAAGGGAATAAGGAAATTTTAATGGCGAATAATTTCCTTCTCAATGAAACAGGAAGCACTTTCATGCAGAATATGTACATAGATGCGTATCCACCCAATAGTGATCCTGCAGCAGTTGCAATTATTGGCGCTGTTGGAGGGGCAAATTACTGGACATTGACTGATGATACGAGGCAAAAGTTTAAAGCGGAGGATTTACGCAGAACTGCAACTTATACAGAACTGTATAGCTATGATGAAGCAACCAGCGCATATACTAAGTTTTATGGTTGTATCCAGAGGAAGTTTGACGGCATGATCAATGCAGGTGCCAGAACCTTTATTGATGATGTGGTATTGTATAGATATGCTGATGTGTTGTTGATGAAGGCAGAAGCCCAGAATGCATTAGACCAGGACCCTTCTGATGCAATGAATAAAATAAGGAAGCGGGCGTTTGGCAGTAATTTTAGCGGTAATGAATTTGTATCCGGGTCAAAAGAGGATAATAATAATGCCATTTTAGAGGAACGTTTACTGGAATTTTTATATGAAGGAAAATATTGGTGGGATATATTGAGGTTCGATAAAGCTGCTGAATTAATACCATATTTTCAAAGCAACCCCACTGACACCTATAAATATCTCTGGCCGCTTTCGTTATCTATTTTAAGTACGGAACCTAAGGCTAATCAAAACCCTGGTTATCAATAGGAATAAGCAATGAGCGCTTTCAAAACAAGTCTTTTAGTTCGTTCGGTGTTTCGGCATTCCATGATGATATGTATGTTGATATATGCAACAAACATGTATGCTCAGAAAAATGTTAGTGAAGGGGTTTATCCGATAGAGTCTTCCAGGCAATTGTTCATAGACAATATCTTAATAGAAAAGGTTACAGGAAAGGGCATTCTTCTGCTTCATCATCCCGTACCGCGTAATGTTGTTTTGGAAGCCGACGAAGGGTGGGAGGGGAATGGAACAAACTATGTTACGGTTTTTAAAGATGGAGACAGATACCGGATGTACTACCGTGCGGGGCACTATTCTTATATTGGGGGTAAAGACAGACCTAACCGTAAAGATATTTACTGTTATGCGGAAAGTATGGACGGAATTTACTGGAAGAAACCTGTTCTTGAAATCATTAACTGGGGAGGGTCATTTAAAAACAATATTATACTGGACTCTATTGGTAACCATGCTTTCTCCCCGTTTTTAGATGGGAATCCGGATTGTAGTCCTGATGCGAAATACAAAGCACTCGGATGGGGAGGAGGTGAGCATGGGCTGTATGCTTTTAAATCTTCTGACGGCATACATTGGACCCTAATGAATGAAAATCCCGTTATTACCAAAGGAGCTTTTGATTCTCAAAACCTGGCATTCTGGGACACTGAGAAAAAGGAATACAGGTGCTATGTACGCGATTTTCGTAATAAAACCAAAGGCTCTGTAAACCTTATCAATGCATCAATAGATGCTGGACGGGATATTCGCACTGCTGCATCTAAAGATTTTATTCACTGGACAGAACCGAAGTTTGTGAGCTATGAAGCAAATACAGACCCGGGAGGCACTGTGCCCGACAAAAAATCGCGTTCCAAAGACTATCCCGCCGGCAGGGTTAGTGAATTATATACTAATCAGGTAATCCCATATTATCGTTCGCCCGGATTATTTATAGGTTTTCCCACAAGGTATGTAGATAAAGGGTGGACCACATCAGCAAAGCTTTTGCCACGCTTTGATTACCGGCAGACAAGGGCGGCTGATTCCCGCAGAGAAGGAACAGCTATAACAGAAGGCATGATTATGAGTAGCAGAAACGGGGATCATTTTAATATCTGGCCGGAGGCTTTCCTGCGTCCGGGACTCAGAAAATATGATACATGGTTTTATGGAGATATGTACCAAAACTGGGGATTGGCAGAGACGCCATCTGACATTGAAGATGCACCAGCGGAAATATCAATGTATGCAACGGAGAAGACACTGCAGGAAACAGGAGTAAGAATAAGACGATATACGATCCGGATAGATGGTTTTGTTTCGCTTCATGCACCACTTGCCGGAGGTGAGCTCATTACTAAACCATTTACTTTTAACGGAAGTAACCTTAGTTTGAATGTTTCAACCTCTGCTGCCGGTTCGGTTAAGGTGGAAATCCAGCAACCGGATGGTAAAGCCATCCCGGGATTTTTTTTAGATGATTGTGAAGAGATATATGGCGATGATTTGGATCGGCAGGTTATATGGAAGCCCGGTGCTGATCTTGCTAAATTACAGGGAATTGCTGTCAGGTTGCGGATAGCGGTAAAGGATGGAGATGTTTACTCATTCATATTTAAGTAGGTATTAAGGTGTGTATTATTCAGGTGTTAAAGCCACTCATTCATTTCGAAAAGCATATTTATGTTTACAAATCTTAGAAGAAAGAACCTTTTTTTCGGATTAGCCATCATTTGCTCTGTTATTCAAACGAATTTGCTTGCTCAAATAAGTAAATCATTACAAATAAGGGATAACAGAGAACTTTTCGTAGATCAATATCTGATAGAAAATTTTACTCATGTACAACAAAAGCTTCATCATCCCAAAAATGAGGGGCCTGTATTATATTTCGATAGGAAATGGGAAGGGAATTTTAGCGGCTATTCTACTGTAATAAAAGATGGTGACTTGTATAGGTTGTATTATAGAGGAATTCGTGAAGTTGGCAACGATGGCAGTGAAAGCGAAGTTACCTGTTACGCAGAGTCCAGGGACGGTAAAGTATGGGTCAAGCCTGAATTGGGAATACATGAAATGGATGGATCTGCAGGCAATAATATCATTCTTGCTAATGCAGCACCTGTTACACACAATTTCTCACCGTTTCTTGATAAGAATCCCAATGCAAAAGCTACAGAAAGGTATAAAGCACTTGGCGGCATAAAAAAGAGCGGATTAAAGGCATACATATCTTCCGATGGGATACATTGGAAAATATTGGCAGACCAACCGGTTATTACAGAAGGAGATTTTGATTCGCAAAATGTTGCATTTTGGTCTGAAACGGAGAAGAAGTATATCTGTTATCTCAGGTCCTCAGCTATTTCTCCTGATAAAAAAAAATACAGATCGGTAAGCAGAACCACATCTGAAGATTTTATCAATTGGAGCAAACCTGAGCCCATGCAGTTTGGGGATGTGCCTTATGATCATCTTTACACACAGCAAACCAGCTCTTACTATCGTGCTCCCCAGATTTATATCGCTATTGGTGCGCGATTTATGCCAGGCAGGCAGGTAGTGTCGGATGAACAGGCTGCTGTGCTGAATGTAAATTCCAAATATTATAAAGATTGTTCGGATGCGATTTTTATGACTACCCGCGGAGGGAATCTGTATAACAGAACATTCCTGGAGTCAATTATCAGGCCGGAAATAGGATTGGAGAATTGGGTGTCCCGCTCCAACTATCCTGCGCTTAATATTGTTGAAACCGGGGCAAATGAAATGTCTGTATATGTTAATGAGAGTTATGCGCAGCAAGGCGCTCATCTAAAAAGATATTCAATGCGTATTGATGGTTTGGTGTCAGCACATGCAGAAATGAAAGAAGGATATGTAATTACCAAACCAATACAATTTGAAGGAATGGAACTGGAAATTAATTATTCTACTTCGGCGGCAGGTTTTGTGAAAGTGGAAATACTAGATACGAATGGAAAGCCTGTTCCGGGATTTTCAAAGGATGATGCTACTGAGATAATCGGGAATGAAATTAAGAGAATAGTAGGGTGGAAAACTAACCAGTCTGTACAGGCTTTATCAGGTAGGCCAATCCGATTGAAATTTTATTTAAAAGATGCAGACTTGTTTTCTTTTAAGTTTATAGGATTAGGTAGAATGACCTCAAACTAAAGATAATACATTGCGGAGACTA
>CALKHN010000004.1 GCA_937991535.1 uncultured Sphingobacteriales bacterium
GTCCCGAAGGGTGCAAGCGCAGCGCAGCATTATGCGCTCGTAGCAACGAAGGCGTAACTATCTTAGCTGCCTTTTTGCCCGTTTCGATTGGAAAATGCCGAGCAGGCTGGTTGCTATTTCAGCCAATGCAGACTTGATGGTAGCTTGTGCAACGAAGCATGAGGGGGATGTAAGGCGGTGAGGAACGATCCGGTCACGACGAAGAAGGGACGGAAGCGAAGCGTACCCTGGAATGACCCGGCCCGAAGGGACATGCCCTAAAAAATAAAAAAGCCGAAGACAAAATCTTCGGCTAATATCAACAGCTATTCCAATTTTATTGTCCTATATTTTCACTAAGTTCTTTTATTTTCTCTCTTAGTGGTTTCGCATCTAAATGTTTGTTTATCTTATCTGCTTTTTGGTAGTATGGTAAAACGGCTTTGGGTAATTTCGCTTTTCTGAAATGGTTTTGCTCATTTTTCCATTCGTCATATTTTTTGTCACCAAATTTTACCAGCAGCTCAATTAACCGGGTCATTTCGGTATTAAGATTTCTTTGGATTATTTTATCTTCCAGATTAAAAAATTCAGCGTCACTTAGATTGATCTTGTCTTTCTTTTCGTATCGGGTGAGTTTATCTTCAATTTCTATTTTCTCCTTGTCAACCGGATTCGTAGTTATATTCCAGGCTTGCCACATATCCCATTCCTTATTATAAGTAATACTTGTATCTGTCCATTCGCCATAGAATTGCGCTGTCTTACGTACAACAAATCCAACCAAGCCTTTCTCACTTCCTTTTATTTCAACATCTCTAAGGAATGGGAAAAAGCCTTTAATAATTTTATCCTCCTTATAAGAAGCAAAACTATCCCGGTATAGATTTCTGAAGGCATCAAAAAAACTGATTACATTATCTACTATAGGATATAAAAATTTGTTCACGTCAAAATAATATCTACCCACCCCTCAATTATAATTGGCTCTGAATCGTGCAAATTATATGCATCTTCATTTAGACTGTAAGCTGCATGAAAAAAAGTATTTCTAATAGTGGCATGATGGTTATCGTTAAAAAACTGGATAATGTGCTGCTTGCCGCAATCGTTCAATATTTCCACCACGAAATTTATTTTTTCTCCAGTCCCTAATAATCTGTCCTGTTTCCTTGTTTTCCAGAAAAAATAAGACGACCCCCTGTAACCCATTGTAATATTGCAAAGGCTTCCTAAAATGTTATAAAAATCACTGTTTTCAAAAAAAGTCGAGTATAATAAGCAAGCAATTCGGGTTTTCTCTTTCCCGTTAAACTCAGTATAAAGTCTTTTGTACATCTCTATTGCATCAAACCATTCATGAAGTGTATCTTCTATTGATGCCATGCCCTTAAAATTTATTAAGGTCAGTATAAATTCAAATTCATTCGTGGATCGGGCTTCTTCAAATAAAGAAGTCAAATCTTTTATAGCGTTATCCATATTCAACGGGGCTGTATTGTAATCAGCATTTTCAAGATAAAACTTTTATCATATTTGGAATTAGATTTTTGAGCAAGCAGAAATGCTTCTACATACTATCAAACTCCATAAAAATCGGGTAATGGTCAGAGGCGAAATCAGTTTTATCTGTTCTGATAACATCAAAACTCTTTAGTTTTTTTGCCAGTTTCTCACTTGCCATTGCGTAATCACATCGGAATGGAACAAACTCAGCGTTTAAATAGGACTTAGTTGGAACTGTATGTTGATTTGTTGTATTTGCCTGATGTCCGCAGTCAATAAAACCTGCTGCCTCAAATTTTTCTAAAACTGTCCGGTCAGCATTTTTTGAAAAGCCTTCAAAATATCTGGAACGATAATGTGGGCTAAGCGTTTTCCAGTTTTCCGGCTCATTATCATGTGGCGATAATGAATTAAAATCACCGGTTATCAGAGAGAGCGTAGCAGGGTCTGCTAATTGCATCAAGTACGATGCTTCCCTGCGGCGTACTTCAACGCCTGTTGGGCTAAGATGAACGCTTGCAAATTGAATGGGTAAAGAAAAACCAGGAATTTCAACACTCACAAAAGTTGCTGCATGATGAAAGTGAATATTGTCATAATTAAAATTATATACTTGGTAAGATGGGTCAATAAAAATGGCTGTATTCTGCCCGGTATGAATTGCATTGCCGAGAAATCCGCGCATATTGATTTTGCTTTCGGTTTCAAAAAGCAGCTTTTGGCCATTTAAATCAAAAACTTTGGCTTCCTGCATGAGAAATATGTCTGGTTTCAAGTCGTTGATGACTTCTATCTGAAACGCTCTTCTTTTTGCGCTGGCCGTATCAATACCGGCGAAAAGCGTATTCCAACTTAATACTTTCATAATGCGTTTTTTTTGAGTTGTTTATTGAGGAATAAAAATGACAGTACCGATAAAACCTGAATGCAGGAAATAAACCATAAAATGGAGCCGATGCTTATTTCATAGAGCCAACCAATGGCGGCACTCCCCATGAACCATGCTAAGCCATAAGCAGTATTGAAAATGCCATAAGCAAATGCCCGGTTATTCCTTGCTACCATGTCAGCGATGGCGGCTCTCATGATGGTTTCATGAATAGCCATTACAATGCCCCATAACACCACACCCGCTAATACTAAATTGAACGAGTACGTGAACGTGAGGAATGCAATCGGAGCAGATAAGAGCGGAAGCAGGATTAAGACTTTTAGCCCACTTTTATCGTATATCTTACCTACCAGCAAAGCGGCTACCGCATCCACACCCATAGCAATAGCATAGAAAAAAGGAATTTGCACATCGGTGATTATGGTATTAACCTTCAGGTGAAAAGCTATAAGCTGAAAATTGGCAAAGCCTAATACGCTTAGAAATGAAAACAACATATACCACCAAAACTTTGCAGGCAGCTTTTTTGTAGGTGACGAAGTATTCTGTTCTTCAACATGATGTTCTTCAAGTGCTTCGGGATTAGGCACTTTAATCTTTGCTGTGAATAGAAACACAAGTGTAAGTATTGCAGGTATCCACAATAGCGTAAACCCTTGCTTGTATGTGCCATGTAAAAAGAAAACCGCTGAAAAGAGTAAAGGTCCAATAATGCCGCCGATCTGGTCTATAAACTCATGCACTGCAAACCCAAACCCTCTGCCTGTATTAGATGTGGCAAAGGAAAGCATGGTATCTTTTGCAGGAGATCTGACGGCTTTACCAAAACGTTCCATAACAACAAAAAATGCTGCCAACTGCCAATTGTTTGCAAGTGCAAGCAATGGTATTGATACGAGCAAACCATATCCGATAAAAGAGATGGCCCAATATGATTTTGTTTTAGCAGCTACATAGCCAGATAACAGGCGAAACGCATAGCCGACAAATTCGCCTAAACCACTCACCAGCCCGACTACTGCCGCACTTGCGCCTAAAATGGCAAGATAAGGTGAAGCAATACTCCTGCCACCCTCGTAAGTAATATCGCCGAACATGCTAATAATACCAAATAGGAGAATAAAATGCCACGATGCTTTTTTTATGTTATTCGACATTGTATTATGAATAGCTTTTGTATAAACTGATGATAACCCAAAGAAGTAACAGCCCACTAATGACCCAGCCCAAATGAAGCCAGACAAGTTTTTCTAACCTGGTCAATGTATCTGTAATTAGCCTTTTCCAGTTAGTGATTTTCATCATGGGCGTCATACACTTTTTGAGCATAATCATCGAGTATTCTTTGGCATTCTTTAAATTTTTCTATTGAAGTAGCTGCAAGCGTTGCACCATAGAAATCTAACCTTTTAATCTTTTCAAGCCATGTTTCCAGCTTCTTTAAATCAACATCGTTTTCTTCCAGTTCTGCGTAGGTAAAATGTTTGGCTTTGGTTTCTTTTTTAATCTCGGCCTCAAAGTCAGCGCATTTTCCTAAGAACTCTTTGTATTCTTCATCCCTATCAGATTTAAACCTGTTGACGACTTTTTGTTCCTGTGTCTTGTCTAAGGCAACTGTTTCTAACAAAACACTTTCCCCATCCATTTTAGCAATATCGTTTTCTATCAGCTTTAACTGCTTGATATGTTCTGTTGTATTAGGCAAAAGACAAATGCTGTTTTGCAGATATACAGCACCCAACCCTTTCAATTTTCGCCATAAGGCAATCCTGTGTTTAGACGGTTCTGGCGGTACTTTATACGTCAATAGCAGCCAGGCATTTAATTTATTCATGTTGCAAATATAATGTAACTACCGTTACATTTTAAGTGTAATAACATTTTTTTGAGAATTTGGTTAGGTTGATGGAAAAGTTTTATCCTTTCTTGATTACCAGATGGCCTAATCCTGGGTCATTAAGCAATCGCTCCATTTCAGATTGAATAATGTCCTGTATATCCTGTTTTATCTGGAAATAGTTACGCTGTACCATGCCGTTATCCAACTTGCGGATCACTTCAATCTCCTTGTAACTTTCTTCTTCTCGTTTCAGTGCTTCATGGTCGTTGATAATTTCACAATGGAAGGCTTTCAGATCTATTTTATTATCGGGATCATCAGCCACCATGCCCACAAACTCGCCTGAACTTAATGCCGATATTTTTGACGGGGGTATAGCAGCCTCCAGTTGCTTTGAGCGACTTATAGACGTGTCTCCGCTGTTGATGGAATAACTTTCCCTGTCCTGCATGATTTTCCCAAAGCGTTCGGAGAGCTGCTTTGCAGTATCGCCCGTGACCTGACCAGCTACGATGTTGCCCGTGATATTCATAATTACATCTGCTTGTTCCCTGCCATAATCTTTGCGAAGCTGGCTGAAATCCTGGATGCCTACGCAGGTGGAAACCTTGTTGCTCCTTGCAGTGGCTATTAGGCTATCCATGTTGTTCAAATAGATAGTTGGGAACTCGTCAAAAACTAAACTGCTTTTCAATTTACCTTTCTTATTGACCTGCTTCACCAGACGGGTTACATAAAGGGAAAGCACTGCTCCATAGATCTGTATCTTTTGCGGATTATTGCCCATGCAAACTACTTTTGGATCGTCAGGATTATTTACATCGAGGTTGAAATCATTGCCGGATAAAACGTAGTATAATTGAGGGGAAGAAAGCCTTGCCATAGCTACTTTTGCAGAGGCTATTTGTCCTTCAAGCTGCTCCATTACGTCATTCAAATAAGCATTCAGAAAGGGATTAATCAATACCTCACACTCTTTGGCGGCTTCTGTTCTGAACAGCGTAAACAGGCTGTCATAGTCTGCCTGCATCAGTTCTATGACGTGCGGTAATGTGCAAAATTCTCCGTCCTTGTATTTCTTCAGATACCATATAACAGCAGTTAGAAAGTTAATTGGAGATTCCACGAAAAAATCGCCCTGACGCTTTATCCACTCTCTATTTAATCCCATTAAAATGGTGCGTGCAGATTCAGCAGCATCTGTAATATCGGTCATGGCTGATGGCTCCAACGGATTGCACCGATGGCTTCTTGTTAAGTCGTCAAAGTTGATCACATAGAACTTTGGTGGCTTGGCGTATCTGTGCTTGTTTTTCAACCAGGAATTGTAGGCAATCCTTGAAAGGTCGTCGAACTTAAAGTCGTACACGAACATTGTAAATCCCTTACGGATATGTTGGGTTATCACATGCCTGATAACAAAATAGGATTTACCTGCTCCCGGCGTACCCAATACCATAATCGCCCTGAAGGGATTGATAATATTTATCCAGCTATTGCGTACCTTATTTTTTAAGTGATAGCGTGCCGGCAGGTTAATAGAAAACTCATTCTCCAGTAAACGTTCTTCCTGCGGGAACGTCTCGTTTTCTTTGTTGAAAATGTCCTTGTTGTTGAGCCTACTTTTAATGATCCGGGAGAGCAATGTGCCGCCAGAAAGTACCAGCAAAAAGCCTATTGCGGTGATGCTTACATAAACAATTGCCTTCTCTTGTGCAGGCAATTGAAGCATCATGGAAAGGTAGCTGGCAAAATAAAGTAACAACCCCGTTATGAGATAAGCAAAGGCAGTTTTATAGTTCAGTTTCTCATCCTTCCGGCCTTTGGCTCCGAGCAGGGAGATCACCAGAAAGCCTAAAGCAATCAGCTTACTTTTAACGAAGTTGCTGAATATACCTGTCCGGTAAATGTTGCCTAAAATACGGTCGCTAAAAGTGCTGCTCAACTCCCATTCCTGGAATGCGGCATAGCAATAATAATAGAAGTGTATCACTAAAATAACGATACTGATCAACCTGGTCATGTCCAGAATTTTCCTCAGCGCCTGTTCATTTTCACCTGTCTGTACAGCCATTGTTTTAAATTTTATTGGTTATTGGATAT
>CALKHN010000005.1 GCA_937991535.1 uncultured Sphingobacteriales bacterium
TTACCACAAAGGGATACAGCCATTTTTAACCCGATTTTAGTCGGACAACAATGATATTTTTTCATAAAACTTATTTGAGGTATTGTAAAATCAATTTTCGTTTATCGTTGTTATTTCCTCCACTACTTTTTTTCGTTTGCGTGAAGACAGGTACGAATAAACCGCCGGTATAATAAAGAGTGTAAGAATACCTGCGAAAATTAAACCGCCGGTAATTACAATGCCCAGTGATTGACGGCTGTTATTGGTCATTGCAATGGGTAATGCACCAAATATCATAGCCAGCGAAGTCATGAGAATTGGACGGAAACGTTGTTCCGCAGCCTGTATGGCCGCTTCCAGTTTCGACAGACCGGTATCTTTAAGATGATTGGCAAATTCAACGATCAGAATCCCGTTCTTCGTAATCAGTCCTACCAGTGTAATAATTCCGATCTGGCTGAATACATTCAAACTCTGACCAAACCAATCTAAACTCAGCAATGCTCCTGTTACAGCCATTGGAACGGTAAGCATAATGATGAGCGGATCACGCAGACTTTCAAATTGTGCTGCAAGAATCATATAGATGAGCAGCAAAGCAAGTATGAGTGTAAAAGTGATATTACCCTGGCTTTCTTTAAAATCTCTTGATTGTCCGGCAAGTGATGTTTTGAAATTTTCGGCTAACACTTCTTTTTTGATGCGTTCCATTTCTGCAATACCTTCAGCCAGGCTTACACCTGGCGCAAGACCTGCGGAAACCGTAGCAGATGTATATTGATCGTAACGGTAAATAGCAGCAGGACTGATGCCTTCATCAATTGTTACAAGATTATCCAAGGAAATCATTTTACCATTTGCAGAACGCACATATACCGAACGCAGATCACTAATGTTGTTTCTGTTTGTACGCTCCACTTGTCCGATTACTTCGTATTGACGATCGTTTTGCAAAAAATAGCCGTAACGTTGACCCGAGAAAGAAAGCTGTAATGCCCTTGCAACTTCCTGGATAGAAACTCCCATCAATGCGGCTTTATTTCTGTCGATATTGATTTTCAGCTCCGGCTTGTTCATCTTTAAATCTGCATCTACAAACATCAGTTTCGAACTTTGTCTTGCAGCATTAAGGAACCCGGGCAGCGCTGCATTTATATTATCAAGATCTGCAGCCTGCAATACAAACTGTACCGGCATGCCACCGCCATAACGTGTTCCAATCGTTGGAGGCAGGTATGGAAACAATAAGATGTTTCTGAAATTACCGGAGGCCATTCCGTACTGATTGTACAATTGCTGAATAGATGTTTTTCTTTCTTTCGGATCTTTCAGATAAATGGATTGCACAGCAAAACTCGTTGGTGCAGGAGCCGGAATGAATGAAATAGCTACCATGGAATAAGTTTGATACAATCCATCAGTGGAATCATTCACAAACTTTCCTACCTCTATCATATTCTGTTTCATCTTTTCAAATGAAACACCTTCCGGTGCAATGGCAATCAAACTCATATTGCTTCTGTCTTCAACAGGCGCCAGTTCTGATGGCAGTTGCTTTCCAACAAAATAGATAGTAGCAGTGCTGGCTACTAAAAATACCCAGGCCATCCAGCGATGCTTCATAAACCTGCGCAGCAGGAAACCATAGCCTTTATTCAGTTTAATAAAGAATGGTTCGGTTGTGCGGTATAACCAGTTGGGTTTATCGGATTTTTTAAGGAGATAAGCGCTAAGCATGGGTGATAACGTGAGCGCCACAAATGCAGACACAAGTACAGACCCCGATACAACAATTGCAAATTCCTTAAACAACTGTCCGCTGATGCCACCCATAAACACAATCGGCAGAAATACTGCTGCCAGCGTAATGGTGGTGGAGATCACCGCAAAATAGATTTCTTTACTTCCTGTAAATGCAGCCTGTACGGGGCTCATCCCCTCTTCTACTTTTTTATAAATATTTTCAAGCACCACAATGGCGTCATCCACAACTAATCCTATTGCAAGCACAAGGCCCAACAAGGTTAATACGTTAATAGAGAATCCTGCCACATACATAATGAAGAAAGCAGACAGAATAGATACCGGTATTGCTACAACCGGGATAATCGTTGATCGCCAGTCCCGCAAAAACAGGAAGATGATGATCACCACGAGGCCGAATGCAATGAGTAATGTCTCTTCCACTTCTTTGATCGATTCACGAACAGGCCGTGTAAAATCAAAACCAACGATCAAACGGTATTCTTTAGAAATTTCATTCCGCAGCTGATCAAGACGTTTGTAAAATTCATCAACCGCTTCAATGGCATTGGCTCCACGCTGAATTTGTATAGCAACTCCAACGCCGGTAACGTTCTTGCCACCGGTTTCATTAATGATGGCATTGCGTTCATTCAATTCCCCCAGTTCAGCATAACCTATATCTTTCAACTTAATAACAGACCCTGATGTTTGCCGGATGATCATCTCATTAAACTCTTCAGGTTTTGTAAGGCGGCCAAGTGTACGCATACTTAGTTCGTTGCTGTTCCCTTCAATACGCCCGGATGGAACATCAATGTTTTCGCGCTGCAACGCTGTGCGTATGTCTTCGGGTGTAAGCTGAAAAGCTGCCAGCTTCACCGGGTCGAAACGCAAACGCATAGCGTATTTATGTTCGCCAACAATGGCCACCCGTTGAATACCGGGTATCGACTGCATACGGTCTTTAATAACAGTTGAAGCCAGGTGACTTACTTCTTTAATATCTTTTGTATCACTTTCCACTTCAAGAAACGCTACCAGGTTATCGGGTGAAGTAGCTTTTTCAACAATCGGCGGATCCGCATCTGCCGGCAATTGATTTTTTGATTTAGCCACTTTATCCCGTACATCGTTCAAAGCATCTTCCAGATCAACATCACGGTTAAACTCAATCGAAATAACACTTACCTGTTCTCTTGATTCACTCGAAATAGTACGCACGCCATTTGCTTCTGCAATGGATTCCTCCATTGGCTTTGTAATTTTGGATGCAATTACGTCCGGACTCGCACCCGGATAAAATGTAACTACGGATATTACCGGCGGCTCCGTCATTGGGAACTCACGTACGCCAAGGAAGCGCCAGCCAACTAAACCCGCAATAACGATCAATGCAGAAAACACTGCAGCCAGCACCGGCTTTTTAATACTTAATGATGGTAAACTCATATACTCTTTTTTTACGGGTGATTATTTATGTGATACGATTGCAACCGGTGCACCATCTGCAGCACGAAGCGTATTGGAGACCATCACACTATCGCCGGTTTGAAGGCCTGACTTGATGATTACTTCACTTTCGTTTCTGTTACCGATTGTAACAGGAGTAAGCTTTGCTATACCGTTCTTTACAACAAATACACTGTAACCGTTGCCATCGGGTATCAATGCCTCTGTTGGCAACAGGATCTGCTTCTCATTTTTAACTGCTGCACTGAATGAAACCCGTGCCGACATACCGGCTCTATATTTATTACCCGTATTGGAAACTGTGCCTGAACAATAATGTTTCTTGACTGTGCATCCAGGGAAGCATCTGTAGATACAATAACAGCGGTTGTTATATCGCTATTCAACGCTGTGCTGAAGTATATTTTACTTCCCGGTTTTATAACAGGCAGATATTTTTCAGAAACACTGAATTGAATTTTTAATATCTGTTGTTCTACCAGGCTTACCAATGGAACACCCGGTGTTATAAACGAACCGGCAAAAACGTTACTGATCCCAATGATGCCCGAAAACGGTGCTTTTATAACCGTTTTTGATAATTCAACTTCCAGCAACTCTTTCTGCGCCTGTAATGATTGCAAGCGCGCAAATGCTATATCGTATTCCTCTCTACGTACGCTTTCTGTTTTCAGCAGTTCGTTTAAACGCTTTTCGTTAATGGAAGCCAGGTGAAGATCGGCATCCAGTTGACGAATGCGGGCCTTAATATCACTATCCTGTAATTTGTATAAAGCCTGCCCTGCCTTTACAAAGCTTCCATCTCTAAAAAATACGATGCTGATTTTTTTTGGTAACTCAGCAGTAATGTCCACCACGCGATTTGCAACCATTGAACCCGCAACTACTTCGCTTTGTTCAATAGTCGAAGCTGCTACAATCTTTACGTCAACCGGTAAAGCCGGCATATTTGTGGCAGTATTTTTCGCCTGCTTATCATCTGATGCTTTTGATGAACAAGCTATTGCTGTAACTGCAATAACCAACGCCATACTAATTGATTTCAAAAAAGTGATTTGCATAAAATCTGTTTTTATTTTTTCGATTATTTGAAAACAAAATTAGATGTGCAGTGAAGCTTCGTTATTATACTATGACGGCAATGATGTATATCATTTCCATAAATGAAAAGGGATTGAAAACAATCCCTTCTATTACTGGTAAAAAATATCAACTCTGAACCTAAAACCTACTGGTAACGGAAAACTTTTTTAATCCTGTATAAGTGCTGTTGCGATGAATAACCTTTGTAACTGACGTATGATTCTTTTGGATAACCATCTTCATCATACACATATTCATAACGATAAGGAATAACGGTAGGAAAACCGCCTGCATATCCCTTTGACATCGACATTAAATTATTTTTTGAAGCATTGGTGAAATACAGATCGTCGTAACCTAATTGATGATAAGGGTTAACAGCATCATCATATGAATAAGTGCCCGACTCTGCTCCACCTGTTGAAGTTTGTGCACGATCTTCTACTTTATTACCATGCTGGAATTTTATTCTGTACTGCATGCTATTGTTATTACTGAATACATAGTCAACCAGGATTTCCTTATTTCCGTTTACCATGCTATAAGTAACAGCCGCACCGGTATGCTGATCGTAACTTTTATTAAACATCGAATAAATTCCGTTACTGTTACGCTCTGCAGCTGTAAAACCGGTCAGTTGCTGGCTGGCATCGTAACGGTACATGCTGTCCCATGCTTTGGGTTGTGTATAATGAAAATTGTAGACAAACGTAAGTGGCAAACCCTGAACCTGCAATGATCTTTGATAATACCGGATGGATTGAAGTTTGCCGTTTTGATTGTAGAAATATTCAGATCTGCTGTCGGCTGTTATTGCTGCTGAATTTTCAATGAAAACAGATTCTTCAACCAGGCGTTTGGCAGAACGGGAACCTGCAAATGAAACAAGCATATTGTTGCTTAACTCTGCCCTGTTATATTGTTTCTGAATGCTTGTTTTCCATTTGCTGATACTGAATGTATAGTTATCATACTCCTGTGGAATTTGCACATGATTGATCCCTTTTTGTAATTCAACTTCTCTCAACCAGCGATCCCCATTTAATTTAACAGCTTCCAGTTTTAAAAAACCGGGTAAACTGTCGTAACCAACATCGCCAACTGTCATGTGCAAATATGCCTGGAGCGTAAAATATGCTTCAAAACCAAAATCAGCAGTTGTATATCCAAACAATGATGGGTCTTCAGATGAAGAAACAGGTAAAACAGAAAGCTCAACAGCATGAACACCTGCTGCAGTAATGTTTACCGGAAGCGGCAGTGATACATTTACTAATCCGGCTTTGGCAGATTGTATTTGCGGTGTTGCAAACTTTGCCGTATCAGACGATTTAACAATAACCAGCTTACTTAGTTTATAACTGTTATTTGCCAGTTTTATCTTTTCACTGATGTATTGTTGATTTGATTGGGTAATGGCTACTTTACGGTTGGTAAACAACGAATCCCCATTTTGTTTTGTAATGCTGAGTATTGCATACATCGTTCCCAGGTTTTGCTGCATACCGTTGAATGTAAGTTGCAGATAAGAGGAGCTGTCAACAATAGACGGAATTACCGGAGGGGGTTCAACTTGCTTACGACAGCCCGTAACAATCGTGAAATAAAGTAACGCAATGATGAAACTGTATTTGAGATACATAAGATCAGGTTTAATGATTAATATATTATGAAGATTGATTAATGAATCAAATAATATTCTTCTGCAGACACAGAATACACCTCTGGCTTTGGCAATGCAGCCGGAGCCTCAGTTGAACGAATTGCTTTTAATTCCTGTTTCTTTAACACTTTACCTGTTGCAGAAACGGTTAAAAAAACTACACCTGAAAATGAGCTGACAACTATCAGAAAAATCATAACTATTGTATACATAGCAGTTATTTTTGGGATGAGTAATATTTAAAAAATTGCCTGGAAGTCTTCGATGTTATCCGTATAAAAACCTGCTTTATGCACCCCATATCACCTGCATTTCAATTCAAATAGTCACCAAAACTGGTGACAATGGGTTGCCTGCTGTTGTTTTAAATCCTTGCTAACCATTCTTCGCCGGCCTGCACAACTACGACTCCCCTTAAATCATAATCACATTTCAAAGCTACGATGGCACCTGTACGTCTTTGTTATACTATAGGCTGGTTGCTGTATATAATTTCCAACGATGCAGCAATAAAAAAACCCCGTAAGGATACCGGGTTACAACCAAAACAAACCATGGTATGCCACTTAAGAAAATGAGGAATATTTTAAGCGGAGGCTATTGCTTACAACACTTACACTGCTCAACGCCATTGCAGCACCCGCAATCATTGGATCAAGTAAGAATCCGTTTACAGGGTATAAAACTCCTGCCGCAATGGGGATACCGATAAGATTATAAATAAAGGCCCAGAATAAATTTTGCCTGATTGTATTGACAGTTTTCTTTGAAAGATCTAATGCTTTTGAAATACTGCTGAGGTCGGATGTGATCAATGTCATCTTTGCTACATCCATTGCAATATCACTTCCTTTTCCCATGGCAATACTTACATCGGCCTGGGCCAGTGCATGGCTGTCATTGATACCATCGCCCACCATTGCAACTACTTTTCCCTGCTGCTGTAAATGCCGTACAAACGCCGCTTTATCGGCCGGCATTACTTCTGCTTTATATTCTCTCAACCCAACCTCTATGGCAATGGCTGCGGCTGTCTGGTGATTGTCGCCGGTAAGCATAAACACCCCGATTCCTTTTTTTTGCAGGCTTTCAATAGCTGCTTTTGAACTCGCTTTAATTTTATCTGCAATTGCAATAACCGCTACAATGTTATCATTCTCTGCAAATGCAACTACTGTTTTCGCCTGTTCACGCAGCTCATTGACGCGTACAGTAAACTGCTTGTTTATTGAAATTCCCCTCTCCGATAACAACCTGGTATTACCAACGAGGTACTGGTTGCCCTTATACTGTGCTGCAACGCCTTTACCGGTAATACTGTCGATTTGCTGTAACCTAACAGGTTTTATCTTTTCATTTTGAAGAAAATGAACGACTGCTTCTGCAAGGGGATGTTCCGATTGTATTTCAATTGACAGTAAAATGGATTTGAGCTGCGGTATGTTCATGTTTTCAGCAAACACTATATCGCTCACCTCTGGTTTACCTTCAGTAATGGTTCCTGTTTTATCAAGAATAATTGCATCCACTTTGTGCGCAAGCTCTAAGCTTTCTGCGTCCTTAATAAGGATATTATGCTCTGCCCCTTTACCAATACCAACCATAATAGCAGTGGGTGTGGCTAATCCTAATGCACAGGGGCAAGCAATTACCAGAACTGTGACAGCCGTTAATAACCCATGTGTAAATGCATTTTCGCCTCCAGACACCATCCATACAATAAAAGTGAGAATAGCAATACCAATTACAATAGGCACAAAGATGCCTGCAATTTTATCAACCATTTTTTGTACCGGTGCTTTACTACCCTGCGCTTCCTGTACCATTTTAATAATTTGAGAAAGCAATGTTTCGGCTCCTACTTTTTCTGCACGAAAGCGGAAGCTTCCTTTTTGATTGATTGTTCCGGCGAATACTTTCGCTCCTTCTTTCTTTTCAACCGGCACAGGCTCCCCGGTAATCATGCTTTCGTCAGCAAATGATTGCCCGCCGGTAACTTCACCATCAACCGGAATTTTTTCACCCGGTTTTACCAACAGTATATAATGCTGCTTTACCTGGTTTACAGGTAATTCCTGTGTTTGTCCGTTCTCCAGCATCAGCGTTACTGTTTTTGGCTGCAGTCCCATCAACTTTTTAATGGCAGAAGAGGTATTGGATGTTGCTTTTTCTTCCAGCATTTTGCCCAGCGAAATAAATGCGATAACTACGGCTGCCGCTTCAAAATACACATGCGCATGCAAACCACGTGCATGCCAGAAATGGGGAAAAAACGTGTTGAATGCACTGAAGAGCCAGGCAATACCGGTACTTAAAGCTACCAGTGTATCCATGTTTGCTTTACCATGGCGTGCCTGTTTCCATGCATTGATAAAAAAGCTGCGGCCAAAATAAAATACAACCGGTGTGGCAAGTGCCATCATAATATAATTAGCAAACGGCATATCCATAAAAAACATACCGATCACAACTACCGGCACCGACAAAACAGAAGACCAGATGGTTCGTCGTTTTATAGCTTCATAATGTTTTTGTCGTGCCGTTTCTTTTATCTCTTCCTTATTTTCTTTTTCAATAATGATGTCGTAGCCAATTGAACGAACTGTTTCCCGGAACTGTTCGGGTGTAGCCACAGCAGGATCGTATTCCAGCCATGCATCCTGGTTGGCAAAATTTACGCCTGCGTCTTTAACACCTGCAACCGATTTTAGCATCGATTCCACACTCACGGCGCAGGCAGCACAGGTCATTTCAAGCACAGGAAAGGTTTCTTTAATAAGCTTACTGGTTTTTGTTTCTGCTCTTGTATTTGTATGCAATGTTTCCTGTTTTATAACATTTCTTTGTGCAAAACTAATCCGGGTTGCACCCGCCGCTGTTACACAATTAGCATGCTGTTTTATATAATTTGAGTTAAGCGCTTGTTTCGCCAAATGGCTTTAAAATGCGAAGGATTCAACCCCGTTTGTTGCTTAAACTGGCGGGATAAGTGGGCAACACTGCTGAAACCCAGTTGAAACGAAACATCGGCAAGGCTAAGTGCTGTATAAGTCAGCATTTCTTTTATTTTTTCGATCCGGAAATCAATCACGAATTTCTCGATGGTTGCGCCCTCCTCTGCGGAGAATTGCTTACTGATGAAATCATACTCCTTCTCCAGCCTTGCTGCCAGCAGATCAGAAAAACGAAAATGATGCGGGAAATCAAAATCACCCGAGTACACTTCGGACACAATTTGTTTTATCTGCCGAACAATTTTGCTGCGTTTGTTTTCCAGCACGCTAAACCCAAGCGGTGCCAGTTTTGAATTGAGTGCATCATAATCTGTAAACGCTGTATTTACCGCAAACTTCACCTCCCCCAGATTTACCTCATCAAGTTCAATTCCCAAATGTTGCAGTTCCTGCGTAACAGTGGTAATACAGCGGTGGCATACCATACCTTTGATAAAGATTGTTTGTTGCATAGCATTTGATTTGGTACAGCAAAGTAAAAAAACCGAACCGCTGATTCTGTTATATGATTTAGTGAAAAATGTATAAAATCTGCGGTTGTCCCAAAACCCTCCTGTTTTTGCGTTCCGGTTCTGTGATTATATTTGCATTACGATGTCGTCAATTGTACATATTAAAAATATGGTGTGCGACCGCTGTGTTATGGTGGTTCGTCAGCAATTCGATGCGTTACAATTGGCCTATAAAAATATTCGGCTGGGCCAGGTTGAATTGGATGACGAGCCGGATGCGGCACAACTGGAAACCTTGCGAAAGATGTTACAACAACAGGGTTTTGAGTTGCTGGATGATAAAAAAGCAAAAACGGTAGATCGTATAAAAACTGTTATCGTATCCCTTATACATGGTAAAGACACCGATGAGTTCAACCTGAAATTATCGGCCATGCTGGAAGAAAAGGTTGGTATGGATTATCATTACCTCAGCAGTCTTTTTTCTTCGGTAGAAGGCATTACCATTGAGAAATATGCCATTCTCCAGCGCATTGAAAAAGTTAAAGAATTGCTGATGTACGACGAAAAAAACCTCAGCGAAATTGCTTTTGAGATGGGCTACAGCAGCACACAGCATCTTTCGCAACAGTTTAAGAAAGTAACCGGATTAACGCCCTCCCATTTCAAAAAACTGAAAATAAACAAGCGCAAGCCACTCGATAAAGTTACAGATTGAACCAACCGGCTGCATTCCGAAATTATATACATCTTCCTCCTTATTCTATAACAGTCAGCTCTCTGCTGCTTTCTAATTTTACATCGTAAACAAACCGGTAATGAACCGGTAAGATGATTGAACGATTAAAATTTAGAAAGATGGACGCATTAACATTCAAAACAAACATTAAGTGTTCGGGATGCATTGCAAAAGCAACTCCTTTTCTTGATCAGGTGGCAGGCAGGGATAATTGGGAAGTAGACATCACAAATCCCGATAAGATCCTTCGTATTGAAACAGATGAAGCCATTAATACCGGCGACATCATTAAAGCTGTTACCGAAGCAGGTTATAAAGCCGAGCCATTGCAACCGTAAACAATATAGCCGGTAAGTTTTATTACCGGCTGTATTTATTCTTCTGCTTCAATTCAAATAGGCATTAAATCATTATTCTTCGCCATTGCTGTTTTACACACATGATTCAGGAAAGCTTTAACCTGGAATAAATCTTGTTCACTCTTTTGGATAAAGTAATACAGTTACAGTTCATTCTGTGGGAAACCACGTCAACACACCGATACTTTTTATTTGGCAAGACAAAAAGGAAAGTACATCCCTAATGAAAAAAATGCAGACAGGATTTTATAGAAGAGAGTTGCACGGTTAGCTAAGGCAAACATAAAAGAAGTCTCGTAAGGCTATTTTGTAAGTCTATTTTAAATTGATTAATTTTAGTAAAAAAAAGTTCTTTAACATCTCTGGAAGAATTTCATGTGCAAATTTTGTGCAAATTCTTTAAAAATACAAAAGGCTCACTTTCGTGAGCCTTTATAACTGATTGATTCAGAGTGCCCCGGAACGGACTTGAACCGTTACGGCCATTGCTGGCCACAGGATTTTAAGTCCTGCGTGTCTACCAATTCCACCACCAGGGCAGTTACAACAAACAAAAAATTCCACCCGCATTCACGAATGGAATCATGCTGAGCGAAAGACCGGGCTCGAACCGGCCACCCCGACCTTGGCAAGGTCGTGCTCTACCAAATGAGCTACTTTCGCTTATTAAAGAACTGATTGGGGAGTGCAAAATTAAGGATTGGTTTTAAACAGCAAAATTTTTCTGAACCGCTGCTATTTATATTTTGGCGTATATAAGGTATTTTCCGGTACTGTTACCTCGGGCTTGCCTTTATACCGGTGTTTGTATAATCCATAGCTGCCGCCAATCAAAAAGGCAATAATGGCTACCAATTGCATGTAAAACAAAAACCTGGATGATTTTACCCAACTCCAGGCGAAATCCTTCTTGCTGTTTACCGTAATTTCATGTTCCATATTCTATTGATTTGCTTTGCAAAAATAGCAGTTAACGATTAACATTTACCCATTTTGTCCAATAATTTCTGTAAAAGTGCGCTTCTTTTTAATAAAATACTGCCATACCACACTGCCTTTGTATATTCCGTTCGGATGAACCTCTCTTTTCACAGGAAAATATTTTTTATCCTTAGCTGAAAAAAGCCATTTATAAAATGCGAAATGTGCCCTTAATACGATCCCGGCATAGGCTCCATCGCCCGAAAACAATTGCTGAAGGGCACTTATCCCGTCCAGCACCAGCCGGAATGGAATTTTCCATACTTTTTTTGCAAACGGATAATTCTTGTAAAGCATGATGAGGCTATTGCGGTAATTTAAATATACTTTACGGGGATTGCCTTTGGGCAAACTGCCTCCGCCAACATGATATACTACCGACTGCGGACACACGTAAACAAGATGGTCCGACAGTTGCATGCGCCAGCATAGATCAATTTCCTCCTGGTGAGCAAAAAACATTTCATCAAAACCGTTTAAACGGTGATACACCTGCAACCGCACGAACAACGCGCAACCCGAGGCCCAGAACACCGGCGCCACAGCATCATACTGCCCGGTATCCCTTTCACATTCGTCAAATACCCTGCCCCTGCAAAAAGCATAACCATACGCGTCTATCCATCCTCCCGCTCCTCCCGCATATTCAAACATGGTTTTGTTGTGCCACGACAATACTTTGGGCTGGCACGCGGCAATACTGGCATTGCTTTCCATGAGTTCAATTACAGGCTCAATCCAGCCGGGTGTTACTTCCACATCGGAATTTAACAATACACAATAAGAAGCCTCCACCTGCTGCAAAGCCGTATTGTATCCTTTGGCAAAACCTTCGTTTACGGAACTGCGCAGTTGTTTCACCTGGGGGTAATACCGGGTAAGAAAATCAAGCGAATCATCGGTTGAACCATTGTCGGCTACAACAAATTGTATCCCGGGATATGTAGTAAGCATAAGGGATGGGAGAAACTGCTCCAGGTATTTCCTGCCGTTCCAGTTCAAAATAACTACCGCTACCGATGGATAATGGATCAATGTATAAGGATTATTTTTTCAAAAATAAAGGATGCATTGTTACCATTTCGGTATTTTTAAATATGTTTCATCTGTTTATTTTATTGATTTTTATTAGTCAGATGGTATTCGCCAATAATCAGCACTTTGAATATGCAAAATGTTTTAGGCTCATTTCATCGTTTCTTTAATTGGCGCACAGCTTTGTCACTGGTTGCCATTGGCATTGTAACAGGTACTATTTTTTACTCGCAATACCTTGCCAATAAAATAGCAGCAGATGAAAGGCAGAAAGTAGAAATCTGGGTGGAAGCCGAAAAATTCCTGATCAGTTCGCCACCAGATACGGATACCAAGCTGGTTTCTGCCATTATTATCAACAACAACGACATTCCCATTATCGGGGTTAATGAAGCCGGAAGCATAATACATTATATCAATCTCGATTCCACCAAAGTCAACAACGATACCGGTTACCTTCATCAAAAAGTACGGCAATTCAGGAGCCAGCATGAACCCATCGTTTATACAGACCCCCTAAACGGAAAGATAGATCATTACTACTACGGCAGTTCTGCATTGCTGCGCGAAGTAAGATACTATCCTCTGGTGCAATTGCTGATCGTTGCATTGTTTATTATTTTCGCGTTTTATGCTATGGCCACCCGCAACCGATCCGCTCAAAATCAGTTATGGGCCGGTATGGCCAAAGAAACTGCTCATCAGTTGGGCACTCCTGTTACTTCTTTGCAGGGCTGGGTGGCGATGCTGAAAGAAGATCCTTACAATGAAAAAATGGCCACAGAGTTGGCCAAAGATGTTGACAGGCTCCAACTGGTATCTGACCGGTTCAGTAAAATTGGAAGTACACCGAAACTTGAGGAAAAAAACCTGCTGGTGCAGATCAGCGATATGGTGGATTATATCCGCCGCAGATCGCCTGAAAAAGTGCAGTTCATTATAAACGCGGGCAACGCTAAAACCATTCCCGTAAAAATTTCTGCATCGCTGTTCGATTGGGTTATTGAAAATCTTTTAAAAAATGCGCTCGACGCCATGGGAGGAAAAGGCACAATTACCATTGATATTACGCAAACCAGCGAGCAGGTACAGATAGATGTAACCGATACAGGGAAAGGGATAGCTTCCGCCAATATGAACAGCGTATTTAAACCGGGATTTACCACAAAAAAAAGGGGATGGGGACTGGGACTAACACTTTCCCGGCGTATCATTCAGCAATACCACAAAGGGCAATTGTTTGTAAAAAGCTCGGAGTTGGGAAAAGGAACTACTTTCAGAATTATTTTACAGAAGTTCGCGGGGTAACAAGGTGCAGGTTCAGGGTACAAGTTGCAGGTTACAGGAAATGCTCCCCTGAAACCTGAAACCTCCCTATCCAAACATTTCCTTCACCCTTTCAAAAAAACTCTTTTCACCCTTTACAGGTTGCGGTTTAAAATTGGGAGAATCCTGTAATTTTTCCAGCGTCGCTTTTTCTTCCGCGTTAATGTTCTGAGGCGTCCACACGTTTACATGAATAAGCTGATCGCCTCGTTCATACGAATTGATGGCAGGAAAACCCTTGCCTTTTAACCGGAAAATTTTACCACTCTGCGTACCTGCAGGTATTTTTATCTTTGCTTTGCCATCTATAGTAGGCACTTCTACCTGTGTACCAAAAACAACATCGGTAAAGGAAATATGAAGGTCAAACACAACATTCAAACCATCTCTTTGCAAATATTGATGATTTTCTTCCTCGATCAGTATTATTAAATCACCTGCAGAACCACCTCTTTCCCCGGCATTGCCTTTGCCGCTCATACTTAGCTGCATTCCTTCCTGCACTCCGGCGGGGATATCAATATTTACCGTTTCTTCTCCATATACTCTTCCTTCTCCGCGGCAACTGGTACATTTGCTGGTGATCGTGGTTCCTTCGCCATTACACGTGGAGCAGGTAGTAACGGTTTGCATCTGTCCCAAAAACGTATTGGTTACTTTTCTAACCTGGCCGCTTCCTCCACAGGTTGAGCAGGTTTGTACACCACCTTTATCTTTTGCACCTGTACCACTACATGTGGAACAGGAAACATATTTTTTTACTTTAATCGTTTTGGTAGCGCCATTAGCGATCTCTTCAAAATTTAATTTTATTTTGACCCTCAGGTTACTGCCGCGCACTCCATGATTCCTTCGTCCTCCTCCCCTGCTTCCGCCACCAAAAAAGCTACCGAAAATATCATCCCCAAAAATATCTCCAAACTGGCTGAAAATATCTTCCGTATTCATATTACCGAAACCGCCTCTGCCATTGTTCCCTAACCCGGCATGGCCAAACCTGTCGTACTGCGATCTTTTATCCGCATCACTTAATACTTCATAGGCCTCCGCAGCTTCTTTAAATTTTTCTTCGGCAGCTTTATCCCCTGCATTCCGGTCGGGGTGATACTGCATAGCCACTTTCCGGTAGGCTTTCTTAATCTCATCGGCCGATGCAGATTTGGAAGTACCTAATATCTCGTAATAATCTCTTTTCATATATTAATAATACCAGCCTTAAATACCAGGCATTTAAAAAACCATATTCGGGAAATAAATACGTTGGATTACGACCAGCTTCAAATTTTTAAATTATAAACCTACAACCACTTTGGCAAATCGTATAATTTTATCATTGAGGTAATACCCTTTTACAATTTCTTCTATTACTTTTCCTTTCAGGTTTTCATCATCAACAAATACCTGGCTAACAGCTTCATGTTCATCCGGATTGAATTCCCTGCCTTTGCAGTCCATTGGTTTAACACCTTTGGAGGATAAAACCGACTTTAACTTATTAAACACCAATAATACACCTTCCTGCACTGCATCCTTTTCTCCGCTTTCCAGCAATTGCTTCTCGGCCCTGTCGCAGTCATCCAAAACATCGAGCAGCGAAACAATCACTTCCCTGCCCGCAGTTTGCATCAACTCTACTCTTTCCCTGGCATTCCTTCTCTTGTAATTGTCAAACTCAGCATATAAACGAAGATATTTTTCTTTCTGCTCTGCCAATTCTGCCTGTACCTGTTCTATGTCATCTGTCATTTCCTCAGGAAAATTTGTTTGATCTGTCATATTAGCGTTTTCGTTAAGATTTTCGGTTTCATTAGTTAATGCGCTTTCCTGGTTTTCAGCGTCCTTATTTGTTAAATCTTCCATAGTCCTTATGTATTGTATAGATGCACTTTAATCAAGGCAACAAGTTTGCCAACCCTTCTTATAAGTCAAATTGGCGGAAAATGCCGGCACCTCAAATTTTAAATCTCAAATTTTAAATGACCTCTACCTTTGCAGGCATGGTAAAAGTACAATTAAAGCAAACAACCGGGAACAGAATCCAGAACGGTCATCCCTGGATATTTGCCAATGAGATTAGAGAAATTAAACAAGCGTATTCGGCGGGGGAAATAGCTGAGGTATTTACACACGACAATAAATTTATCGGCAAAGGCTATATCAATCCCAAATCGCAGATTATTGTTCGTTTATTAACAAGACGAAGAGAAGAACAGATAAATGATGATTTTTTTTATACCAGATTATCTATGGCGTGGCAATACCGCCAGCGGTTGGGATACACACAAAACTGCAGGTTGGTTTTTGGCGAGGCAGACGGTTTGCCCCAACTTATTGTTGACAAGTTTAATGATTACTTTGTTATCCAAACGCTTGCTTTGGGTATTGACGTATGGAAACCATCTATTGTAAATGCATTGCAAAAAATTTTTAGTCCTAAAGGAATTTATGAACGCAACGATGTGCCCGTACGGGAACTGGAAGGAATGCCGCAGCAAAAAGGATTTTTATCTGCTCCGTTCGATACCAATATCATCATTAAAGAAAATGGATTACAATTTTACGTTGATATTGCCAATGGACAAAAAACCGGATATTTTTTAGACCAGCAGGATAACCGCAGGGCTCTTCAGCATCTGGTAAAAGGGGCAGATGTTCTGGGCGCTTTTTGTTACACCGGCACTTTTGAAATTCATGCCGCTCATTATGGCGCCGCATCTGTTACAGGGTTAGACATTTCGGAGAATGCCTGCGCACAAGCCCGGAAGAACGCAGCATTAAACGGATACGAAAACATTTGCCGTTTTGATTGCGTAAATGCTTTTGATGTATTGAAAAAATGGTCTAAGGAAGAAAAACAATATGATGTGGTGATGCTCGACCCTCCGGCTTTTACCAAAAGCCGGGCAAATATTGAAAAAGCTGTTGCGGGTTATAAAGAAATAAATTTACGTGGTATGAAGCTCCTGAAGCCGGGCGGATTTCTTGTTACTTCCAGTTGCACCAACTTAGTGCAGCCGGAATTGTTCCTTGATATTATTGTAATGGCGGCCAAAGACGCCCGTAAAAAATTACGCAGGGTAACATTCCAGGCGCAATCGCCTGACCACCCCATTGTTCCGGGTATGGAAAATACCAATTACCTGAAATTTTTAATTGTGGAGGTAAGCTGAGTCCTTCGAAGCACAATTGCCATTAAAACAGCTTTTTTTGCGGCATTAAAAAGAGCATTGATCCGGTTATTTTAACTTTTTCGCATACCTGCTTTTCACATTTGCAGATTGATTTATTTATTTTTATGTAATTCACATTGCTTCAGCATCTCTGATTGTAAATCATTATATATTGCCCGGTTCATTACGTGCATCATCTAAATATAAGAATATGAATTTTCTGAAACACCTGCTGTTATGTACATTATCCTTCTTATTATCTATACAAGCCAGAAGTCAAACCAAAATAAGTTATGATGAGTCCTGGAAGAAAGTTGACGCACTGATTGAGGAAAAAGGCTTGCCCAAATCGGCGATTGCAGAAGTACAAAAAATATATGAACGGGCGAAGAAGGAAAAGAACAATGCACAATTAACCAAAGCCCTCATCTATCAAATCAATCTCAACATTCCTTTAACGGAAAATGGGGCAGAAGAAAACATCCGTAAAATAGAAGCTGAGATACAAACGGCGCAACCTCCTGTTCGTTATATCCTGCAATCGGTTGCAGCCGAAATGTACTGGCAATATTTCCAAAATAACCGCTGGAAATTTTATAACCGAACCAATACGACTAATGTAAATAAGGAAGACATCGCCACATGGACATTGGATGACCTGCATCATAAAATCAGCCAGTTGTATGTAGCTTCTGTAGCGGATGAAAAACTTTTACAACAAACCAAACTTGAAACTTACGAACCCATTATCATTAAAGGAAATACCCGCAAACTTCGTCCTACCCTCTACGACCTGTTAGCCCACAGGGCACTGGATTATTTTGAAAATGATGAGAGAGATATTACAAGGCCTGCATATGCATTTACCCTCAGCGAAAATGCTGCGTTTGCCCCCGCAGCAGATTTTATTCATCATATTTTTATAACAAAAGATTCGTCTTCACTGCATCATATGGCACTGCTCATTTTCCGGCAGTTACTATCTTTTCACAGCAGTGATACAGTGCCAGATGCATTGATGGATGCCGATTTGCGGAGGCTGCAATTTGTTTACCGGCACGCCATAATGCCCGGTAAGGATGAATTGTACAAAACAGCATTGGCACATCTTACAGCGCAATACGGCAAACAGCGTGTAGCCGCGCAGGCATGGGGCTTGCTGGCGCAATATTATTTTGAGCAGGGCAGCAGCTACGATGAAGCAAAGGGTAATGAGGCACTGAAGTATGCATATAAAACAGCGAAAGAGATCTGTGAAAAAACGATAAAGGATTTCCCTAAAACGGAAGGCGCAGCCCTTTGCCATAACCTGCTCAACAATATTCTCGGTAAATCTTTAACCCTCCAAACCGAAAAGGTAAATATTCCGGGGGAAGCATTCAGAACCCTGGTAAACTACAGGAATTTCTTTACCTGTCATTTCAGGATAATAAAAATAGATAAGGCACTCAAAGAACAATGGCAAAACCGCTACGAGTCAGCATACTGGAATAAACTCGTTGCTTTGCCTGCTTTACGCGCATGGCAGCAGCAACTGCCTTCAACGGATGACTACCGCGATCATTCGGTTGAAATAAAAATTGACGCGCTGCCTGCGGGAGAATATATTTTACTGGGAAGTGTAAACGATGACTTCGGCACTGCCGAAAACCTGCTGGCGGCACAATTTTTTTACGTTTCAAATATCAGTTATATCAGCAACAACAATTCATACTTCGCTTTGCACCGCAATACCGGCAAGCCCCTTGCCGGCGCTTCGGTGCAGGTGTGGACTTCCAAATACGATTATACCGACCGGAAAAATAAATTACAGAAAGCGGAAGAATTAACGGCCGACAAAAACGGCTTCTTTACATTAAAAACAACGGGCAAAGAAAACCGGAATGCACGGCTGGAAATAAGGTGGGAAAAGGATTATCTCTTTATGGATGACTATGAATACCTATATACGCGTTATGATGCGGGCGAGGCAAATACAACAGCAGATGGGTTTGAACAAAAAAATGCAAGGATATATTTTTTTACCGACAGGAGCATTTACCGGCCCGGGCAAACTGTATATTTTAAGGGCATAGGCGTCACAAAAAATGCAGCTACCCGCAAAGCCAAACCGGTTACCGATAAAACTATACATGTATACCTGCAGGATGCAAACAGGCAGGCGCTGGATTCACTTTCTTTAACCCTCAATGAATACGGCTCCATACACGGACAATTTCAGTTGCCGCAACATGTACTTACCGGCAATTTTAATATACTGGTTAAAGAATACAACCAAAGCGGTGCAGATTTTTCGGTAGAAGAGTATAAACGCCCGAAGTTTTTGGTAGAAATCATCAAGCCACAGAACAGTTACAGGGTGAACGATACCGTTACCCTAACCGGATTGGCCAAGGCTTACGCCGGAAATAACATTGACGGAGCTACCGTAAAATACCGGATATCGCGCCGGGCAAGGTTTATTTATCCCTGGCTGTATTACCAGAAAGGGATGCCCAATACTACCCCGATGGAAATTGCCAATGGCACTACAACCACCGATACTGACGGAAATTTCAGCGTCCGTTTTAAAGCAATACCCGACCTTACGATCAGCCCAATACTTGAACCTGTATTTGATTATACTGTGGAAGCGGATGTAACGGACATCACCGGTGAAACCCGCAGCAGTACAGCAATTGTGCAGGTGGGCTATAAGGCCATTCAATTGGATATTGCATTGCCGCAAAATGGCCCGCTTGCTTTGGACAGTTTTACAATGCTTAACATTAGCAGTAAAAATATGAATGGCGTGTTTGAACCTGTTCAGGCAAGTGTAAAAATATACCCGCTGCAATCTCCCGGCCGGCTTATCCGCAGCAGGTACTGGGAAAAACCCGACCAGTTTATCTATAAAGAAGATGAATTTGTTAAGCTCTTCCCGCACGATGAATATAAAGATGAATCGGATTACCGCAACTGGCAAAAAGGAGTCTTAGCATATTCTGATTCATTTACCACAGCGGCAAATCTCAAATATCAAATCTTAAATCTTAAATTAGAACAAGGTTGGTATGCTATTGAAGTGATAGCCACAGACAAATATGGCGCTGAAGCAAAAGCGATGGAATATGTGCAATTGTACGACAGCAAATCCAAAGTATTGCCAACACCGGTCTATACCTGGAGCACAGGTACACCCCATGCGATACAACCTGGAGAAACGGTTGCATTGTTCAGCGGCACTTCGGCCAATGATGTGTTTATGATCCAGCAAACAGACAGGGATATTGAAGAGAACGTTCATCCGCTGGGTACCGACGCGCAAAACAATATGGAAGAAACTTACCAGTTCTTTACATTGAACAATGAAAAGAAAGACTTCCGTTTTACAGCCACGGAGGAGGATCGTGGCGGTTTTGGGATACTGCAGTTCTTTGTGAAGGGAAACCGGTTCTATACGAATAGCCGTATTATTGATGTGCCCTGGACCAACAAACAACTCAATATCAGTTTTACTACTTTCAGAGATAAAATGGAACCCGGCAGCAGGGAAAAGTGGGAAGTGAAGATCAGCGGCGAAAAGGGTGAAAAGGTGGCCGCTGAAATGCTGGCCTCCATGTACGATGCATCATTGGATCAGTTTAAACCACACAACTGGACTGTACCCGGTATTTGGCCGGAATATCATTTGGACAGCTACTGGAATGGAAGACAAAATTTTATAAATGTGCAATCACAGCAGAGAAATGCACTCGAGCAAGAAAATGAAATGTTCATTAAGAATTACGACCGGCTGATTGATGTGGGAATCTCTCCACATTTTGAGATGATGAAATTTTCACTTCCAGGAATTGTACGCGATACAGAAGTAAGCCGAAAACTGCAAGGAAAGGCAGAAGGTATTGTGATAGCAGGTGCAAAGGAAAAGAGTGAAGACTCCGGAAGCAATGCAATCCTGGAAGCAAGCTCAACTCCGGCTAATCAGACTAGTACCCGTAAAAATTTTAATGAAACCGCTTTCTTTTTTCCCGACCTGAAAACCGACAGTGCGGGCAATGTATCGTTCAGCTTTACCATGCCTGAAGCATTGACCCAATGGAAGCTAATGACCTTTGCCCATACGCCGGCATTGTCTTTAGGGTATGCCCAACAGTTAGCCGTTACGCAAAAAGAACTGATGGTACAGCCCAATACACCGCGCTTTGTAAGAGAAAATGACAGGATGGCTTTCAGCGCCAAAATAGTGAACATGGGCGACAGCCTGATCAATGGATTCGCAAAATTAGAGCTGATGGATGCGACGACCAATAAGCCGGTGGATGATCTGTTTCACAATGCCGTTCCGGCAAAAAACTTTTCCGTCTCGCCCGGGCAAAGCGAAGCAGTCTTGTTTCAGCTTAGCATTCCCGAAAACTTTAATGTGCCTTTATTATACCGGATCAGTGCAACTTCTTCTCCCCGGGTTAACGGAAGCACGCTTTCCGACGGTGAAGAAAATGTATTGCCGGTATTGAGTAACCGCATGATGGTTACCGAAACCCTGCCCCTGAATATGCGCACCAGCGGCAGCAAACAGTTCAAATTCGAAAAACTGCTGAAATCAGATACTGCACAGGCGTCATCACAAAAAAATTATTCCCTAGCGGTTGAATATACCGCAAACCCCGCCTGGTACGCCGTTCAGGCGTTGCCTTACCTAACGGCATACCCGTATGAATGTTCGGAGCAAACTTTTAACCGCTACTATGCCAATACCTTGGCCACATTTATTGCCAGCAGTGCGCCGCGTATAAAAGCGGTATACGATAAATGGCGTACCGATTCTTCCGGCAACAAGAGCCTGGTTTCTAATCTTGAGAAAAACGAAGAACTGAAAAGCATTTTGCTGCAGGAAACGCCCTGGGTACTCCAGGCGCAAAATGAAACGGAGCAAAAACAGAACATCGCTTTGTTATTCGATATGATGCGCATGAGCAGCGAAGCAAAAACAAACTTTAATAAACTCAAAGACATGCAAACCGCCAATGGTGGTTTTGTATGGTTTAAAGGGGGTAGCGACGACCGCTATATCACCCAGTATATTATAACCGGTGTGGGACATCTTCAAAAATTAAGCGCCCTGCCGGAGGAAAGTTATACTGAATGGAATGAACTTATTGATGCGGCATTGCACTATGCCGATGCAAGGATAAAGGAGGATTACGACAACCTGGTTAAACAAAAAGCCGGTCTCAAAAAAAACAATTTAACCGGTATAGTGGTGCAATACCTGTACATGCGTAGCTTTTTTAAAGAGAAAAAAGTAAATGACGCTGCGCTGAAAGCATACAATTATTATAAGCAGCAGGCCAAACAATTCTGGCTAAAGCAAAGCAAATATTTTCAGGGTATGATTGCGCTATCCCTTTACCGTGACGGCGACAACGCTATTCCAAAAGCCATTGTGGCTTCACTTAAAGAAAATGCCATTACACATGAAGAACTGGGCATGTACTGGAAAGACAACCGCGGGGGATACTACTGGCATGAAGCGCCTGTAGAAATACAATCGCTGTTTATTGAAGCCTTTAATGAAATAACGCATGATACAAAAGCGGTGAATGATATGAAGCTGTGGCTGTTGAAACAAAAACAAACACAGCACTGGGGCAATACCAAATCAACCGCCGAAGCCTGCTATGCATTATTGCTGCAGGGAACAGACTGGCTGAGCAACCCGCCACAGGTAAACGTTAAACTGGGTACAAAAAGTTTCTCTTCTTTGAGGAAGGATGAAGCAGGCACGGGTTATTTTAAATACAAGGTTGCTACAGAAGAAATAAAACCGGCAATGGGTAATATACAGGTAACAGTATCTCCTTCCTCAGCCGCATCACCGCAGAATGCAGGAAGCTGGGGCGCCGTGCACTGGCAATATTTTGAAGACCTGGATAAAATAACAGCATCGGCAGAAAATAAAATGCCCCTGCAGCTAAAGAAGCAATTGTTCATAGAAAAGAACAGCGATAAAGGACCGGTGCTTCAACCGGTGGACAGCAGCACGGTATTGAAGGTGGGCGATAAAATAAAAGTAAGAATTGAATTGCGGGCCAACAGGGATATGGAATATGTGCACATGAAAGATTTGCGGGCCGCCGGAACAGAGCCGGTAAATGTATTGAGCCAATACAAATGGCAGGGAGGATTGGGTTATTATGAAAGCACTAAAGATGCTTCCACCAATTTCTTTTTTAGCTGGTTGCGCAAGGGTACTTACGTATTTGAATACCCGCTGTTTGTTACACATAAGGGCAATTTCTCGGCAGGTGTGGCTACCATTCAGTGTATGTATGCACCCAAGTTTCTGTCTCATTCAGAAGGCATAAGGATTACTGTTAAATAGGAAGGATCTTTATGTCTTTAACATATATCAACTGTTACAGGCTAATATCAGGGGAAATTCATGTATGAACAAAACAATTGTATATAGTTCCTGATAAGTAAAAATACTTATCGGGCAAAAACATCCGAAAAACGACGGAACAAATCCCTTTACCGAATATAGTTCCGTAAGGCTCAAATCCGTAGCATCTTTACACTATCGAATCATTAGGATAGATGATCACGAACAGAAAAAATAAAAAAGAGGTTGCTTACATCACCGCCAGACCAGAGTAAAAATATTTACTCACTAACCCTCAATATTATTGGAATAAAAGAATCAGCCCGCAAAGGCTGGTTTTTTTGTTTATAGGGTGTTCACACCATTTAGTCTTTTAACCTAAAAGCAACATAAGTATCTCCAGATGGTGATCCCACCTTGCCGCCACCCCCAGCCGCTATTACTATATATTGCTTACCATTAAGCATATAAGTTGCCGGCGTTGCATAACCGCCCGCCGATAGCTTATATTCCCATAACAATTTGCCGGTGTGCTTATCAAATATTCTCAGCTTTTCATCGAAGGTGGCTGCAATAATAACAAGCCCGCCGGCTGTAACTACAGCCCCACCCAGGTTCTGTGTTCCTGTAGCCCCGATTCCTCTTTTGACTAACTCAGGATATTCACCCAATGGCACTTTCCAAAGCAGTTCGCCCTTGTTTAAATCAATGGCATTAAGTGTTCCCCAGGGCGGTTTTACACCGGGATATCCTTCCTTATCGGTTAATACCGTCCATCCATTGTGCACGTAACGGTACTGTTGTTCGGGTTTTGCTGAGGTTTTGTGTGTATGCTCTGTGTTTTGCTCCGCATCAAACAAAAAATCCAACAATGCTTTTTTATCTTCGTCCGTAATATTCGGATAGGCTGGCATTTGTCCTTTCCCCGCTTTTAACAGCACGGCTGCCTGCTCCCTGGAAAATTTTTTGGAGAGTTGCCGGAGAGAAGGGAATACCGCAGTGCCGGCCCGGTTGGTACCATGACACATCGTACAGTTATTGAGTGTATAAATTTTTTCGCCCCGTGAAATAACGGCATCATTATCTCCAGCAGGAATGGCCTTCATTTTTACCAGCAATGGAATTTCATTTGCATTTACATACAGCACGCCTGTTTCAGGATCAAAAGATGCACCTCCCCACTCCGCGCCTCCCCTTGTGCCGGGAAACTGTACAACGCCATTGGTATCGGGTGGTGTAAAAATAGGGCCCATCTTTGCATTTTTTATCCTTTCTTTTACAAAAGCATAAGCTGAATCGGAAATACCGGTGATATCACTTTCAGAAAAATGCTGCCGCGCAAAGGGCGCCGGTTTTACCGGGAAAGGCTGCGTGGGCCAGGCGGCTTCTCCCATCAAACCCGACCGGGGAACCGCTCTTTCTTCTATTGGAAAAAGGGGTTCTCCCGTTAACCGGTTAAACAAAAAAACCATACCCATTTTAGTTACCTGCGCAACAGCATCGGTTTTTGTTTGCCCGCTTTTTACCGTAACCAATGTGGGCGGCGCAGGTAAATCATAATCCCATAAGTCGTGATGCACCAACTGGTAATGCCACCTGCGTTCACCTGTTTGCGCATCAAGCGCCACAATGCAGTTACCAAAAAGATTCGTTCCTTTACGATTGCCCCCGTAAAAATCAAATGCGGGAGAACCGAGTGGAACAAACACCATTCCTCTTTCTTCATCCACACTCATTCCCGCCCAGGCATTTGTTCCGCCGGCTTCTTTATACGAATCCTTATCCCATGTATCATAACCAAATTCACCAGGCTGGGGTATGGTATTAAACGTCCAGGCTATTTTCCCGGTTCTAACATTATATGCTCTTACAAAGCCGGGGGCCGCATCATACCCTTCACCCAATGCAGTGCCCTGTATTAAAAGGTCTTTATAAATAATACCGGGAGAAGTGGCCCATACAGCAAGTTTGGCGGGATCACGCCCCAAACCCACACGCAGATCCACTTTGCCATTGTCGCCAAAATTTAAAAGCAGGGAACCATCATCTGCATTCAAAGCGTAGAGATAATGTCCTGCGGAAAAAAATATTCTTTTATCATTATCCTCCGCCCAGTACGTAACACCGCGGTTCACACCTGTTGCCTCTTCATTAACAAACGGGTTAAACCGCCATATCTCCTTCCCGTGTAACGGGTTTAATGCAATTAACTTTAACCGGGGCGATGTAACATACATCATACCATTTACCACAATCGGGTTGCATTGTATAGTGGAACGGTTTCCTTCACGTGCATCGCCGGTATGGTAAATCCATGCTACTTCCAGAAGATGAAGGTTGTTGCCGTTGATCTGATCCAGTGCAGAATAAGCTGTGCTGGCTTTATCTCCCCTGTAAACCTCCCAGGTGGTAAAAGGCTGCTGCTGTTGCCGGCAAGACATTAAAAGCAAGACAATACAAACCGTACAACAAACAAATTTCATGTAAGCAGTGATTATCGTTTCAATATTTTTAGCGCGTTTGTTTTGTATACCTTTTTTAAAACGGCATCGCTCAAACCAAATCCATGCAGGGGCCAATGATAGCCGGTTATATTGTGATAATAAAAATGCTCGTCGCTGGTTTGAAGGATGCGAAATGTCATTTCATACATTTCGCTGTAAAACCCCATATCGGTTCCGTATAATAATTTATCCTGGTACTTTTCAAAAAAATTGAACATATAGCGTGGTATGGGTGATGTTTCGGCATAGCGCGCAGAGATATCGGCGTAGAGGTTGGAATATTTATTCAATAGACTTCCCAAAATACTGAGATCGTATTCACAGTTGGCATAATGGCAGGCAATGAATATGGTATTTGGATTTTCCCGTACTACGTTTTCCAGCGTTTGTATCAAAGCCGGATGGCCCTTGAGGTTTTGCTTTGATTTATATTTCTCTATTCTCCACTCATAGGCATTCATCAAACCGTCGTTGGTAGAATCCATCGGTTCATACATCCACATGGGTTCCGCTACATGAATGTTAACAGGCATTTTTAGCTCGCCGCATTTTTGAAACAAAGGTTTCAACCGCGGGTCATCTACGTGCATACCCGAAGGTACCGGGTAAGAATAATACTCCCCAAATCCCTTATCGCCCAGTTCACCTACACCTTTGGCGCCCATGCGAAAACATCTTTCCAGTTCTTTTACCGCTTTTTCTACTCCACCCGGTTCGTTAATTGCAGAATAATCAAATCCGCACCATACATCAAAACGGCCTTTATATTTGGAATATATGTTAAACACCGAATCAAATTTCTTACCCGTGGCATAAGAGAGAATAAGCGTTTTTTCGATCCTATATTTGTCCATTAACGCTATCCAGCCTTCAATATCTGCTACTGATTTTGCATAACTGTGCGAATGCACATCAATTACAGGGAACTTTGCATTTTCAATTTTTGTGACAGGGATTTTATAGATGGATTTTGGCCGGTAGTTCTTTAATAAGATGCTATCGGCACGCTGTGCGGTGGAAACCTGCTGAAGCAGTGCAGATAAAGTAAAAAGAAGCAGACATAATTTCTGATAGAGGGGCATACGCATAGTGGTTGGTTTTGAGTAATCAGGTCTAATTTTTTTACCTATCCTGTTAAATAAGGATTCGGCTGCTTTTGGGAAATTTCCCAATACCTGTTCTGGCATTTCCCTGTGAAACATACAGTAATGTTTGTATAAATATATGCTTTGTTTGGGTAGCCGGGTGAGAACAAAAAATGGGAAATATACATGCCTGCTGTACATGGTTATTATTACGAGGCATCAATTCATCCTCTTTACAACCCCCAGAAACAGATTAATTATATAACTCAATTGCGTTACTAAAAGCAACATGATCAGAACCGGAACGATCATTTGAGGGTTAAGCCCTGTTTGAAAGGACAGCGCCATTGCTTCATTGGCGGCATTTTGACCGGAATAGCGAAAAAAGAGCAATACTATAAGCACAGTCAGCAACAATGTAATTACGATGTGCACCCATATTAAAACGACAGAATATAAAAACCGCACAGTGGTCATATACAATATCCAGAAAAGCAATAAAAGCATAGCCATTGCCTTGAGCGTATCGGCATAACTTAATGTGTAAGAAGCGCCCTGCACCGGCAGATCCATTGGATGATTGGCGGGGATAAAAGATAACATGATCAGCAAAACCGCTGCCAGGGCAAGCACATGATATGGTTTTGAAAGCAGGTTCATTTTTCCATTTTCGTGATACGAAGAAACAAGAAACCATCAATAAAACAAAAACCCACTCTACTTTCGCAGAATGGGTTACTTATTAAAATGTATTTTTTATTTACCACTAACCACTTATTCACTCACCACTTACTACGCCGTTACTTTTCCTTTCACCTTCGCAATTACTTCCTCAGCAATATTATTAGGTGTAGGATTATAATGGCTGAATTCCATAGTAGACGTAGCACGACCGGAGGTTAATGAACGCAGTTGGGTTACGTAACCAAACATTTCGCTCAATGGCACTTTGGCTTTAATTACCTGCAGATTATTGCGGGTATCCATGCCTTCCAATATACCACGACGACGGTTAATATCGCCTGTTACATCACCCATGTACTGATCGGGTGTTAGCACTTCTACCTTCATAATCGGTTCCAGCAGTACGGGTTTGGCTTTACGGCCTGCTTCACGGAAACCGGCTTTTGCGCAAAGTTCAAACGACATAGAGTCTGAATCCACATCATGATAACTACCATCAAACACACGCACCTTCATATTCTGTACCGGGTAATTGGCCAAAACCCCGTTACCCATGGAAGTTTCAAAGCCTTTTTGTATTGCAGGAACAAATTCCCGCGGAATGGATCCACCGAAAATATCGTTTACGAACTGGAACGATTTACCCGGGTTTTCATTGATCCACTCTTCATCAGCGGGTCCAATTTCAAACACGATATCAGCGAACTTACCCCTACCGCCGGTTTGTTTTTTCAACACTTCGCGGTGTTCAACTTTAGTGTTGAACGCTTCTTTGTATGCCACCTGCGGCGCACCCTGGTTCACCTCTACTTTAAATTCGCGGCGCATACGGTCTATAATAATTTCCAGGTGCAGTTCACCCATTCCGCGCAGGATAGTTTGTCCGGTATCTTCATCGGTATTTACCCGCAGCGTGGGATCCTCTTCCACCAGCTTACCTATTGCTATGCCCATCTTATCAACATCAACCTGTGTTTTAGGTTCTATTGCGATCGCAATAACCGGTTCAGGGATAAACATGTTTTCAAGCGTAATGGGATGGTCTTCATCGCAAAGCGTATCACCTGTTTTAATCTCTTTAAAACCTACCGCCGCACCAATATCGCCAGCTTCAATAAAGTCAACCGGGTTTTGCTTATTGGCAAACATTTTCATAATACGGCTGATCCGCTCTTTCTTGCCGCTTCTTACGTTCAATACATAAGAACCTGCATCTAAGTGCCCCGAATACACACGGAAGAATGCAAGACGTCCCACAAAAGGATCGGTCATGATCTTAAACGCCAGTGCAGCGAAAGGTTCTTTAGCATCAGGCTTACGTACCTCTGTTTCACCGGTATCCGGATTGGTTCCCTCTATTGCATCAATGTCAACAGGTGAAGGAAGATAACGGCAAACGGCATCTAATGCAGTTTGTACCCCTTTGTTTTTAAAGGACGAACCACACATCATAGGCACAATAGTAAGGTCAATGGTAGCTTTACGAATAGCAGTATGCATTTCGTCTGCTGTGATGCTGCCAGGGTCATCGAAGAATTTCTCCATCAGGTTATCATCATACTCGGCAACGGCTTCTACCAGATGACCACGCCATTCATTCGCCTCTTCCAGGATATCGGCAGGCACTTCAATTTCATCAAAGGTCATGCCCTCTGTTTCATTGTGCCAGATGATTCCTTTCATCCTGATAAGATCTACCACCCCTTTAAAATTATCTTCAGCACCTATGGGCAATTGCAGAGGAACCGCTTTTGCGCCCAGCATTTCCCTTACCTGCTTTACAACATTTAAAAAGTCAGCACCTGCACGATCCATCTTATTCACAAATCCTATACGCGGAACTTTATAACGGTTCGCCTGGCGCCAAACGGTTTCACTCTGGGGCTCCACGCCATCCACAGCCGAAAACAAGGCGATCAGTCCATCCAGTACGCGCATGGAGCGTTCCACTTCCACGGTAAAATCCACGTGACCAGGAGTATCAATGATATTGAAGCTGTATTTTTTTGTGTCGGCAGTTGGCTTCCCGTTTACCGTAGGGAATGCCCATTGGCAACTTACGGCTGCAGAGGTAATCGTAATCCCTCTTTCCTTTTCCTGTTCCATCCAGTCGGTTGTAGCACCACCTTCATGCACCTCACCAGTTTTGTGTATCATTCCGGTATAGCGCAGGATACGCTCCGTAGTGGTGGTTTTACCGGCATCAATATGTGCCGCAATACCAAAGTTTCTCTGAAGTTTTAAGTCTGCCATCTTATTGGGATTAAATATTTTTTTATTTTTAATATAAATTAAGAGAAATTCTCCAACTATATTTTTTTTGAGGCGCAAAGGTAGCGAAATTAGTGTGAAAACAATAGCAGGACAACTGTAAAAATTTATACCGAAAAACAGGCAAAGCCGTGGCGGGGTTTGGTAACTTTATAGCATATTGTTAATCATAACCCTGCAATTACTAAAAACAATTCATGCTTTCTGATTGTATCTAAAATACCGAATCAACTCAACTATACAACCATTTATAATAAGGAGGCAGGCAGCAGCAGGGAAACAATTATCAGGATGAAACAATTTTAGAAAGGAAATAGGCATGACAACAAAAAAAATACTAATCATAGGCGGAGGATTTGCAGGCATAAATCTGGCCAAACACCTGTCAAAACATGGGGAATTCAACATTACGGTGGCAGATAAAAATAACTACAATTTTTTTCCGCCCCTCCTTTACCAGGTAGCAACAGGGTTTTTGGAGGCCTCTAACATCAGCTACCCGTTCCGCAAAATGTTTCAGGACAAAAAAAACATCCGGTTCAGGATGGGAGAACTATTGAAAGTGATCCCTGAAGAAAACAAGGTGGTGCTGTCATCGGGTGAAATTGAGTATGATTACCTGGTATTGGCAACCGGAACCGAAAGCAATTATTTTGGAATGGAGAATGTGAAGAAGAATGCCATTCCCATGAAAACGGTTAATGATGCCCTGGAGATGCGGAATTACCTGTTGCAGCAGTTAGAAATCGCTACGATTACCACCGATAAAGCAGAAAGGGAAAAATTAACTACCATTGTTATTGCCGGCGGCGGCCCAACAGGAGTGGAAGTGTCGGGTATGCTGGCTGAAATGAGGAAGTTTATTATCCGGAAAGACTATCCTGAGTTCAAAGGAACAAAAGATCAAAGCTATATTTACCTGATTGACGGCAGCGCCCAGTTACTCTCGCCCATGACCCAGCAATCACAGAAAGACACTTATAACACCTTAGCGAAACTGGGAGTAAAAATTAAGCTGAACATACAGGTAAAAGATTATGTAGATGACACAGTCATCCTGTCTAACGGAGAACATATTCAAACGAAAACATTGATCTGGGCTGCCGGTGTTTCCGCGAAAGTAGTGGATGGCATTTCTGCCACTTCCTACGGAAGATTCAGGCGGCTTTTAACCGATGAATTCAATAAAGTGCAGGGTACCTCTAATATATATGCAATTGGTGATACATGCCTGCAAACCACCGATCCCGGTTTCCCGCAAGGACATCCGCAGGTAGCACAGGTAGCTTTGCAACAGGGGAAAAATGCCGCCATTAATTTCAAAAAAATGGCGGCCCAAAAAGAACTCCGCCCATTTCGCTACACAGACAAAGGCACCATGGCTATTATAGGCCGAAACAAAGCGGTTGCAGATATACCCAAGCCCACGCTGCATTTTAAAGGATTTATAGCCTGGTTCTTATGGTTGTTCATTCACCTTACTTCATTGATAACCTATCGAAATAAGATAACCACCCTTTATAACTGGATGATCGCCTATTTTACAAAGGACCAGGCGCTCAGAATGATTATAAGACCTTTGAAAAAAGAATAGCAAATAACCTAGTCCATTAAATTCGGGATTCTTTCACTATCGCCATCATATTCAAACTGCAGCATAAGCGAAAATTGAAGGAAATTTTTTCCACCCCGCTTGTCAAGTGAATAATTATACTGGTTTACCCATCCCATCTGCACTGTAGTAACAGGACTTAAGATATAACCTGCACCCGCAAAAAACCTGTTGCGTTCAAAATGGGGAATCTTATTATTTAGAAAAACTTCATCGTATGCATTCAAATACAGTGTTCCGGGCACAAGTTTGGCAGCATTTAGGGGCAGCATTGCATTTAAACGGTAACGAAAACGGTTCCGGTAGCCATCGGTCATCCATTTTTGCTCGGCACGGTAGCGGTGTTCAATTTTCAGGCGATCCAGGTACTGATTCATGGTAAGCTGCTGCCAGATCCTAAACTCTTCATTATCAATTGGTTTAGCAAAATTGCCTTCGTTGGCATAAGTTGCGTACCTGCCAACACCAACCAAAACTGAAAAATTGCTATTGATGCTATAGCTTGCACCGCCCTTGACTTCATAATAAAAAAAGTTGTCAAAAAATTGGTTTGACCTGGCCTGCAATTCTGCAAAAGCCTCCCATCTGTTGCTCAGGCTTAACTGCGCATTCATCACATGCCAGGAGCCCATATCTTTGTTTTGAGAAAAAGCAAAATCGGAGAGCAGTAAAGCAATTATTGCGATCGTTAATTTCATACCGATTGTTTACAAAATCACGGTGCGGAGGATAGTGAATGGTAAATAAAAACCCTGCCGCAAAAAAACAGCAGGGTATAAAATTATTAAAAATGACTTTATATTCTGAAATGGGCAAATGCTTTGTTGGCATCGGCCATGCGGTGTGTGTCTTCCTTCTTTTTAAAAGCAGCACCTTCACCTTTACTTGCGGCTACTATTTCATTGGCTAATTTATCTGCCATTGTTTTTCCGTTCCTGTCCCGGCTATAGCGTATAAGCCATTTGATGCTAAGCGATATCTTGCGGTCGGGGCGAACTTCAGCAGGAATCTGAAAAGTTGCTCCACCAATTCTGCGGCTGCGTACTTCCACACCCGGGGTTACATTGTTCAGCGCACGTTTCCATATTTCATACCCATTTTCACCGGAAATTTTTGAAACACGGTCAATCGCGTTATAAAAAATATCGTAAGCAGTGCTTTTTTTGCCGCCCCACATTAAATTATTTACAAAACGGGTAACCAGTTTGTCGTTAAACTTTGGATCGGGTGCTAATGGTAATTTTTTGGCTTGTGCTTTACGCATTTTGGTTAAATATTATTACTCAATCAATTTATTAATTTATTTGCCTATTGCTATTTTTTAGCTTTTTCTCTTTTGGTACCGTACTTGGAACGGCTTTGTTTGCGATCTTTTACGCCCGCAGTATCTAAGCTACCTCTTACGATATGATAACGAACGCCTGGTAAATCTTTTACACGGCCACCCCTGATCAATACAATAGAGTGTTCCTGTAAATTGTGCCCTTCCCCCGGGATATAGGCAATTACTTCAACCTTATTGGTTAAACGCACTTTTGCAACTTTACGCAAAGCGGAATTGGGCTTTTTAGGAGTGGTGGTATATACACGGGTACAAACACCACGACGCTGCGGACAGCTATCCAACGCCCTTGATTTGCTTTTTGCTCTGATGATTTCTCTACCTTTTCTAACTAATTGTTGTATTGTAGGCATTCTAACCTTTTATTTTTGGGAGGGCAAAGGTAAGCGGGTTGTTGGGAAAAACCAAAATTAATAAGTTCAAATTATTAAAAAACTGCCGGCTATTTAATTTGGCTGGTTACCAGCACATTATCAGCTTCCTCCTTAGTGTTAATTACAGCGTCAAAAGCGATCCTGTCCTGGCGGTAAGGTTCAATTAAGGAAATCGTTAACCTGGCATCTCCGTCTTTCAATGCCTAAAAAAAGCCACAATTCATGGATTTCGTTTATTCGCGACTTTGTTTCCTAAAACCTACACAGGAAACATCCAATGGTGCGTATCCGGCAACTTACTTTGACGGATACCGTTGAGTTTTTTCTTTATTTCCGCACTCAGCGTCCAATCCTTCTCACTGAATTCCATTACATAATCCTGGTATTTTAATTTCTGTATCATCGCAACAGTGGCTGCGGTTCCAGTACCAAATACTTCCTGCAGCCTTCCCTCTTTATGCGCTTTAATCACTTCATCAATATTAATGCGACGTTCTTCCACCTGTATATTCATTTCTTTTAAAATGGTAATTACACTATTGCGGGTTACACCATTCAATATCGTTTCTTCTTCAAGAGAAGGCGTTATGGCAGTACGATCAATAATAAAGAACACATTCATCATTCCCACTTCCTGCAGCCATTTGTGTTCAAACGCATCCGTCCATAGCACCTGGTCGTAGCCCTGCTTTTGGGCTTCTGTGGCGGCCAGCATGCTGCCTCCATAATTACCGGCATTTTTAGCAAACCCAACACCTCCCGGAGCTGCACGGGTGTATCTTTCTTCTACATAAATATTCATTGGCTTGGGAAAATAAGGACCGGTGGGACTTAGGATAATAAGAAATTTATATTTCTGGGAAGGCCGAACGCCCAGCATGGTATCGGTAGAAAACATAAATGGCCTGATATACAGGGAATGCTCCTTTTTAGCAGGTATCCATTTTTTATCTAATTCAATGAGACGGCGCATGCCTTCAATAAAAAGTTCTTCAGGCACTTTAGGCATATTCATCCTTTCGGCAGATATATTAAAGCGCCTGTAATTATCATAAGGTCTGAATATAAAAGCGTTGCCTTCTTCATCTTTATACGCTTTAATGCCTTCAAAAATTGCCTGCCCATAATGCAATGCAGCCAATGAGGGCTCCAGCAATAGAGGCTGGTAAGGCTTAATCTCCACATTTGTCCACCTGCCATTCTCATATTCTGCTTCCAGCATATGATCTGTAAAGTATTTTCCAAAAGGCAGGTTTTCCATATCTATATCCTGCAACTTACTCCTTTCTATTTTTGTAACCTGAATATCCATCGCGGCAGTCATAAAACACTATTTTTGTTGCAAAGAAACGAAAAAACTTTGTGGCCGGAGAGCCACTTGTCAATTTGTATGAGCCTTAAAAGTGTAAAATTACCGGAAATCCTTATATCAAGCCTTTATACAGCTCCTCTTGTTTGTTTACAAAATATAGAAGATGCGCCCACTTCAACCACAACTGGTTTAAAATTTCTGGGGTCCAATCAAAAACAAATCACCATCCTGGTTAATGTAAGTGATGCTACTTATCTTACCGACAAATCGTTTGCTTTTTTAACCGGTATATTAAATGCCTGCAAACTGAATATGGCGGATGTTGCTGTTATTAACATGAATCAATCCACAAACAATAATTACTTGAATCTTAACAGCATAACCCGGCCTAAAATCAAGCTTCTTTTTGGTATATCACCCCAGGAAATAGGTTTACCCATTCATTTCCCTCATTTCCAGGTGCAGCCCTATAACAATGTTATTTATTTATGTGCGCCGGATTTAAACAGCATTGAGGAAGACAAGTCGCTTAAAACTCAATTGTGGGCAGGCTTAAAGTCTGTTTTTCAACTTTAATGCAATCCCAGTATGCAAAAACTTATTTTCGCTACGAATAACGCACATAAAGCAGAAGAGATTCGTTCTGTGCTTGAAGGGAGGTTTACTATAATAACCCTCAAAGAAGCAGGCATAGATATGGATATTCCGGAACCTTTTGATACATTGGAAGAAAATGCACGGCAGAAAGCTACTACAGTTTATAATTTAACGGGGATAAGCTGTTTCGGGGAAGATACAGGCCTGGAAACAAGTGCCCTGAATGGTGAACCAGGCGTTAGAAGTGCAAGGTATGCGGGGGAGGAAAGAGATTTTACTGCTAATATTGAAAAATTGCTGGATCAGTTGAAAGACAAAACGGACAGAACCGCCCGGTTTAAAACTATTATTTCATTACTACTTGATGGTGTTGAGTACCAGTTTGAAGGCATCTGTGAAGGCAGTATTATCACGCAACCCCGGGGAGAAAACGGCTTTGGCTACGACCCGGTATTTATACCACGTAACGCCGGGTATACCTTTGCCGAAATGTCTTTGAAAGAAAAGAATCAATACAGCCATAGGGTAAAAGCAATGGAACAACTGATACGGTTTCTAATAAAAAAATAATTGTGTTACCGCATTGGAACAAAACAGAATAGGAGCATATTAATCTTTATACGATTAAATGTCTATGCAAAGCAACCATAACATGAGTGAAAACGACTTAATAAAAGGTTGTCTGGAGGGAGATCGCCGGGCGCAGGAGCAATTATATCAAAAGTTTTCACCCAAAATGTACGGTGTGTGCCTCCGCTATGCCGGCAAAGCTGAAGATGCCCAGGATATTTTGCAGGATGGATTTGTGAAAGTTTTCAAAAATCTCCACATGTACAGGGGCGATGGATCGTTTGAAGGCTGGATTCGAAGGATATTTGTAAATACGGCAATAGAACACTATCGAAGGCAGGTTAATCTTTACCCGGTTACCGAAAATCATGAGAACCTGCTTGAAACAAAAGAAATATCCGCTTTTGATAGTTTAAGTGTGAAGGACCTGATGAAGATCATCCAGCAGTTGTCTCCTGGGTACAGAACAGTGTTTAACTTATATGTAGTTGAAGGCTATTCGCACAAAGAGATAGCGGAAATGATTGGTATTAGCGAAGGAACGAGTAAATCGCAACTGGCAAGAGCAAAAGGAGTGTTGCAGAATCTCATTAGGGCAAAAAGAACATCACCATAATATTATTCCTAACCCTGATCATGAAATGGAAAAATGAACTATATAATCATGAAGTCAATCCGCCCGGTCACGTATGGAACAGGGTAGTTCATGACCTTGATAATGAATTTTTAGAATTCAAAAACAGGTTATATCACGTTGAAGCCGGTCCACCAGGTAAAAACTGGGAGCTTATTGAACAGGCGCTCGATTCCCCATCCATTGCAAACCCCAGAAGCTTTAATATAAAAAGGATATTTCGCATAGCCGCCGCTGCAGCGCTTATTGGAATTTCTTTTTTTACTGCCAATTACTTTATAGCAGGCAGCGATAAAAGCAAAACCACAGCAGGTAAGAAAACAACCCCTGATACAACTTATGAAAATCAAACTGACGAGCATACCGTTATCAAAAACGAAAATGACAACAGCCTTCCCGTAAACGATAAGCCCATGATGGCTTCACACATTATAAGCAAAAAGAACAAAGTTAAAACCATTGCTGTAACTGATTTTTACAGCGATGATAAAACCTATAACATTCCACCCGTTTCATTAGTACCTGATGATAACACAGCTATTACCGACCGTTACGATCTGGACCAAACGGCCGCCAAACGCATCCACAATTTAAATGGTGAGATAAAAGAGGATGTACGTTTGCTTGACTTACCCAACAGCTATTTTTTAACGACAGGGCCTAATGGACATTCGGTAAGGGTTTCCTCTAAATTCAGAAATACCATTCAATTCCTGAATGGCGCCGGCAATGAGGAATTTCTGGATGTTATTCTCAGGGAAAGCCAGTACTGGAGAAATCAATTTAAGGAATGGAAAGAAGAAGTAGGTCATTCCACTTTCGTTCCGTCTGCAGAAAACTTTATGGATATTGCCGAACTGATGAAATTGCTGCAACAGCATAATAACAAATAGTTCTGCTTCATTTTCAGCAATTATATTTGTCCAAAAAATAAAACATGTCCAGGATAAAGCTTGAACTGCCGGAACGCTTTTCTTTTCACACTAAAATTCCTATTCGTATAACCGATATTAATTACGGCGGACATGCCGGCAATGATAGTATTCTTGCTATGATTCATGAGGCACGGATACAATTTTTACAACAGTTTGCTTATAATGAAAAGGATTTTGCAGGCGTTGGCCTTATTATGAATGATGTGGTTATTGAATTTAAAAAAGAATTGTTTTATGGAGATGTGGTTGATGTAGCCGTTACAGCAACTGCATTTGAAAGGGTGAGTTTTGATATCATTTATCAATTAAATACCCACAGAAACGGGAAGAATATTACAGTTGCTGCGGCTAAAACAGGTATGGTTTGCTTTGATTACAACAGCAAAAAAATAACCTCTGTTCCTGGCGAAGCGAGAATAAAGATGCAGGCAGAATTGTAGCAAAAGGGAATTGAACCTGCTTACATCTGGCGCTGATAGCCATTATTGTTATTGATCAAATTCATTTCCCCAACCCTCTCCTTTTAGTTTTGCTGCTTTTTTAAATACTTCAGCTTCCATATTTTTTTTAAATGCAGTTACTTTTTCACCAATCGTATAGTCAAAGGCGCCGAGTATAGTAGCTGCAAGTATGCCGGCATTTTTAGAGGCGTTCAAAGCTACTGTAGCTACCGGTATTCCGTTGGGCATTTGTAAAATTGATAAAACGGAGTCCCATCCGTCAATGGAATTGGAAGACTTAACCGGAACACCAATAACAGGCAGTGATGTAAGGGAAGCAACCATGCCCGGCAGGTGCGCTGCGCCGCCTGCACCCGCAATAATAACTTTTAGCCCTCTTTCTTTTGCTTTTGAAGCATAATCAACCATACGCAAGGGTGTACGATGCGCTGATACCACCGTAAGTTCAAATGGTATATCAAAATTTTTTAAAATGGTAGCGGCATCCTGCATTACACTTAAATCGCTGTCGCTGCCCATTATGATACCTACAAGGGGTTGTATGGAAGACATATTGATTAGATTTTGTTTAGGGGCTTTCAGCGGTCAGCTATGAGCTATCAGCTATGGGCTATCAGCTATGAGCTATCAGCTATGAGCTATCAGCTATGGGCTATCAGCTATGAGCTATCAGCTACCTAATTTCAGTTGGTTATGCGCCTGCCCTGTAACCTGCAACTTGTAACTACCTATTCTCTCACCTCTCACTTCTCTCCTCTCTCCTCTCTCCTCTCACCTCTCTCCTCTCACCTCTCTCTCCTCTCTCCTCTCTCCTCTCACCTCTCTCCTCTCACCTCTCTCCTCTCACCTCTCTCCTCTCTCCTTCATCACTTACCACCTTCAACACATGCCTGATCCGGCTTTGCTTAAAAGTGAGGTCATTTCTGTCGGCGCTCAAAATAGTAACATGACCCATTTTTCTACCCGGTTTTGTTTCTTTTTTCCCATAAATATGCACGAATACATTGTCCATTTGCAGTACATCTTCCAAACCTTCATACTTTGCTATCCCGCTATAATTATCTTCGCCCAATACATTTACTATAGCCGCCGGAAGAATGGATGCAGTATTGCCCAGGGGATAATCTAAAATAATCCGCCATAACATATCAAACTGGGAACTGTAGTTTCCTTCGATAGTATGATGTCCGCTATTATGCACTCTTGGCGCCGTTTCATTTACATAAATATCACCTGCTTTATCAATAAACAGTTCTACAGCAAAAATACCTGCACTTTTTAATTCTTTCACTACTTTAAGCGAAATTGCTTCCACCTTCCATAAAATATTTTCGGTAAGTTCGGCAGGGCTTACCTGGTAATCCAGTAAATTCAACTGGGTGTTAAAAACCATATCCACAGGCGGATACAGCGCTGTTTGGCCTTTATTATTAACTGCAACAATCTGTGCAATTTCTTTGTGGATATTAATTCTTTTTTCCAGCACTGCAGGCGCGTCAAATCCTTTATTCAGTTCTTCCCCGGATGTAATACGCTGAACACCCCGGCCGTCATATCCTCCTGCATTTAGCTTATGAACGGCCGGTAAAAAATCGGCATGCTGTGCCAGCTCTTCCAAAGATTGTGTAACAACAAACGCGGCCGAAGGAATAGCATGGGACTGGTAAAATTGTTTTTGAGCAATTTTGTTTTTTATGATCCGAAGCGCTGCTGCACCGGGATATACTTTTACGCCCTCCGCTTCCAGCGCCGCCAATGCATCATCATTAACAGATTCAATTTCAATGGTAACAGCATCCAAACCTTTGCCAAATTGATACACATCCTCATAATGCCGTATATCTCCTTTCACGAAATGATGACAGAGATGCGCAGCAGGACAATCTTCATCATTTTCCATAACATAGGTTTCAACAGGGTAGTTAGCGGCAGCCTGCAATAACATTCTGCCCAACTGGCCTCCGCCTAAAATTCCAACTTTCAGCATATATCGTATTCAAATAAGGCGTGAAGATAACAAACTGATAGAAATGAAGTCGGGAAATGAATCCCAACGGGGTATTTTGCCGCCGAAAATTTTAAAAAGAAGCATGCGGGTTTGTTAACAGTTCCTTCCTCTTTCTATAAAGAAGTTTTAACGGGTAGCAGTGAAATAGATAACTGTGTTTTACCGTTAAAGTAAGTTGATGTTTCAAACTTGTACAACCAACTCACCGGGGAAATGGTGTATGCTTTCCGAAAAAACCGCATGGCATATACCAAAACTTAGAAAAAGATAGCTTCAGGCAGGCTTTGGAGCGCCTCAAAAAGAGGAAATTTATAATATCGTATCGTAATAAGCATGATATTTGTAAATAAAAGGGGACTGCCGGGAAAATATCATATGGTAATTGTCTCTTTTAAGCTATAACCAACATTAATGAATAAACTAAAATCCATTCTTGCGATATTCTTTGTCTTCATTTTTTCGAGTTCCGTAAGCGGGCAAAACTCATTCGTTGATTATCAAAAATCATTTGCCAAAGTTGCCGATGTTTTCCGGCGCAAGGAAGACACCCTCCGCAAACAATTTGAGGCAAAGGGTTTAAAATGGCCGGCAAAATATATTTACATCCGTTCATTTAAATACGACAGCCAGTTGGAAGTATGGGTAAAAAACCAGACCAGTGAGCCTTTCAAATTATTTAAAACCTTTAAAATATGTGCTATGGCGGGTTCTCTTGGACCCAAAAGAATGTCGGGCGACTACCAGGTACCGGAAGGCTTTTATTACATAAATGAATTTAAGCCCAACAGTACCTATCATTTGTCACTGGGCCTAAATTATCCCAATTCATCAGACCGGATGCTGAGCGATTCCCTGTATCCCGGTGGTGATATTTATATACACGGATCTTGTGTAACGGAAGGTTGTATACCCATTACCAACGATCAAATTGAAGATCTATATGTAATTACAAGCTATGCCCGCGCCATGGGACAGGATTATATCCCTGTGCATATATTTCCCATACAATTCAATAATCCACGGAGTGTGAGCTATTTGGAGCGGTTCCTGAAAATTTACCGCAATTATAAATCCCTTACCGACAACCTGGAAGCAGCGTATAATTATTTTGAAAAATACAAACAAGTACCCGTTGTGATGGTAAATACAAAGGGAGACTATCTTGTTGAAAATATACAGCCGGCGGAAAAAAAGGTTGATAAAGTAAAAAAGACCTTACCGGAAAAGACAATACCGATACCAGAAAGTGAGTTAGCAAAAGTGGTGAATAATCAGCCTGTTTATCCCGGCGGTTTCAAAGCTTTTCAAACCTTTCTTGATAAAACCGGCAGGGAACTTGCCCCGCTTTTAGATGAAGGACAAAGAGCCGCGTACATTGTAGTGGATTATATTATTGACAAGGACGGTAAACCCGTATATGCCCGCGTGGTAAAAGGCGGCAACTATGATATCAATGAAGTGATTGAAAAAAAATTTGAAAGTATGCCTAACTGGAAGCCTGCCATACGCCAGGAACAACCCGTAGCCTTCCGCTTAAAACAAACTATGGTTATTGAGGCCGCCCCGGGGTCGTAGCCTGTATTTGGTACAGGTTACAGGTTGCAAGTTACAAGATGTGCATGCCTTGCAACCTGCAACCTGTAACCCTCAACCCTCCCTGTATCATAATCATACTTCTGGTGTATCAAAACCGTACAGGTATCGCTTGTAAATGCTTTACAACAAACTGGTTTTCAACCCTTTTAATTCGTGGCATTAATTTTCCTAAAAAAAAGACATTATGATAGAACTTACCAACATTTCCAAATCGGTTAATGCCGGCGGTCAAAAAACATATATTCTTAAAGACATCAACTTCAGGGTAAACCAGGGTGAATTCATTTCCATAATGGGCCCTTCGGGCTCAGGCAAGTCTACCCTGCTGAATATTATAGGCATGCTTGATGATCCGTCCGAAGGATATCACTATTTTATGGGGGAGGCCGTACACCTCCTGAAAGAGAAACAGCGGTCGCAACTTTACAAAAAACACATCGGCTTCGTTTTTCAGGCCTACCATCTTATTGATGAACTAACAGTTTATGAAAATATTGAAACGCCGCTTATTTACCAGGACAAAAAATCCTCTGAGCGCAAAGCTATAGTTGCCGATGTACTGGATCGCTTTCAGATAGTGGGTAAAAAGGATCTTTTTCCAGCGCAACTTTCAGGAGGCCAACAACAACTGGTAGGCATTGCGCGGGCCCTGGTAAGTAAGCCCAGCCTGCTGCTGGCAGACGAACCTACGGGTAATCTCAACTCCAAACAGGGCGAAGAAATAATGGATCTGTTCAAAAAGCTGAACCAGGAAGAAGGCGTAACCATTATACAGGTAACCCATTCCGAAAAAAATGCAGAATACGGTTCAAGGATCATTAACCTGCTGGATGGAAAGATCGTTTGATTTAGAATTTAATATTTAAGATTTGAGGTCACTAAGAAATATTGTTGCGTTAACCCAGCCAACAACAAGGATAAAGATTGTTGAAGTAAAAAACAATTATGCAATGCGGAAGATCGTACATATAGCAGGAACATGGTTATTAACATGCACCATATGGATAAACGTTCATGCCCAAAACGGGGCATTTTCATTGAAGCAATGTGTAGAAACCGCGCTGAACAACAATATCCCGGTAAGGCAAAATGAACTGCTTGTGCAATCGGCAAAGGCTGACTGGCAAAAAGCCAAAGCCAATCTACTTCCCGACCTCAACGCCGACTGGGGCTATGGCTGGAACCAGGGACGTGCTATTGATCCCTTTACCAACGGCTATATTGATCAGCGGTTCTCTTCTTCGGGTGCAGGGCTAAACGCGGGACTTACTTTGTTCGGTGGCCTGCAGTTGCAGAATCTTATCCGTCAAACAGGATATGCCTATCACGCCAGTGAAATGGAATGGCAACAATCCAAAGACAAACTTACACTGGATGTAATACTTGCCTATTTAACTGTATTAAATAACGAAGACACCTGGAGGATCATGTCGGAACAGGCTGAAATAACCCGTAAACAGGTAGAGCGACTAACGGTTATGGTAAACGAAGGCGCCGTGGGCAGCTATATGCTTTCCGATATGAAGGGTCAGCTATCGGGTGATGAACTGGCTGCCATTAATAATTACAATGCATTGCAAACTGCCAGGCTAAATCTAAGCCAGCTTATGAATATTCCTTATACCAAAGACATGCAACTGGAAAGGTTGCCTGAGGCGGAACTACTTGAGATGTATCCAAATGAACCTGCGGAAATATATACAGCTTCCCTGCAAAATCTTGCACAGGTTAAGGCGGTTGATTTTCGGGTAAAAAGTATGGCAAAGGGTGTGCAGGCGGCCAGGGGTGGGTATTATCCTTATTTAAGACTGAATGGAAATCTCAATACGAATTTTTCCAGTGTTTCTGCCCGCTCTGTTCCAACCACCGTTTCTGAAGTAAATACTGGCCAATACGTGTTGATTGACAATATTAAAAATCCTGTACTCCAGCAACAGCAAAACTACACTGCACAAAAAATATCGTACAACAGCCAGTTTAAAAACAACCTGGGAAGTTATGTTGGCCTGAGCCTGAGCATTCCCATCTTTAATAATCTGCGGGTAGCCACTACTGTAAAAAAAGCAAAACTCAGCGAAAAAAATGCCGTATACGAAGCGGAAAACGTCAAACTGATCCTGAAACAAAGTATAGAGAAAGCATACCAGGACATGGTATCTGCCTATGAACGTTACAAAGTGCTGCAGGAACAGGTTATTCAATACAGGGAATCATTTCGTTCAGCGGAGATCCGTTTCAACCTGGGTACCATTGTATCTACCGAATATTTGCTCACTAAAAACAATTACGACCGGGCTAAACTCAATCTCACACAAACCTGGTACGAATATATTTTCCGCACAAGGATACTGGATTTTTACCAGGGGAAACTGGCGTTGTAGTTATCCGCGCTTACTTCTGTAACAAACACCGGAAAACGCATTTAAATTTGGCGAAGGTCCGTAGGCCTGAAACTTGGGCAAGCAGTGCTTTAGCGGTTGTAATGACTTTTGCAGGTGAGTGCCATCGGCACGGTTCCCAACGGCAACAAGCATACCGCTTCCATAACCTTTTGCTGTTTTTCTTTTGAGAAGTATTTGATCCGAAGCCAAAGGAACAAATCTCTTATTTATTATACATTTACAGTAAATAACATAATGTATATGCATAACAGAACTATAGTGAAAAACACTTTCCTGTTTATCTTACTCTCCGTAAACATAGTATTTGCTCAGGCTCAAAATAATCCTGCGGATAAATTACCTGTTGATACTGCTGTTACCATTGGCAAATTGCCGAACGGACTAGTCTATTATATTCGCCCCAATAATAAACCCGAGCAAAAGGTAGAGCTCCGACTGGTGATTAATGCCGGTTCCATTAATGAAGACGAGGATCAGCTCGGGCTGGCACATATGGCTGAACACATGGCTTTTAACGGCACCAAAAATTTCAAAAAAAATGATATCGTCTCCTTCCTCCAGGAAATAGGCGTTGGCTTTGGAAGCGACCTTAACGCCTCCACCTATTTTGATCAGACGATCTACATTTTACCCATTCCTACCGACAAGCCGGGTAATGTGGAAAAGGGATTCAGCGTACTGGAAGACTGGGCGCATAATGTTACCTATTTAGATGAAGACATAGACAATGAACGTGCGATCATTCTGGAAGAAAGCCGTTTGGGAAAAGGTGCGGGAGAAAGAATGTTCAAGAAGATATTGCCCAAATTACTGATCGGGTCATTGTATGCAGAACGTTTGCCCATAGGCAAGGATAGCATCATTAAGAACTTTAAGCACGATGCCATACGCCGGTATTATAAGGAATGGTACCGGCCCGGGCTAATGGCAGTAATTGTTGTAGGGGATATAACAAAAGAGAATGCCCTGGCAATGATAAAAAAACATTTTGGTGGTTTAACCAACCCCGCCGAAGCACGTCAGCGCCTGCAACCTCCCGTGCCTGCATATACCAAAGATGATGCAATAATTGTTACCGATAAAGAAGCTACCAGTTACCAGGCGATCGTTGAATATCCCGCGTATAAATCAGATACAACTATTACTTACAGCGATTATAAAAAAGAACTGGTTAAAGACCTGTTTGTAACCATGCTGAATAAACGCATGCAGGAGCTTACCCAACAGGCAAATCCACCCTTTGTATACGGCGGCGGATCTTTCAGCAGTATTGCCAGGGGATATGAAAATTTTGAGCTTTACGCGGTTTCGGGCGATAAAGAGCCCACCAGTGCATTGCAGGCCGCCCTGGAAGAACTGGAAAAAGTAAAACGATTTGGCTTTACGGCACCGGAGCTGGAAAGAGCAAAAAAAAATATGCTGGCCGCTTATGAAAAAAGTTACAACGACAGGGATAAAAGAGAATCATCTGAATTTGTAGAGGAATATATTCAGCATTACCTGCAGGGAGCCCCCATTCCCGGTATTGTTGCGGAATATAAAATGGCAAAGGATCTTTTACCGGCTATCGGTCTTGAAGATGTGAACGCCATTGCCAACATTTTAAAGGGAGATCAGAATGTATTTGCATTTATTATGGGTCCGCAGAAGGAAGGCGTACAACTGCCTTCCCCTGACGCACTTTTACAAACCGTAGCGCTGGCGGAAAAAGCAGAGGTAAAACCCTACGAAGAAAAAACAATAGCCACCGATTTGTTAACCGTAATGCCAAAGGCAGGAAAAGTAACCAGCAAAAAAAACAACACGCTTACGGGCTCAACCGAACTTACCCTATCAAATGGCGTTAGCGTTACCCTCAAACCCACCGATTTCAAAAATGACGAAATACTAATGGCGGCATCGCGGTATGGTGGTACAAGCAACTACAGCCAGCCCGACAAATACAATGCCGCTTACGCCTTACCGGTAGTGAACGCCATGGGCTATGGCAGCTTTTCTCCCACAGACCTGCAAAAAGCACTATCGGGTAAAACCATATCGGCCACTCCTTTTATCGGCGCTACTACCGAAGGCATCAACGGCAGCTCAACAGTGAAAGACCTGGAGACTATGTTTCAACTGGCATATCTTAAGTTAACGGAGCCCCGCAAAGACAGCAGCCTGTTCAACGCTTTCGTACAAAAAAACAAAGCGCAACTGGCTTTGTTAAGCGCCAATCCCCAGGCTTCATTTATTGATACAGCCTTCAGGGTTTTTTACAATAATAATCCGCTGGCACCCATTAACGTACCAAAGGCAGCTTATTTTGACAGCATACAGGCAAACAGGGCGTTGGCTATCTACAAGCAACGCCTGGGAGATGCCGGAGGCTTACATTTTGTTTTCACCGGTAATTTTGAAGAAAACCAAATTATTCCGTTAATTGAAACCTATATTGCCGGTTTGCCGGCAACAGGCAGGAAAAATAATTATGTTGATCAGAAAGTAAGACCGATAAAAGGGAAAAAGGAACTGACGGTGTATAAAGGCGAGGAGCAAAAAAGCCTGATCCTGTCTTTTTATTACGGAGAAATTCCGTACAATGAAGATCTTGCTTTAAAGGCCAGCGCCCTCACAGAAGTGCTCAACATCCGCATTATTGAAGAATTGAGAGAAAAGGTGCAGGGCATTTATGGCGGTGGCATTTACGGAGGATTGAACAAAGCGCCCTATCCTTCTTTTCAGTTGGTGGTGCAATTGCCCTGTGGTCCCGAAAAGGTAGACACACTCCTGAAAGCCATGCAAAACGAAATAATTGCTATTATTAAAAACGGACCGGGCGAACAAAACCTCAATAAGGTAAAGCAACAATGGCGTGAATCGCACAAACAAGAGATGAAAGAGAATGGTCCCTGGTCCAGCCATCTTTTAGCGGCAAAAACAGAAGGCAAAAATATTGACCGCTTTATTCATTTTGAGCAGTATATTGATAAATTAACCACCAAAGATGTACAGGAAGCCGCACGACTGTTACTGAACGGCAAAAATCATTATACGGCCATCCTTATGCCCGCTGATGCAAAAATGAAGTAAGATATTTACCCGGAATAAGAAAAAGTATCGGGATGGATGCCGCGGGATCCATCCTTCTTTAAAGCCAAATGAAGCTACGATAATTTTGTTCCTTCATAAATATCCTGCAGGGGTATGGCAAGATCAACTACAGGAATTGTGAGTATTTCATTTACCGATTTGTATTCCTCCAGTTCCCAGCGCCCGGAAGCATTTATGCGAAAAGCTTCAATGGCAATGCTTTCCGAATCAATCAGGATATATGCTTTAAGCGTAAGAATATCACGGTAAAACCTGAACTTTTCACCACGATCATAGCTTTTAGTGGAAGGCGACAGTATTTCAATGATCACCGTTGGTGCTATTGCATAATCATCATTTTCTTCCTCAACTATATCGCGGCAGATAATTGAAAGATCAGGGTAGGTAAACAAAGTATTTTCAGGAATATGAATGCGCAGATCGCTGCCATAAGGCTGGCATTGCTTCCCCCGCAGTCGTGCACCAATACCTATTATTAAATTCTTTGCTATAACATTATGCCTCACGCTGGCTCCTGCCATAGCAAATACCTCTCCCCTGTAATATTCATGCTTTTCGGTAGCAGTGCTTTCCCACGCCAGGTATTCTTCGGGCGTTAATTTATTTTTGCCATAAGCCACGGCGGGTTCACATAGTTCCATAATGTTACCAATTTACAAAATTATCCCGAAAAAAGATAACGCTGCAAAATGGCGGAAGTATTGATTAACTCTTCTAATTATTCCGCTCCAACGAGTGCATTCCAAATTCGCATTGCTTTGCTTCATGTGGGCGGTGAAGACCTGCCTACTGTCAGGCAGGCACCGCCCACGGCGCACGCCCCGGTTGGTGTCTCCACCAACCGGCCACAATTTGCAATACATCCCTCTCCAACCTTTTGCTCGGGGTTCTGTTTTTAATCCTTATATTTCTATCAAAATATTAGTTTGTTCTTATTCCTGAAATACTATACAGACGTTAACAAGTTCAACCTGCTTGTATCTTCAATACCTTTATTGCTCAATCAAAGTTTTGCAGTGAGTGTTTTAAGCTTCAGCAGTATTGGAGTGGCGGCTTCGTTAATTATATACCGCTATTATTATAATATCCAGTATTGCTTTTACGCCAACGCAGGACTTTCTAAAATGAAATTGATGACGCGGGTAGCGGTAATTAATATAATACTTTCAACGCTTATTCTTTTAATCATAAGATGAATAATAAACTAAGTGTAAGCGCAATTGCCCATTGCTATGGTACAAAAAAGATACTGGAAAACGTCAGCTTCGAATGTCATACGGGCGATATAACCGGGCTTTTTGGGCTAAATGGCTGTGGTAAATCTACCCTGCTGAACATACTGTTTGGAACATTGAAAGCTACATCAGGAAGTGTATGGATAAATGATACACCCCTGCGGAATAACATCACCCGAAAACTGATAAGTTACAGTCACCAAAAGATATTCCTGCCTCAGAACATTACCGTAAGAAATGTGATCCCTTTATATTTCCCAGCCGGGGAAGATCAGAATAAAATATTTTATTCACCCGGTGTACATCATATGGAGGCTACCAGGGTAGGTAATCTTTCATTAGGAGAACAACGATACCTGCAATTTTTACTGGTTATTCATTTAAATCATCCCTTTGTTCTACTGGATGAACCATTCTCCATGGTTGATCCCTTGTATAAGGAGGTCATTAAAGAAAAGATAAAAGAACGAAGTGCAGTACAGGGATTTATTATAACCGATCACTACTATAACGATATGCTGGACATTGCTACAAAAAAAATACTGATGGCAGCGGGGAAAATACAGCCGGTTAACGATGCATCTGACCTGGCTACCGCCGGTTACCTTTCTGCAAAGCAGCATGGAAACGGGTAACACCATAACAATACACGTGCTTCCCTACCTGAACTGCACCGCTTTGGCGGGTTGTATCTTACGACTCACCAATGAAGGAATCAATAAGGTAAGTGTACACACCAGCAATGTACCCACAACTACAAGCAACACCTCCCACCATATTATTTTAACGGGAACTACCAGCATATAATAAGCATTCTCATCCCAGAATGTAAGAAATCCTGTTTTTTGCTGCAATACACAAATTCCAAGGCCAATAACCAATCCAAGAAAGATACCTACAGCGGTAATGATAACGCCCTGCATTGTGAATATTTTCTGCACCGTCCAGTCTGTGGCGCCTACTGCTTTTAAAACACCAATCATCCTGGTGCGCTCCAGCACCATAATAATTAAGCAGGTTATCAGGTTTATGATGGCAATGATGATCATTACCCCAAGCACCACGTCGCGGTTAACATCCTGCAGTTGCAGCCAGTCAAAAATATTAGGATAAATATCCCTGATGGTTTTGCTTCCCCATTCAGGAGGCAGGGATTCAAATATTTCATTGTTCACCTTATCCATAGCGTGGTAATCGTTCAGAAATATTTCGTACCCTCCTATCTCATCAGTAGTCCAGTCATTGAGCCTTTGTACCAGCGTCAGGTCGCCAATGGCGTACAACTTATCATATTCTTCCATATTGGTTTTATACAGCCCTACAACAGTAAGTTTATCCGGTCTCGGTTTTTGATCTTCTCCCCTAAAGAAATATATCAATATCCTGTCGTTTACTTTCAGTTGCAATTGCTTCGCGGTATACTCCGATATTACAATTTCGCGGCTGTATGAGCTATCGTTGAACTTTACCCATCTTCCGGCAGTAAGAAACTGCTGCATGGAGCTGAAATCATATTCCTTTCCCACGCCTTTAAAAAGTACCCCTTCAATAGATTCCGGTGTTTTAAGAATGGCATACTTGGTAGCAAAGGACTGCACCTGCCTTACCCCTTGTATTTTATACAATTCACTAACGATCGTATCATTTTTGAGAATCGGTGACTCTTCCGCGATAGCGGCTTTATATTGTTCATAATGCTGTACCCGCAAGTGCCCCCAGAAGCTGAATATTTTCTGGCTAACTGCTTCCTGGAAGCCATTTACAAAGGCCAGTGTCATGATCATCACCGCAACGCTGATAGCAGTGGCGGCTATAGCCAGCCTTATAATAAACCGTGAAAACGAGCGTTCCCTGTTGAATGCTATCCGTCTTGCTATAAATGAAGCTGTATTCAATCGCTGCGATTTTACTAAATTGTGAAGATAAAAGAATTAGCCGATGTACAAAGGGTGTCTTCCAAATTGTCGCCGGTTGGTGTCTCCACCAACCGGGGCGTCCGCCGTGGGCGGTGTCTTCACCGCCCACATGAAGCAAAGCGATGCGACAATTTGGAATGCACCCATGTACAAACGTTACTTTGCTGCGTGCTGTGTGTGCTGTCTGCTTTTTTGTTTAAAATCGTATGCGCAGCGGGAGCCCGATATGGTATTCCAAAAAAACATCAAAACTGTTCAGCTTAACCTGTATGGCGATCAAACGGCTTACCCCATCATAAAACTGAACAGCAATGATATGCTGCAATTGGATTTTGATGACATGGATGGCGATATAAAAAACTATTATTACAATATTGAATTGCGCAATGCGGATTGGTCGGCCGTGCAAATGGGTTATTTTGATTATGCCAAAGGATATACCAATCAGCGCATATCTACCTACCGCCGTTCGGCGCAGGTGCTTACCCGCTATACCCATTACCAGTTGGTGTTTCCGGGCAGGGATATTATGCCCACCAAAGCCGGAAATTATCTATTAAAGGTTTTTTTAGACGGGGATACCTCAAAACTGGCATTCACCAGGCGATTTTTGGTTACCGATGCGGGCATAACGGTATCGGCACAGGTTCAGCAGCCTTTTGGTCAGCAGTTTTTCAGAACACACCAGAAGGTGCAATTTACCGTAAACGCGGGCAGATTAAATGTTAGCTACCCCCAACAGCAAATAAAAGTAGTGATCCTGCAAAACAACCGCTGGGACAACCGCATACAAAATATAAAACCCAGTATTGTCCGCAACAACCTGTATGAATACAATACCGAAAAAGATTGCATTATACCCGCCATGCGGGAATGGAGATGGCTTGATCTTACCAGTTTTCGTTTGCTTAGCGACAGGGTAAGGCGGCAGGAAAACACCAACACGGCCTATAATTTGTATGTGGTACCCGACCCATCGCGCAATACCCAACGGTATATTTATTATAAAGATTATAACGGTATATATGCGGCATTAACCAACGAAAATGTAAATCCTTACTGGAATGGCGATTACGCTACGGTGCATTTTACCTATAAACCACCTGCCAATACGCCTTATACCAAAGACCTGTATCTTATTGGTCAGATCACCAGTTATGGAACAGACGACAGCGCTAAAATGCGCTGGAACCCCCAGCAAAATGCCTATGAAACTACCCTGCAACTTAAACAGGGTTACTATGATTACACCTACGCCCTGGCAAATGGTAAAGGCAATTCTGTCCAATTTATTACGGATGAAACCGAAGGCAATATATGGGAAACGGAGAACCAGTATACCATATTGGTATATTACCGTGAACTGGGCGGAAGATATGACCAGTTGATGAATGTAACGGTAATCAATTCGAGGATGAACCGACCCGGACAGTTTTAGTGATTTCTGATTTTATTTGCTTCTTGTAATTTGTCTTTTGATGCTTCCTTCGTATCTTTGCAGAGGCAAGTCTTATACGACCAGCTCCTGCTGAACTCCCCCAGGACCGGAAGGTAGCAAGGGTAGGCGGTTGTAGCGGTGCGATGTAAGTAACTTGCCTTTTTTTATTCTTATATTCGTTCTCTTATTGATACAACATTTTAAACGAATCAAAGCAAATAGTAAGGTTATGAAATTTTTTATTGATACAGCCAACCTGGCACAAATTAAAGAGGCCCATGATCTGGGTATATTAGATGGTGTTACAACCAACCCTTCCTTAATGGCTAAAGAAGGCGTTAAAGGCGATGAAGCCATAAGAAATCATTATAAAACCATTTGTGAACTGGTAGACGGAGGAGATGTGAGCGCGGAAGTATTTTCTACAGATTTTGACAGCATTATTGCCGAAGGGAAAACATTAGCGGCTATTCACCCTAATATAGTAGTAAAGGTGCCGATGATCAAAGATGGTATAAAAGCATTAAAATGGTTTTCCGACAACAGTATCAGAACCAATTGCACGCTGGTATTTTCGGCCGGGCAGGCTATTCTGGCAGCCAAAGCAGGCGCAAATTATGTGTCACCATTTATTGGCCGAATAGACGACAGCAGTTGGGACGGCATGGAACTGATCGGGCAAATTGCACAGATATACGCCCTGCAGGGATTTAAAACAGAGATATTGGCGGCTTCCATCCGCAGTTCATTGCATATTGTAAGAGCAGCCGAATTAGGCGCCAATGTATGCACCTGCCCATTGGAATCCATTTTAGGTTTACTGAAACATCCTTTAACCGACATTGGCTTAGCCAAGTTTTTAGACGATGCCAAAAAAATGCAACATTAGCATTGATTGAATAAAGGTGAATGGTGAGGATGTGAGGATGTGAATGAAAAATTTAAAAGTCCGGAATTGTATTCCGGGCTTTTTTACTGTAGGTTTGCGCCCGCTTATGTCGGGCACATTAAACCATACTGATCTCAGGCTAACGATTTCTTACAGGCAGATTTTAAAGATCGCTTTGCCTATTTCCGCTGCATTGCTGGTGCCCCAGTTTAATTTTATTACCAATAATATTTTTTTAGGTGGATTAGGTGAGCGCGAATTAGCAGCCGCCGGCATAACAGGCGTCTTTTACCTGATATTTGCAGGCGTAGGCTTTGGACTGAACAATGGTTTGCAGGCTTTAATTGCCCGGCGTGCCGGAGAAAACAGGATTGGCGATATAGGTAAAATCTTTTCACAGGGCGTATTCATTGCTTTAGCCATAGCATGCATTGGTATATTATCCACCTATTTGATCGCACCCGCTATTTTCAGGCTTACCATTCATTCAGAAGAAACCTACAACATGTGCATTGGGTTTCTGAAGATAAGGATATGGGGACTTCCTTTTTTATATTTGTACCAGATGCGGAATGCACTATTGGTGGGCACAAACCACAGCCGTTACCTTATTGCCGGTACTGTAGCGGAAACAGTCGCTAACGTATTTTTTGATTATGTACTGATATACGGGAAATGGGGTTTCCCTCAAATGGGATTTAACGGCGCAGCTATTGCATCTATTATTGCCGAATTTGCGGGTATGTTTGTGGTGTTCGCCGTAATTCACTGGAAAGGATTTCACAAAACCTTTTCCTTATACCAGCACTGGAATTTTGATAAGCCTGTCACAAAATTAATATTGATACAGTCTTCCCCCCTGATCTTCCAGTATGCTATCAGCATTATCAGCTGGCAGTTCTTTTACATCCTCATAGAGCACCATGGACAGCGGGATCTTGCTGTATCCAATACAATGCGCAATATATTTGGCTTTTTTGGCGTGTTTACCTGGGCCTTTGCCGCCACCAGCAATACTATGGTGAGCAATATCATCGGGCAGGGACTTAAAGAGAAAGTAATCCCCCTTATCCATAAAATCGTTCATGTTAGTGTAGGGTTTGGAGTGATGACCTGTATCACATTAAATCTTTTTCCACATTTATTTTTATCAATTTACGGCCAGGGCGAAGATTTTATACAATCGGCCATACCTGTATTGCGGATCGTTTCAAGCGCGCTTATCCTGATGTCTTTTGCAACAGTTTGGCTAAATGCGGTTACCGGTACAGGCAATACAATTGTTAACCTTGCTATTGAGTTTATTGCCATCGCACTTTACAGCATATATGCCTATGTGGTACTGGAAAAATTGCAGATGGCCATTACATGGGGCTGGGCAGCGGAATGGATATACTGGAGCACTATGTTTTTGCTTTCATACCTATATATCAAAAGCGGGCGCTGGAAAAAGAAAATGATTTGATTGCTGCAGTGGTTGATACAATGCTCAGTTATAACTTAAATTATAGGGCTTTGGCCTTTTACCTATGCATTTTTTCGAGTACCCTGGCAGAATCGAGGTGTTTAATTAATTGAGGCAATGCGTTATCAATAAGGGTCTTTACTTCGGCATTATTTACATTGCTTGATGCATGCTCAAATAATTGAATCGTTTTTTTGTGATCTCTGATCATCATATCCAGGAAACCCTTATCAAAATCCTGCCCTGTATGCTTATTCAGCAATTGTAATTTTGTTTGTACCGCTTCATCCGGTGAAGACGGAAGCACAACATATAATCCGGAAGAGATAGCCTTTAACTGGTCGTACAGAACGCCATGATCACTCAAAATCATGCCTGCGTAGTCCTTTACTTTTCTGGTTGCAGCTTTCTGTTTCGCCAATTTTGCAAGCTGTATTTCAGCCATGCTTTCATTAACAGCACTTACTAAAAAATCGGCACTTTTGTCATCAACAGGTGCTATATCCCGTTTTATGTTATCATCATAATGTGAATCATTAGCTGAATCTGCTTTCTCAGCGGTATCCTTCCCCGGATTATTATTGCAGGAAGTGAATGCTATAGCAACAGCTATGAGCATAAAAAAATTGTTTTTCATAACATGCATTTTAAAAAAATCAAAGAGCCCTGCGTTTGTATCGAAAATTCCGTGCCATTGCAACAATGAATACTGACCTGCTATTATTGAGATTCCCTGTGTATTATTACACCGGACAACAATAACTTTTAATAATTGCCGGATTTTGGGTGAAAACGGGGAAAATCATACACAGTTAGATAAATTTCACAACATACTACAGCCTGATAAGCAACTTATTTTAACTGTAAAGCCCGGATGGCTCATTTATTGACACAGGTCTATTATTCATTAAAACATTGGTATATGAAACATTTCATTCTTAAGCGGCTTATCCATTATATTGGAACCCTGTTGTTATTTTCCATACTGCCCATGGTGACCTTTGCCCAGGAACAAGTGCAAATAAGTGAACAGGAAGTGAGCTCCTGGTTTGGCAGAAACTGGATGTGGATTGCCGGCGGCGCTATTTTGCTGCTATTGATCTTTCTTTTTAGCGGAAACAGCTCCAGGCGTAAAACAACCACTGTTATAAAAGACGATTATGGAAATGTTAAGGGAGTAACCACAACCGAGGTGCGCGAATAGATAAAGTGCAACTATAACGAAAGAAAAAAGTGCATATCATTGCACTTTTTTTTATTCAATCCGCCGGATGATTTTCATTGATAGCACATTGTTATTGTTACCGGCTGTTGCACTTTATTTGTTACTTTGCTCCGTAAGCTGTTGTATCTATATTTCCGCGAAGCGTTCCCCTCAATCTTTTCCAGAAGCTCTCCCGCTTTTTAATTGAAATAAAATTGGGTTTAAAAGCTGCCTGGTAATTTATATCAGGATCAATCATTTCCAGTTCTATTACCTTCATAGTATCTATCACCATGGGAATGAGGGCCATCTCTGCATCCACCTTTTTACGAACATAGCGCCTCAATAATTTTGTCTGGAAAGGATCGGAAGCAAGCGCTATATGTTCAAAACCCAATTGCTGGGCTTTTTTATATCCATAATAAGCATTCTCGGTACTGTGCTCTGCCTTTGTTTCGGTATAAATATTTTTTGCGGGAATGCCAATGGCTTTTGCATACATCGCCATTATTTCCGCTTCATAATAAGCGGTATATACTGCCGACCCGGAGTATATGATATTTTTGGCAATCCCTTTATCAAACAGGTATTTAGACCAGTAGATCCTTCCCTTCATCGTACGGTTCCATTTGCCGTTTTCAAAAGGAACACCGGGAACAATAATTACATCAAACGGTCCGCTGCTTTCAGCTTTTTGTAACAATTGCCGGGTTGCTTTGGTTGAATACCCACAAGACAGCGCAACAAGTGCAACTACGGCAGAAAGTATAAAAAAAATAACTTTACGCATATAAACAAAAAACGAACAGGCTTTCGAAGAAATGACATATCGTTGATAAAATTCCGTAACACAGTAAACACAAATTTACAGCAGGTTTACTCTTTATTTTTCTTACCGCCAAAAAGCCTCTTGAAGAAACCTTTCTTCTTTTTGTCTGTTGAATCCGGTTCTACCTTATCCTTTTTTTTGCCGGCGTTCTTTGCTTCTTCCAGGATTTTTCTTTCTTCTTCGTTAAGCTGCGACTCCGTTGTTACTTTTTCTCTGCCATCACTTACGGGCACATCAATATACTGGTTGCCATCTCCCCCGGAGTTTTCTCCTTCCAGCATGGGAGTATCAGACATGGAAGGATCGGTCCAGTCGTATATCATTTCGTTTTTAAAACTTTCGGGTTGTACAAACCTTGCATTGCGGTCTATACCCAACGTTTTGTCTTTATATACCTCCTGGAAGAAATAAGCCCATATAGGCATGGCCATTTGCGCACCCTGGCCTACATAATTATTAGCAATACGTAAAATAGGATCATCTGCGCCTACCCACGCTCCCCCGAGTAACTGGGGTGTAAATCCAATGAACCATCCGTCGGCGTTATTATTTGTGGTACCTGTTTTACCGGCTATTTCACTGGTAATGCCGTAAGCGCCGCGTATTGAGCGCCCTGTTCCAAAATCAACCACACCCTGCATCATTCTTGTCATTATATAGGCATCCGCTTCGTTGATTACTTCAGTATGCGAAGTAGTGAAAGATTGCAGTACGTTGCCGTTGCGGTCTTCTATCCGTGAAATATAAATGGGTTTGGTATTCATCCCTCCTGCGGGAAACATACTGTATGCACCCACCATTTCAATTAATGATATATCAGCAGAACCGAGCGCAATGGAGGGATAGGGAGGGATTTTACTGGTTATACCACATTGCTTTGCAAAATCAACCGTTCTGTTCACGCCTATCACATTCATGAGATTTGCCGCAGCCGGATTGATAGAAGCAGCGAGGCAATAATTCAGAGGACGGGTTCCCGAATATTTGGTATCGCCGATCAATTTACCGCCCAGGTCAACCGGATCCACCGATACGGGCGTTTCCGGTGTATAACCGTTCATAATAGCAAGCGTATACAAAAGGGGCTTAAAAGTTGAACCAACCTGCCGTTTTGTATTGTAATTAACGTGATCGTATTTGTATGTTTTAAAATCAATACCCCCTACCCACGCTTTCACTTCGCCGGTTAACGGATCGGTTAACAGAAAAGAAGCCTGCAGCATTTGCTTATGGTATTTGATAGAATCCATGGGCGTCATCGTGGTGTCTTTCTCCCGTTTATTATTCCATGCAAATACCTTCATCGGCACCTTTGCATTAAACGATTTCCGGATTTCAGCTTCTTTTACACCGTCATCCGATAAATTGCGCCAGCGTTCACTGCTCTTCATGGCTTTTTCCAATACAGCCTGCCCGTCCTTCGTTTTCCAAACACTTCCGTCTTTAATGTTCTTTTGCCCGTTAAACACTTTTTGCAGATTGGGCATATGCCTCGCCACGGCCATTTCGGCGTATAGCTGCATCCTGGGATCAATGGTGGTATAAATTTTCAACCCGTCTTTATAGAGATTGTACGCTTCCCCTGTTTTGGGATTTTTATGGTCTTTACACCATTGGCGGACATCATTTCGCAGTACATCAATGAAATAGGGCGCCAGGTTGGTGTTATGGGTCATTTTTTCATAGTCAAGCTTTATAGGTATTAATTTAATTTTATTGGCCTCCGCCTCAGGTAAGTAGTTATTGCGAACCATCTGATCTATTACGGTATTTCTCCTGTCTAATGCCTGTTTGGGGTTTACACGGGGATTATAGGTGCCCGTAGCTTTAAGCATGCCTACCAGCACGGCCGACTCTGCAACATTAAGCCTGAACGGATCTTTTTGAAAAAAAGTACGGGAAGCATTTCGTATGCCATATACGTGATCACTATATTCAACAGTATTAAGATACAGCGCCAGAATTTCTTCCTTTGTGAAATTCCGCTCCAGCTTAATAGCCACAATCATCTCCTTTAATTTTTCAATAACCCTGGCTATAGTGTTTTTGCTTCCCTGTCCCAGCATATTCTTCGCCAGTTGCTGTGTGATGGTACTGGCGCCGCCTTCACTTCCAAAAAAGAAAATAGCCCTTCCCAGGCTCCTGGCATCAATACCGGAATGCTTGTAAAATCTTTCGTCTTCGGTAGCCACCAATGCATTAATTACATTGGGTGAAATTTCACTATAGGGTACATTGGTTCTGTCTATTATAAGATACTTACCCATAAGTCTTCCATCGGCAGCAAATACTTCCGAGGCAGAAAGAATGGAAGGATTTTCCAGTTCAGATAACGATGGAAGCTTACCAAAAACACCCCATGAAATTAACAATAGAAACAAAACGGAAAAGCCAAGCCCGATAAAGAAAATTCGCCAGAAATATTTTACTGCCTTTGTCATATTTTATACTTATAATGAATAATGGCCGGAAACAGGTTCTTCAACAAATGTAAAAGCAAATTCCATGCTTAACCTGTTAATCCTTATCGTATATATAATTTTATGATAATTTATTACAATTGACCCGGGTAATTGGCCTCAACGAACTTTTTATACCCATTGAGATCCTTATTATTTTTCAGCACTTCAAGGTTACCGGCCGAAATCACAATAAATGAATACTTATCCGCGGCCAACCAGGGCACTACCTGAGCGCCAGCAACGCGTTTTGTTTTATTTACATATTCCAATGCACCAATCGCATCTGAAAATCCCGACATCAGCATCAGTTTATTTTCATCATCTAAGGGCAATATCGTTATCTCTATGCGCTGGTCATTAAATGATTCCCGGTTATACCGGTTAAAAGCATTTTTGGCTTCATTACCATATACAATATCCACTTTATTGAGCACTACCGCCACATAATGCTGTTCAGCAGGATTATAGCTGAAGCCGGATTGTGGAGCGGGTTTTGGTTTATTGAACACCGACGAATCTATAGAAGGCCTGATAACCGTTTCTTTTGTGGCAGCCACTTCCGCTGCTTTGGGTTCGCCCGTAGCTTTAACCTGCTCCTGAACACCCGTTTTCGGTTTGGGTTTATCTTCAACAACAGCAACAGTATCTTCTTTTGCTCTTTCTATATTCAGATTGGTGAGGTATTTTTCAATTTCATCCCGCCGCTTCAATACATTGATAATATTCTCCGCTTTCTTGGAGATACCCGCCTCCCTGTCTATATGAATAAGATTCTGAAGTGCGTTAATGGCTGAATTATCATCTTTTTGTTTAATGTAATATATAGATTCTATATATAATAATTGCTGCGTCCAGTAGATATTGCCATAAATGCTGTCTGCTTTCGCCTTCTGTATAATGGCTTCTTCAAATTTACCTTCCAGGAAAAGATCGTATATTTTTTCATAATTCCGGGTAGCATCGTCTTTTAACTGGGTTTTGCGTTTTTCAACGGCCCCCGGGTTATCAATATATTCAATGTATTTGCTCTGGGGAGCAATTTGAGCCAGTATTTCCCTGTATTGTTTTGCTTTAACCGGTAAGTTCAGTTTGGTATAACAATAGTGCAGGTCGAAAACCGCTTCTTCCCGGTAGCGGGTATCGGGAAAACGATTCAGCAGTGCTTCGTAATTTTTTATGGCTTCGGCATAATCTTCAAACTGATCTTTAAATGCCCTGCCCAATTCAAACAAGGCCGATTGGATGCTGTCGTTTGAAACCTGTATGGCCTCAGGAGAAAGCGGCAGGGTTTTCATAAGTCCCTCATAACTGATATCTTCAGGATTTCCTATGTCATTCGCATTTCCATCTGCACCAGGTTCATTAACTTTTCCGGGTTCCGGCACTTTAAACTGTGCTGTAATATCCGCCATTCGTCTCCAGTTATCGGCATTTGGCCGCGATCCCCAATTATTGCGAAAAGCGGTAAACCCTTTCGACTTTAGTGAATTGTTATCAAAATACCAATCCCCCCTGCCTTCATTTCCCGCAAAAATATCCGTAGTTGTTTTGTTGGCAAAAGGGTTGTTTGTATTGGTGTTAGGTGAATCTGATTCCTTTAATCCTCTTTCTTTGCGCAAACGTTTCGCAGCGGCTTTTACATATTTCTCCCGGTCGGCTTCGGGCATCGCTGCTATCTTTTGCAAACTGTCTTCCACCCTGATTGTTTGCAATTTGGTAACTACCCCTTTTAAAACATCCTTCCGGTGCGAGATAATGGCGGCATCTTTCACAACCCGGCTGTTGATATCTAAGCTGTCGTAAGCGCTGTATGCCAGTTCATATTCCTTTTTTTCAAAAGCCAGATCGGCCAGGTATAAAAATGAGCGGTTGCGCTGATCAACATTATCATTATTATACTTAACACTTTTTAACAGATAGGCTTTAGCTGCATCAAAATTATTGCGCTGCATTTCCATTTGTGCAGCCATATAATAAATAATATTACGATAATTGTAGTACTTATCGCGTCTTGCCATTTTAAGCAATTGCTTCACATTTTCATCAATGATCTTATCCTCGTTACCGCCGCCGGCAAGTTTTATTTTATTCAGTCTTGCATATACTTCCATCACCGGATCAATGGCGTGTTTAATGCACTCATCAAAATAAGTACCCGCCTCAGTTGGCTTTTTACTCAGAGCATACAACTGCCCTATCAGGTATTCCCACCTGGCTTTTTCTCCAATATTTTCAGCATTATCCAGTGCAGGTATCAAATGGTGGGCGGCGCTATCCCACATTTTATTTTTATAAAACAGGTAAGCCTGCATTTCTTCCAGCGCCGGCTTTAACCTGCGGGGAAACAGTTCATCGCGCTTCAGGGTTTGTACCAATGCCGAAGCCTCGTTGTAAGTGCTGTCTTCAATATAATTTCTCAGTTGCCATACAAGAGCGTCATTGCGGCGCGGGGGCTCACTGAACATCTTAGAAGTGATGCTGGTCTTTTCTTTGGTAGAAACAGAATAGATATTGCCTTCTTCATTGAGATTACTGCCAATATATTTTTTAAAACCCAGTTCCTCCTCAGTTTTGGGCTGAAAATAATAATTAAGATATTGAAAAGCTATTCCGGCAGAATCGAATTGCTTCCTGAAGAAATAAGCCTTGCCCATCAAAAAATACATGTCATCAATCCACTCATTTCTCAGGTCGTGCAGCAAAATGCCCGCATTACACTTTTGAAGTACGGAATCCAGTTCTGTTTTTTGCGATGCCGTAGCCTCAAGCGTATAATTGTAAAAAGGCAACAACTCCGTATAGTCTTCTGTAAAACTTTGTTTGGCTCCCGCCATCACATCGGTTAACTTAACATCCGCATTAAAGAAAAAATTATAGTGTGTACTCATGCCCTGCATGATCCTGCGTGGTATTGTGTATTTGGTAGTAAAGGTTTTATCTGATCCCAGTATGCGGTTCTCGTATTGCTCAGGCTTCTTTACATCAAGTGTTGCATCTTTTTGTGCCATTACAGACGAATAATGGCTGCAATAAAATAAAATAGTGAGTATAACCGTTAAAAGGAATTTACTATAAGACATGCATGTGTAGTTCGTTCGTATTATAAACTAAATTTCAGCGAAAATATTTTTAATTGTACATTTTTTCAAGCTTTAGTTCCCACAACCAGGCCAAAGTGGTTATTTTTAACACAAATAACTGATAATGGCCAAGATATTTGATACGGATGGCACCCTGCAGCACTTGCGTAACCGTTACCGGCTGGTGGTAATGAATGACGATACCTACGAGGAAGTTGTTACATTCCGGTTGTCGCGGCTCAGTGTTTACATCACGTTATGCACCATATTTGTAGCTCTAGTAGGCATAACGGTAGCTTTGCTGGTTTTTACGCCGCTTCGTTATTATGTGCCGGGTTATGGTAGCGCGTCAGACAGAAGAGAAATGATAACCTTAAAAATGCAGGTTGATTCACTGGAACAGCAAATGAATTACCGTGACAAATACCTGGAAAATATTCAAAATGTGCTGAAAGGAAATACACCGGCGTTTATGGATACAACCCAGTTAAATATTCCTGCAGAGGAAAAAAGCGAAGATTAATCATTTAAAACCAATAACCATGTTTTCATCAAAATCCAAATCCGACATCGAGATGCCCGCTTCTTCTTCCGGCACAAGCCTGATTGGCGCCGGTACGATTATTAAAGGCGATGTGATAAGCAGCGGAGATATTCGTATAGACGGAACGCTGAAAGGAAACATTTCCGGTTCTGCAAAAGTGCTGATCGGCGCCGAAGGTGTTGTTGAAGGCGATATTGAAGGACAACAGGCCGATATACTTGGAAAAGTCAGCGGTAAAATCATCATCAAGGAATTGCTGAATCTCAGGGGTAAAGCTGCTGTAAAAGGTAATATCAGCGCAGGTAAACTGCAGGTTGAGCCTACCGTAAGCTTTAATGGCCAGTGCCATGTTGGAGAAGGATCCGTGGCTAACGTGGTAGAGATGCCCGCTGATGAAGAACACGCCATCGCACAATAACTTCTTTTCTTAACCGGAAAACATTTATTTGCCCTGCACGACTCATACGAACCGTGCAGGGATTTTATTGGCCTGCATAATAAAGTTTCAAATGGCAGATAGAAAATACTTTCTTTGTCTGGCTTATAAAATGACAATGCATTTGCTATACAAAAACCATTTATTTTTAGGTTTTAATATCAAAAGTATTTCCGGTAAGCAAATATGCAAAAAACCGACAGGCGCAGTATACTATCCGTTATCATTCTTATATGCATAGCCCTGGCTATGCGTTTGTATGCTTCCGGTGCCGGAACGGTTGAATCATCCTATACTTCCGGCATATATCCTTATATCAGTTCTTTTTTAAGAAGGCTTTGGGGTTCCGTGCCCTTTAGCGTGGGCGATGTATTGTATGGCTTTCTTTTTTTCTTTGCTTTGTGGAAAGGAGCGCAACGGTTAAGCAGATTACGAAAGGAAAAACTACCGCGGTTTCGCCCAAAAATAACCTGGCTAAAAACCTTCAACTTCTTTTTGCTGGTCTATATTATTTTTAATGTATTGTGGGGATTGAATTATGACCGCAAAGGAATTCATTATCAGATGAACTTCCAGCGTGAAGCATATTCAAAAGAAGATGTAATAAACATAAATAACGTATTGCTGCAGCAGGTAAATATCTCCAAGGAAGCATTACTGCGTCAGGGCATATCGTATCCATCAACCAAAGACCTGCTTATACAAACAAATCATGCTTTTGCAGCGGCCTCCAAAAAATATCCTTTTTTGAGCTATTCAAATCCTTCGGTAAAGCCATCTCTTTTTAATTTCATAGGAAATTATTTTGGATTTTCGGGTTACTACAATCCTTTTACAGGCGAAGCGCAGGTCAATACTGATATTCCGCCATTTCTTCAGCCCTATGTTAACTGTCATGAAATATCGCACCAGTTAGGTTATGCAAAAGAAAACGAAGCCAATTTTGCCGGATATATAGTGGCTACAGCATCAGGAGACTCTCTTTTTATGTATTCAGCCTATTTTGATCTTTTCCTGTATGCCAACCGCAACCTGTACAGAACAGACTCTGTTGCAGCAAAGAAATTTTCAGCATTGCTGCATCCGGGCGTCAAAAAAGATATAGAAACGCTTAAGGCCTATTATAAAAAATATGAAAATCCCGCTGAACCGGTATTCAGATGGGCATACGGAAAATACCTTGAGGCCAATGATCAGCCACTGGGCATGACCACCTACAGTGAAGTGGTTGCCGACGTAATTGCATGGCATAAAAAATACGGGCAGCCGGGAGGGTAGAAATGGTAGCAATCGGATTTTAGAATATTTGCCGGTAAATTAGGGTTACAGCCTGTGCGAACAAAGCGCCTGATAACACAAATGTTAAGTGGTCAAAAAGAAGCAGTTGAATTAATAGAAAGTTCCTGTTTGCCCGCTGAAATGAAACTGGCCTATATAGATAAATACCAGGAAAGATTGCGCCGGCTGAAATGACCGGGCAAACGAAAAGGAGGTAATAAATCCGCGGCGATATCCCAGCGTTTATGCGCCAACAAAAAAGCCGGTTATACTCCCGAAGTAATAATTTTATACTAATATTGCTTCAGAAGCATCCTGGAACCAGCGCGAACCACATGCACATTTTTCCGCGCTTCCTTCAAAAAATGACTGGATGTGAATTGATAAAAGGTATCAGCAGTCAGGTGTCAGCTATCAGGGACAATACAAGACACACATACCTCATATCTAAAACCTCATACCTCTTAAAAAACAATCATGAAAACCTATCGATATCTTTTCTGCTGCATATGCCTCCTTGCATCCACATATCTCAACGCTCAACCTGTTCGTGTAGCCGTTGCCGGCATCTCTCATGGCCATTCGGGCTGGATACTTGGACGAAAGCCACAGAGTGATATCACCCTTGTGGGTGTGTGTGAGCCCAATAAAGTATTACTACAACAATCTGCAAAAAAATTCGGGCTGGATAAGAACATGCTGTTTAATGACCTGGGGAAAATGTTAGATGCGGTAAAACCGGAGGCGGTGGTGGCTTTCGGCTCTATTTATGATCATCTTGCCGTAGTGCAGGCCTGCGCGCCCAGGGGCATTCATGTAATGGTGGAAAAACCATTGGCGGTAAGTGTAGCGCATGCATTACAAATGGATTCACTTGCCCGTAAGTACAATATTCACTTACTCACCAATTATGAAACCTCATGGTATCCCGCTACGGCAAAGGCGTACCAGTTGGTAAACGACAGCAATTATACCGGCGGTGTAAAAAAGGCGGTGTTTCACCACGGGCATGAGGGCCCAAAGGAAATTGGTGTAAGCAGGGAATTTTTAGATTGGCTTACGGATCCGATACAAAACGGGGGTGGCGCCATTATTGATTTTGGGTGCTATGGCGCCAACCTGATGACATGGCTCATGAAAGGACAGCAACCCTTATCGGTAACCGCTGTTACCCGGCAGTTTAAGCCTGACGTGTATCCAAAAGTGGATGACGAAGCTACCATTATTGTAACGTATCCCACGGCACAGGCTATCATCCAAGCTTCCTGGAACTGGCCTTTTGGCCGGAAAGACATGGAACTGTATGGCAATACGGGATATGTGATTACAGTGAACAACAGTGATATGCGCATCAAACGAAAAAGTGACAAAGTAGAACAAAGCCGCAAATACACAGCAAAGGATATCCCCGTATATGAAAATCCGTTTACTTACCTGGCGGATGTAGTGAGAAAAAAAATTACAGTAACAGACGACGGACTTTATGCACTGCCCAATAATGTTACTGTAGTGCGCATACTGGAAGCTGCCCGAACCTCGGCCCAAACGGGCAAGACGGTAAATTTAGCTAACTAAATATATAATATCAATAAAAAAGCAAAGCTGCAATCTGAATAGGGGCGCATTTCAAATTTTCGCAGGCGGGTGGTGACACCCGCCTGTAGAGTCCGCTACCGGTCGGTGTTTCACCGACCGGAAAGTGGTGCATAAGCGAAAATTGGAAATGCACCCCTGAATAGGGTTATTTTAGAGTAAAAAGGCTATATCAAAAATTTGACACAGCCTTTCAGGGTTCGGGGACGTTTTCTCATGTTATCTAATACTGGTCAAGCATATATTTAATTACATCTGTAGTGGTAACAATACCTTTCAATTCCTCATTATCAACTACGGGAAGAGAATGATATTCTGCAGCACTGAATATTTCTGCCACATCCCTGATGGGGGCATCGCTGCTAACCGTACGCACATTGGCGGTCATTACTTGTGGAATGGTCAGCATCTGTAATATGGCTTCGTCGGCTCCTTCCTGGTTGTCAAATAGCGCGCCGAATGTAAGCCGGTTAATATCGCTACGGCTTATCATCCCTGTTATCTTTCCTCCTTTTTTTACCGGCAGATGTCTTATGTTTTTTTTACGGAAAATAGCTACTACCTCATCCAGTTTATCGCTTTCCAAAACACTAATAACATCTTTGGTCATAATGTGGGAAACTGGTTCTCTTTTTTTCATACGCTTTGCTTTAGATTCGGATTCAAAATTAGACTATTGGGTATCTACTTCAGATGATGAAGATCAGGTTTCCATGCAATTAATATCATGATAAAAGAATAAGAATCCTCATTGAAAATTAACCTTTATTTAAAAACCTTTTACCGTTATTATTTTACGGCATTTTGAACAATAAAAAACAGGCGCCCGGGTTTATTGAACAAATTAATCCTATGATGAATCAGTTAAAATCAGTTCTGCTTATCGTATTCAGCACTTTCTTTTTTGTTGCCTGTAAAAAGGAAAAAGCCTCCCCGGAAATAACAAAAGAAAATATTTCCGGAACTTATATGCTTAAAGCCGCTACAGCCACATCCGCTTTAACCGGATCACAAACGCTTAACCTGTATGATATGATGCTGCCTTGTGAAAAAGATGACGAGGTAACATTAAAAACAGACTTTACAGTGCTATATGCCGATGCAGGAATCAAATGCGAGCAACCAGGTGATGATACCGGCACATGGAATTTGGCGGGAAATATAATAACCCTCGATGGCGAGACAGCAACTGTTGAGAAATTTGATGGCTCTACGCTCATCATCACTTCAGAGGGTGCCGAAAATGGCATCTCATTTAAATATACTTCAACTTTTAGCAAAAAACGCTAAAACAAAATAAACACCACAATGCTTAACCACTTTGTGGTGTTTATTTATAACATCTTCAAATTCCCCTGGAAGATTCTCTCACAATCAGTTCCGAAGGCAATACGATATGCACAGGCGTGTCTTTTTTTGTTGTGGTATCCAGGTAATTCAAAAAAATCCGGGCTGCTTCTTCTCCAATCCGCCGTCCGGGACGGGCTACCGATGTAAGTGATGGTGATATATACGGTGAAATAGGCGAGTTATCAAAGCCCACCACAGCGATGTCTTCCGGCACCCGCCAGCCTTTTTCTCGTATTACTTTCATGGCTCCTATCGCTACCTGGTCGTTTACGCCAAATATGGCATCGGGCCGTTGCCCGAGTTCCAGCAATTGAGCCGTGGGTTCAAGCGCACTTTCTACTTTAAAGTTGGTGTTGATGATCCGTTTTTCCTCCACGGGTAATCCATACTTTGTAAGACATTCGGTATATCCCCTGAACCGCTGTTCGGTGACAGCCATTCCATTTGGACCTTTTAAATGAGCAATGCGCTTGCGACCGGTACTGATAAGGTGTTCCACTGCTGCAAATGCACCATGATAATCATCTATGGTTACACTTCCTGCGGAAAATCCTTCATAGTCCCGGTCAATAAAAATCAATGGTAAATTTCTTTTACCCACATTTTCTAAGTGCTCATAATGCCCCGAATCATAGGTCTCCTGTGAAACAGAGAGAAAAATACCTTCTACACGGTTCGACAATAACTTTGTTACATACTCCGATTCCAGCAGATATTGCTCATTGGTCACGCATATGTTTAGTGTATAACCCAATGGATTTAATACCCCATCAATTCCTTCAATAATGGCTGATTCATAGTAATTGTTGATGGTGGGAACGATAACACCAATGCTTGCTGTTTTGGTATTGAGGAGGTTCAATGAAACCTGGTTGCGCTGGTAACCTACCTTTTGCGCATATTCCTGCAGGTTGCGCCTTGTGTCTTCATTGATAGAAGGATGATTGTTCAGCGCCCTCGATACCGTCGAAGGTGAGCACCTGAATTTTCGGGCGATATCTTTTATAGTAACGGGCTTATTCATATTTCAGTTGACCGAATCACAGCCCAAGTTCCGTTTTTTTCTTAACTCAAAAAATTTCAAACGTTTGCAAACCACATAAACCGTTTAAATAGAATTATAATGGTAAGTTTACCGGAGTAAAATAGTACTGATGTCACATCAAAATTTGCTTGTCAGACCCGATCCGGGAAACCGAAGGTATCATCATTTCACTGCACAGGATGCAGGCTGGGACTATCTTAACTTTGAAACAAGGCTGTTCGGTAACAATGAGACATTTTCAGAAGACACAGGCGAAAATGAATATTGCATTGTTTTGCTGGGTGGTAATTTTAAAGTGAAGTCCAATAAAGGCGCATGGGAAACCCGCAATGGCAGAAAAGATGTATTCAGTGGCATTGCCCATACCTTATACCTCTCGCGCAACACCAGTTTTACGCTTACTGCACAAGCCGATAATACGGATATAGCCATATGCCGGGTAGCTACCAATGAAGACCATCCTCCTTATTTAAAGCAACCCGAAGAAGCTGCGATTGAATTCAGGGGAGGCGACAATGCCAACCGCCAGATCAATAGTTTGCTTCAACCAGGTTTCAACTGCCATAAAATTGTATGTGTGGAAGTTTACACGCCATCAGGCAACTGGAGCTCCTACCCTGCTCATAAACATGATGAAAGAAAAATAGATGCCAATGGTAACCTTTTAGAAGCAGCGCTGGAAGAAATTTATTTTTATAAAATAGATAAGCCAAACGGATTCGCTATTCAGCAGGTATATACAGATGACCGTTCATTGGATGAGGTAATAAAAGTTCACAACAACGAAGTGGTACTGGTGCCGAGAGGCTATCACCCGGTTGTTGCAGGGCATGGTTACAATGTATATTATCTTAATTTTCTGGCGGGCAGCGACCAGTCTTTAGCGAACACACCCGACCCGCAGCAGGAGTGGATTTTCGGCACCTGGAAAGGGCAGGACCCACGGCTCCCGATCGTAACAGCGGAAATGAACAATACAATTTGAAATTTGAGATTTCAAATTTGAAATTATACCTGATGAATAATATAAGAAAATACGACTTGCTTACTATCGGACGGTCTTCCATTGATCTGTATTCCGCTAATGTAGGCAGTTCCTTCATTGATATTTCGGCTTTTAATGCGTTCGTGGGCGGATGTCCAACCAATATAGCAGTGGGGGCAACAAGACTCGGATTAAAAACCGCTCTGCTTACAGGAATTGGTAACGACCAGGTGGGAGCTTTCATTAAAAACTTTTTGCAAAAGGAAAAGGTAATCACGGATTTTATACCCACGATAGAGGGTACCCGGAGTTCGGCTGTTATATTAGGCATTGAACCCCCGGATAAATTTCCACTGGTATATTACCGCGACAATTGCGCAGATATACATTTGGATATTGAGCATATAGATAAAACTCCTTTCAGCGCTTTTAAAGCGGCCATCTTTTCAGGAACGGCTTTTAGCAAAGAGCCCAGTCGTACCGCTATGTTCTATGCGCTTGAACTGGCAAAGAAAAATGCTGTTATAAAACTATTGGATCTTGATTTCAGAGCCGACCAATGGCACAACCCGCGTGCGTTTGGTATAGTTATCCGAACAATCTTACCGCAGTTTAATATAGTAATAGGCACCGAAGAAGAAATACTGGCTGCCTATCTTACTGATATCAACCAGGTATCTATTAAAGACCAGCAAATATCAGCCCCTGAAATAAAGGGCAATATTGATAATGCCATACAAAATATCATTGATACCGGCATTAATACCCTCATCGTAAAAAGAGGAAAAGAGGGAGCTTCTGTATTTGAAAAAGGAAAAGCTGAGGTGAAAGTTCCCGGTTTTCCGGTAGAAGTGTTGAATGTGCTGGGTGCAGGTGATGCCTTTGCAGGGGGATTTTCATATGGTTATCTGAGCGGATGGGATGTGTATAAAAGTGTGCGTATGGGAAATGCCTGCGGCGCTATTATTGTTACGCGGGAAGGCTGCGCTAACTTTATGCCAACCCTGGAAGAGGTAATGCAGTTCACCAACGAACGGGGGGGATTGTAAAATGTGGTAATGCGGCAATTTGAAAATGAAAAACAATGATTGGTTCGCGGCGAAGGAGCGTCAGACCGCGGATGGGTGCTGGGTGGAGGTTACAAGTTTTAGGTTACAGGTTTCACGGTGCAGGGTACAAGTTGCAGGGTATAGGAAAGCCGTACCGCACTGATCGCTGACTGCTGATGGCTGATAGCCCGCTGCCGATAGCTATTAGCAACTACAGATTAACGTTAATACAACATAATATGGAAAAATTAAGAAATTATATCAACGGGCAATGGGTAAGCAGCGGTGCAACCACTTATGTGAATGTAGTAAATCCTGCCAGCCAGGAGGTACTTGCTGAAGTTCCTTCGGGTACTCCCGCCGATGTAAACGCGGCAGTTCAATCATCTGAAATTGCGTTTGCCACCTGGAAGCGTTTGCCGGCAGGAAAGCGGATCCAGTATCTTTTTCATTTAAAAAGATTGCTGGAAGAAAATATTGATGAACTTTCCAAAACCATTACACTTGAATCGGGAAAAACATATGCCGAGTCTAAAGCAGAGTGGGTTCGCGCTATTGAAAATGTAGAAAATGCATGCGGCATACCCGCATTGATGCAGGGCGATTTTTCGGAAGATATTTCCTTAGGCATTGATGAATATATGATTCGCCAGCCGCTTGGTGTTTGCGCCTGTATTTCACCCTTTAACTTCCCGGGCATGATACCTTTCTGGTTTCTGCCTTACGCCATCGCCTGCGGAAATACATTCATCATAAAGCCTTCTGAAAAAGTGCCGCTTACCATGACCAGAGTAATGGAACTGGTAAACAAACTGGACTTGCCGGCTGGTGTAATTAACCTGGTGCATGGCGGGAAAGAAGTTGTTGACGGTATACTCGAACATCCTGGCATTAAGGCAGTAAGTTTTGTAGGTTCATCTGCCATTGCCCGTTATGTATATGCGAAAGGTGCTGCTAACGGCAAACGGATGCAGGCACAGGGCGGCGCCAAAAATCCGGTGATCATCCTGCCCGATGCAGATATAGACATGACTACCCAAATTGTGGTAGACAGTGTATATGGTTGCGCAGGCCAGCGCTGCCTTGCCGCATCTACTATTATTACCGTTGGGGAACATTCCAATATTACAGAAAGCCTGGTTGAAATGAGCCGCAAACGCAGTACCGGATTTGGGCTCGACGAAAACGTGCAAATGGGACCTGTAATTACAGCCGACAGCAAAACACGGGTAAACAGCCTTATAGAAAAAGGCATACAGGAAGGAGGCAGGCTGTTATTAGATGGCCGGGGCGCTAAAATTTCAGGCTACGAAAAAGGTAATTTTATACAACCTACCATTCTGGAAGATATACCCCTTTATGGAGAAATTGCCTCTACCGAAATATTCGGACCTGTAATGAGCCTGATGCACATCAATAACATTGAAGAAGCGATTGCGTATATAAACAGCAACAAATATGGCAATATGGCCTGCATATTTACCAGCAGCGGTTTGCACGCCCGCAGGTTCAGAAATGAAGCGGATGCAGGCAATATTGGCATTAATATAGGTGTGGCGGCTCCGGTAGCTCAGTTTCCTTTCAGTGGATGGAAAGAAAGCTTTTTTGGCGACCTGCACGGTCAGGGTAAACATGCCGTTGAATTTTTTACACAAACCAAAGTGGTGATTGAAAGATGGCTGAAAGAATGGACCAGGAAGTTTTAGTGGTAAGTGGTAAGTGGTAAGTGGTAAGTGGTAAGTACCAAGATTTCAAATTTCAAACCTGTCCGCGGTGGCGGATGCAAAATCTCAAATCATAATATGTCGAAAAAGTTAAAGACCGGCGTGATCGGGCTCGGACGTATCGGTCAGATACACCTCTCCAACCTGCTGTACAATATACAAAACGCGGAAGTAGTTATTGCATCCGATGTTTCTCCCGGTGCACATGAATATGCCAAACGCCTGGGTGTACCACAAGTAACCAGCCGGGCAGAAGAAGTGATTGACCATCCGGATGTGGAGGCGGTTATTGTTTGTGCCCCCACCCCTCAGCATGTTCCTTATACTATCGCTGCCGCTCAGGCGAAAAAACATGTGTTTTGTGAGAAGCCATTAGATGTTACGCTCCCGGCTATTCTTTCTGCACAACAAGCAGTAAAGGGAAACGGTGTAAAGCTCATGCTGGGCTTTAACCGCAGGTTCGATCCGAATTTTGCCAGGATCGGATCACTGGTAAAGAGTGACGCCATTGGTGAACCACATATTTTGCGGATCACCAGCCGCGACCCTGCACCTCCCCCGTTGGAATATGTAAAGGTATCAGGCGGCCTTTTCCTTGATATGTCTATCCACGATTTTGATATGGCCCGTTTTATTACGGGCAGCGAAGTAAAAGAAGTATTTGTAAAAGGAGATGCGCTAATAGATCCCCGTATTAAACAGTATGATGATATAGATACAGCCGTGATTGTACTTACATTTGAGAACGGCGCCATCGGTGTAATAGACAACAGCCGTAAGGCAGTGTATGGCTATGATCAGCGCCTCGAGATATTTGGTTCAAAAGGAATGGCAAAAGCTGAAAATAATACGCCGGATAATGTAATGCAATACGGAAATGAAGGCGGTCAAACCGCATTACCGCTCTACTTTTTCCTGGAACGCTATGAAAAAGCCTACCGCACCTGCATGCAATCCTTTGTAGATTGCGTGTTAAATGACACACCCTCTCCGGTAGATGCGCATGACGGGCTGATGGCTACGGCTATAGGACTTGCCGCAGGCTTGTCCTTAAAAGAAAACAGGGCAGTGAAGATGGATGAAATAATTAAAACATATTGAAGGTGAGAAGTGAGAGGTGAAAAACCACTCACCATTCACCATTCACAATTCACTACTGACCACTCACTAATAATCCCTGACGATGAACCAAACTGGCTTGCACACATTAGATTACCTGGTTTTTTTTATGTACCTCGCCATCATTGGCGGTTACGGCTACTGGATCTATAAAAAGAAAACGAACAAATCCAATACCGCTTCAGGATTTTTCCTTGCAGAAGGGTCGCTTACCTATTGGGCTATTGGCGCATCGCTGATCGCCTCCAATATTTCGGCCGAGCATTTCATAGGCATGTCGGGCTCGGGTTTTGCCATAGGATTGGCCATTTCATCGTACGAGTGGATGGCAGCGGCTGCATTGATTGTTGTTGCTATTTTCTTTTTGCCCGTATACCTGAAGAACAAGATATATACGATGCCCCAGTTTCTGCGACAAAGGTATAATCCTGTTGTAGCCACTACGATGGCCGTGTTCTGGTTATTGCTGTACATATTCGTTAACCTCACTTCCATCATTTACCTTGGCGCCCTGGCCCTGGAAGTAACCGCAGGCATTGATTTCAATGTAGCGGTAGTGGCCCTGGCACTCTTTGCGATATTAATTACCATTGGCGGCATGAAGGTGATCGGGTATACCGATGTTGTGCAGGTAATTGTGCTCATCATTGGCGGGCTGATCACTACTTATTTAGCACTTGACCTGGTGGCAAAAGAATTTGGCAAGCCCGATATCTTCGGTGCTTTCGGCACATTAAAAACCCAGGCCGATTCACATTTCCATATGATACTGAAACAGGATAATCCGTACTACAAGGATTTACCGGGTTTAACGGTTATCATTGGCGCTATGTGGATCAACAATCTGAACTACTGGGGTTGCAACCAATATATCATACAGCGTACACTTGGCGCCGATCTCGAAACAGCCAGGAAAGGAATTTTATTTGCGGCATTTTTAAAACTGCTGGTTCCCCTGATTGTTGTTATACCAGGCATCGCTGCATTTGTATTGCACCAAAACGGCATGTTCCAGCAGGAAATGGTTGATGCGGCAGGAACGGTAAAGCCAGACCATGCCTACCCCGTATTGCTTAACTTATTACCCATGGGATTAAAAGGAGTGGCTTTCGCGGCGTTAACCGCGGCCATTGTAGCCTCGCTGGCAGGAAAAGCCAATAGCATTTCCACCATCTTTACTTTAGATATTTATAAATTATACGTAAAGCCGGACGCGTCCGAAAAACACCTGATCCGCGTAGGCCGTATTGCCGTTTGGGTGTCTATGCTTATCGCGGTTTTGATTGCCCCGCAGTTAAAAGTGCTGGAACAGGCTTACCAGTTCATACAGGAATATTCAAGTTTCATTACACCGGGCGTATTTGCTATTTTCTTCTTTGGTATGTTCTGGAAAAGGGCAACCTCCACCGCCGCATTAACTACAGCTTTGCTTACGATACCGCTGTCTACCGCATTCAAGTTCTGGTTACCGGAAATACCTTTCTTAAACAGGATGGGCATTGCTTTCCTGATTTTGTCGGCCGTAATGATCATTATTAGCCTCACTTCTAAAAACAAAAACAACCAGGGACAAATTGAGATAGAAATGCCTTCGTTTAACCTCAGCCGCTCGTTTATCGTTGGCGCTACTATTATATGCGGTATTCTGGTGGCTTTATATATAGCGTTCTGGTAAACGGATTTGAAATTTATAGTTTATAATTTATTGTTTATTGTTAGGATCAATCACAGACTATAAACCACAAACCACAAATAAAACAATGTTACTCACAACAAAAGAAATATTCGGCAAATGTTACGGGCAGTATGCCGTGCCTGCAGTGAATGTTTTTTTTATGGAAGAGATACATGGATTGTTTGCAGCGGCCCAGGAAGCCCAAGCGCCGTTTATAGTGCAAACCACCCCCTTCGCCCGCGACTATGCGAATGCGCACATGCTGCTGACCATGATACAGGCGGCAGCAAAAATATATCCCCAAACGGTTTACGCTGTTCACCTCGATCATGGATATGAAACGCATATATGGGATGCTATTGCAAGCGGGGGCTATACTTCGGTAATGATTGACGCATCGCATGATGACCTGGAAAAGAATATTAACCGCACCAAAGCTGTTGTAGAAAAAGCGCATGCCAAAAATATAAGCGTAGAAGCGGAACTGGGTGTGCTGGCGGGCGTGGAAGATGATCTTACTGTGGAAGCGGCTCATTCGTTTTACACCAATCCAAAAGATGTAGAAACTTTTGTAAATAAAACTGGCTGTGACAGTTTGGCCATTGCCGTGGGTACCAGCCATGGCGCCTATAAATTTTCCGGCGGGCAGGGCCTGCAACTACAAATACTCAAAGAAATACAGGAACGACTTCCTGGTTTTCCTTTGGTACTACATGGTGGTTCAAATGTAAATGAGGAAGTGGTACAACGCATTAACAATGCCGGCGGAAAATTAAAAACAGGCGCCAGAGGTGTACAGGAAGATGAGTTAAAAAAAGCGATAGCCCTCGGTATTTGTAAAGTGAATATTGCTACCGATACCCGGTTGTTATGGACAATGGTAAACCGGGAGTTTTTCCGGGACCGTCCGGATGAATTTGCACCTACAACGCCGGGTAAAATATTTATGGAGACGTACAAAGCGTTTATGCTGAAAAAGTTTGAATTGCTGGGGGCAGCGGGAAAGGCGGAGCAATTTGAAATTTAATATTTGAGATTTGAATCATGGAAGTAAGGAGAGGCGAGAAAAGTTAATAGCTTATTGTTTGTGATTTATAGCTGAGACTGGTTTAGATTTAACAATATCTCGCTTGAGCAAGGGCTGTGCGCGGTTCCTCTCTACAAGGAGAGGTTAGGTGAGGCAACAAACAGGTTTATGTTTTATAGTTTATAATTCGGCAAAATCATTCAAAGATAAAATTTCGATCATGAAAAAAAGATTAACCGTTGCGCAGGCAACGATCGCCTTCTTAAAAAACCAGTACACCGAGCGCGATGGCGTTGAACAACCCTTTTTCGCGGGATGCTTCGGCATATTCGGTCATGGCAATGTAGCCGGGCTGGGTCAGGCCTTGCAGGAAAATCCTGATTTCAAGTATTACCAGTGCCGCAATGAGCAAGCCATGGTGCATACTGCCGTTGCTTACGCGAAGGTGAAAAACAGGCTAAGCACTTTTGCCTGCACTACCTCTATTGGCCCGGGCGCTACCAACATGTTAACCGGCGCTGCGCTGGCAACCATCAACCGCATTCCTGTGTTATTATTACCGGGCGATATTTTCGCCACCCGCGAGCCGGCACCTGTGCTGCAACAGTTAGAAAGCGCCGTTACCCAGGATATATCGGTGAACGATTGCTTTAAGCCGGTTTCCAAATACTGGGACAGGATCAACCGTCCCGAACAATTGATCTATGCCTTGCCGGAAGTGATGCGGGTACTTACTTCGCCATCAGACACAGGAACGGTTACCCTTTCCATGCCGCAGGATGTACAAACGCATGCCTATGATTTTCCCGCTTCGCTTTTTGAAAAAAGAGTATGGCATATCCCCCGTTCGCGGCCCGACAGCAGCCTGCTCCAAAAAGCTGCCGGATGGATCGGAAAGGCCAGCAAGCCCGTTGTTGTTGCAGGCGGAGGAACCATATACAGCGGTGCAAGTGAAATATTGCATCAATTTGCTACACAAACCGGTATACCCGTGGGTGAAACATTTGCGGGCAAAGGTTCGGTAATGTATGACGCGCCATACTGCCTCGGCGGTTTGGGCGCCACAGGCACTAAGTACGCCATTGAAATTGCCAATGAAGCCGATGTGGTAATAGGAATAGGAACACGGTATAGTGATTTCACCACCGCTTCCAAATCCATTTTTAAAAATCCTGATGTTAAATTCATCAACATCAACATAAGCGAATTTGATGCACACAAACACAATGCCCTTCCGCTCACCGGCGATGCAAAAGTTACACTGGAGGAATTGCTTTCTTTGTTAGCCAATTATAAAGTAAATGATGAATACCGGAAAAGGATATCCGGAATGAACAAAGCCTGGGATGATGAGGTAACGCAGATCTATGCCGAAGGCAATGGAACTGTTCCTCCCATTGACCAGGCGGTAGTAATTGGTACGCTCAATAGTTTTATGGAGCGGGAAGATATTATGATCAACGCGTCGGGCAGCGCCCCCGGCGACCTGCACAAATTATGGAGGGCAACAAACCCTAAGAATTTTCATCTCGAGTATGGCTACTCCACCATGGGCTACGAAATTGCGGCCGGACTTGGAGCAAAGATGGCGGCGCCTGACCGCGAAATATATGTTATTTGCGGTGATGGCGGCTACCTGATGAACAACCACGAGATCATTACTTCTATACAGGAAGGAGTACGCTTTACTATTCTGCTGCTCAATAACAATGGCTATGCGAGCATTGGCGGGTTATCGGAAAGCATTGGAAGCGAAAGGTTCGGTACAAAATACCAGTACCGTGAAAACAAGACGGGGCAGTTAAGCGGGGAAGTACTGCCCGTAGACCTTGCCAAAAATGCCGAAAGCCTGGGTGCAGTAGTAATAAAGGCTACAGACGTAACTTCCCTGCAGGCCGCATTGGCATCCGCAAAACAACAGCAACGCACAACCGTAATTTACATTGAAACACATTTGCACCGCACCGTAAAAGGATACAATGCATGGTGGGAAGTGCCGGTTGCTGAAGTATCCACATCGCCATCGGTACAAAAGGCATACGAAGCCTATAAAGAAAATAAAAAACAACAACGCATATTCTGATCTTATGAACTTTGAGAACATACAGTTGGGCATAGCCCCTATTAACTGGACCAATGATGACATGCCTGAACTGGGCACAGAAAATACATTTGAGCAATGCATTAGTGAAATGGCCCTGGCGGGTTTTACCGGTTGCGAAGTAGGCAATAAATTTCCACGCGATATTGCCGTTTTAAAAAAAGCGCTCAGCTTAAGAGGCCTGCAAATTTGTAACCAGTGGAACAGTTATGAGTTAACAACTAAGTCGCTCGAGGAAAATAAAAAGAACTTTACGCAATTGCTGGATTTCTTAGAAGCGATGGGCGCCAAAGTAATCGGCGGCGGTGAAACCGGCAATAGCTGCCAGGGAAAAAAAGACGTGCCGGTACTGGAAGGTAAGGGTATGCTGAACAGCAACGAAGAATGGAAAAACTTTACTTATGGATTGAATGAACTGGGCAAAATAGCCCGCGACCGGGGCATTACATTAGCCTTTCATCATCATATGGGCACCTGCATACAAACACGTGAAGAAACGGAAAGGATGCTGAATGATACTGATCCGGAAAATGTTTATCTTAATTACGATTGCGGCCATTTTTATTTTGCGGAAGAAGATCCTGTTGCCTGTTTGGAACAGTTTATATCCCGTACCGCGCATATACATTTGAAAGATATTCGCCCGAAAGTTTTGCAACAGGTAAAAAGTAAAAGAATGAGCTTTTTAGATGCCGTGAAAGATGGAGTATTTACAGTGCCCGGAGATGAGGAAGGCTGCATTGATTTTCCGGCATTAGCTGCCGCCATTAAAAAAAGTGATTACAAAGGCTGGATGGTAGTGGAAGCCGAGCAGGATCCTGCAAAGGCCAATCCGCTGGAGTATGCGCTGGTAGCCAGACAATATATAAGAAAAGTGACGGGTTTATAAAACATATCTCGTGCAACCGTTTTAGCTCTGCGTGGCCTTCCTGACTAGCGTCAGGCAGTATCGCCACGCGTTTATTTATTATCGCCTCCGGGAGATTGCTATTGAGTTTTGTTGGGGGGATGCAATCCCGAATGAACATAACAGGTACGAAGCAGTCTCAAACTCCGTGCAGCAATGCTGCGAGGACCCGTCGGAAAAAAGATTAAAATGATTATTGTTTATGAAAAACACTGTAAAACTCTCTCAAAATAGTGGATTGGGGATTAATGTTTTTTTCTTTTTAATAGGTTTATTATTTTTAGCAAGGGCGCTTTTCATACTTGATGGAAATACAGCTTATTGGATTGTTGGGTGTAGTGCTATTATGATCTTTGAGTATTTTGTTCTAAAAAGCTTTAGAGATATCTCCTTTAATGATGAAAATCTTATTCTCAGACCCTATTTTTCAAAAAGGATTGAAGTTGTCAGATTGGAAAACATACTGTACATAAAACATTCAACTGCAAGACTTAGTTCTAATATGTTCTTTTCATGGCTAGTATATAAAAACGAAGGCAAGAAAAAGGAAGTCCTTTTTAATATAGTGGATAAAAACTATCCATTCTTTTTCGAGACCCTTCGAAAAAAAGGAATAAAATTAATTGAGAAATGAAATATATAGGCAGCGCGTGGTGCCCTAACTGCCGTCAGGCAGGCTTCGCCACGCATTTATTTATTATCGCCTCAGGGCGATTGCTATTGAATTTTGCTAACGGGGATGCAGTCCCGAAAGTACATAACAAATACAAAGTTGGGAAGTTCGTATAGCGCGATAGCGGCGCGTTCTGCAGGGAGCAATAAAGAAAGAAAAAATAAGTTATAGATTGATAATTTTTTGTTCCGATCTTATTACATCATTAAATATTTATTTACTTTAAATCCCTTACTGTGTTAACCCTAAATATACCCGATACGAAAAAAAATTATTCTACACTTCTATGCGCCGGGCTAATCATTGTCCTTTTTAGTGGTTGTGCAACTGCTTCAATAGAATCCGGGGAAAGCAATAGTGTAAAAGGTCCTTATGACAGAATATTTATACTCATTAGCGGATCTCCAAGAGCTGATAAATTCATCGAAGGATTTGCTGAAAAAATCAAATACGCTATTTCAGAAAGAAACACAAACGTGGAAGTATATGTGGAGGAACGACTTTCCTTAGAAACACAAAAAGATATAGATGATAAAATTAATGCCCATAAGTCCGATGCTGTAATGATCATAAAGCAAACAGAAGCATTGATTGACGGCAGATATGGCTTTGGAACCGGAAGAGGCTCTATGGCAGGCACTTTTGATTTGAGATTATTTGAAAAGGCACAAAAGCGACCTGTATGGAGAGCGAACATGAAAGCATATGGTGAATATGGCATTTCCATGTCAATAGAAAAAACAGTAAAAAAATTTATTGCTTTACTTGAGCAGGATAAGATTCTTAGAAGAATAAATAATTGATATAGACTTCTTCCTTATAACCATCGTTTACGTAACATAGAAGTTGGCCAATAGCGGTCCTTTTCATTTTTACCATTTCCGGCTGTTGTTGGCGATCCGGTAAAATTGTATCACCCGGACGCAGTCCCGGAAGAACATATCAAATACGAAGTTGAAAACTTCGTAAAGCCTTCTACAACTGGCGCCGTTGTTGGTGTTCGTGAGAAGATAATGAGGGAGGCATCACCAACGACATGTGTGAGAATAAACAGTTAAACCCCATAGTGGGTGATAAATCCAAAATAATCTATTGCTGCTTCATAAAATTTGGGAGAAGAATACCTGTAGTTTACGGGTAATCTGCAAAAACCTGCGCTAACATGAACCCAGTGAATGAAATCCAAATTCTATCATTTACGACTATTACCTGGCTCTCATGGCAGCCCGCACGCCATTTCCATGAAGACCCCTGGAACTATCCGGCGGAACAAAAGATTTTTCAAGCGTGTAAAAATATGCTCAACTCCACAATCGTTTGACTTATTCAAAATGTCAGGAGCGGAGTGGGGTATCACCTTTATAGATTTTTCACGCGTGTAAAATTATACTGAACCCCTAACCGGGCGACTTGTTCAAAATGACAGGAGCAGATTTTTACTTCCTTCAAATTCCTCTCAACCCAAAACCCCTGGAAAAAAATAAATTACAACCAGTAGCAAGTGAAGAAAAAACCATAAAGCTTACTATCTTTAAGCTATTGCATTTTTACTTCTAATACTTGTTATATGAGCCAGCACAACTTTAACCGCCGCCAGTTTATCCGCGGCGCTTCCGCAGCCCTTGCCCTCGCTTCTCTCCAGGCCAATGGCATGGATTTTTTAGCATCACCATCAGCGAAACCCCGGCGGGTAGCCCTGATCGGTACCGGGTGGTATGGCAAAAGCGACCTGTTCCGGCTGATACAGGTGGCGCCGGTAGAAGTAGTGGGATTGTGCGATCCGGATAAACACCAATTAGAGAAAGCCGCAGAGATGGTGAGTAAACGACAGTCAAATAAAAAAAAGCCGGCTACGTATGGCGATTACCGTAAGCTGCTGGCAGAGCAAAAACCAGAGATCGTACTGATCGGATCTCCCGATCACTGGCATGCCCTGCAAGCCATTGAATCCATTCAATCCGGCGCCCACGTGTATGTACAAAAGCCCATAAGCGTAGACGTTATGGAAGGAGAAGCCATGGTGGCCGCTGCACGCAAACACAACCGCGTGGTGCAGGTGGGCACCCAGCGCAAAAGCACACCGCATTTGATTGACGCAAAGAAAAATATAGTGGATGCCGGCCTTTTGGGAAAAATATCGCATGTAGAAATGTGCTGCTATTACCATATGCGCAATAACGGTAATCCACCTGTGCAACCGGTACCCGGCTTTTTTGATTACGAAATGTGGACAGGTCCCGCTCCCATGCGTCCTTATGACGGATTACCGCATATACGCTGGTGGCGCACCTTCATGGAATACGGCAACGCCATTATGGGTGATATGTGTATTCACATGTTCGACACCGTTAGGTGGATGCTGAAATTGGGCTGGCCCAGCCGTATCAGTTCTACCGGGGGTATATATGTTGACAAAGCGGGCAAAAGCAATATAGCCGATACGCAGTCGGCCATTTTTGAATACAACGAGCTCAACTGCGTGTGGCAGCACCGGAGCTGGGGCACTCCCGCCGACCCGGAATATCCCTGGTCGTTTAAACTGTACGGCGAAAAAGGAACCCTGTGTGCCAGCACCATGCAATACGATTTTATACCCCAGGGAAAGGGCGAAAAAATACATAAGGATGTGGTATACGAAAAGGAAAAATATCCCGAAGACCTTACAGAACCCGACATTGAACTGAATGCGGCTCCGGCAACACGATTACACATGCTGGACTTTTTGAAAGCTATTGACAATAAAACCAGGCCTGTAGCCGATATTGAGGAAGGACATATTTCTACGGCAAGCTGCATTATCGCCAATCTTTCCATGAAACTGGGCCGCCCATTGGTTTACGACCCTGTAAAAAAAATAATCGTGGATGACGCGGAAGCTACGAAACTGTTACAAAGGCCCTACCGGGAGCCATGGGTGCACCCCTCACCGGGAAAAGTATAGCAAAGCAAGTTTACAAAATCAGGGCTTCCGCTCAAAAGCCATATCAACTTTTTCTTTTTTCGTGAGGTAATAGGTTGTACCGTCTTGCTCATAAGAGGAATCACGTATTGAAGAAGTGGTTATTAATAATGAATTGTCGAAGCGCTTTATACTGCCGCCCTGGGGCCGATCCATTGATGTTGTTTCATCTCCGTTAAGATCAGGCAACTGCATGATAATTCCGTTTGGAAAGTACACTGAATCTTCCCCTATTCGTTGAAATGTTTTCTGGCACCCATAGGCCGAATCCATATACTTGGTGAAAGGCATTTCTATGCTGTCTTCCTTATTGTCGTCTCCCGCATAAAACGAAAAATAAGCAGTTGTAATTACATCGAACCTGAGATCAGCACCCGCTATATTGCCTTCGGTTACCGTTACATTCCCGTTGTTGTTGTAGGTGATATAATCGGCGGTTAATTTATTTTTATACACAATGCTGTCAACAGTATATGTCGTAATCGTTTCAGTTGAAACCGTGTTCGACATAAATATCCATTCACCGGTTATCCCGCGGTCGGGCTGAGCAGGCTGGTCCATTTCCTTTTTACAGGAAAAAGCAAAAAGCGCAAACAGGAATACATAACTTTTTAAGATGCAACGTAAACCAAATCGCATATACAGCAGTTTGTATTTAATGTAAAAGCAAAATTATAGAGGATGGCTCCTGGCCTGCGTGACAAATCATTTCAGATGTTTCAAAAACTAAGCCAAATCGGTTTTATATGTAACGCGAATTACACATTATTGCTAAAGCACATGCATTATCTATTGAAAGTATTCAGCCTTTAACCGCAAATACATACCATTGCACCTATACTTTTCATTCTTCTATTGTTAAGTATACGAATCTTTTCAGGAAAAGGTTTGAACAAACAATTGAATTTACCAGTATAAGCCAATGCAATTTATTCCTTTTCATACAGCAGAAAATGCTGCAGGGGCATGAAATCGCCCTTATAATACAAGTTGAAACCATTGGCCAATAATTCTTTATTGAGTTGCGCAACAGTGGTCTTATGCAGGGGTTTAATGCGCACCGCCGGATCTTCGCCCCGGTATTCGATCAGTAAAAATTTTCCGTTCTTTTTTAATGCCTTTTTTATGGATTGCAACATCTCATGCGGATATTCCAGTTCGTGGTATACATCTACCATGATGACAAGATCTACGGAGCGATCGGGCAGGTTAGGCGACTTCACGCTGCCCTTAATTATCTCTACATTACGGTTACGCAAGGCCGCTTTTTGTTTTTCAAGTGCGGTAATCATTTCATCCTGGATCTCCACTGCATATACTTTACCCTGCGGCAACTTCTCACACAATTTAAAACTATAATAACCTGTGCCTGCGCCTATATCGGCAACTATTGCTGACGGTGATAAATTCATTTTTGCAATAGCCAGTGCCGTATTTTCCTCCTTTGGCCGACTTTCTCTTTCCAGCCATGCCGACCCTGCCGCGCTCATCACATGGGCTATTTCCCTGCCCATGTAATATTTCCCCGTTCCACCCGCAGAAGGATCCCCATAAGTGTATATTGTGTCATCTACTAATTTTTCCTCTACCCGCTTTTGCTGCGACCTGCAACCTGTTGTACAAAACAAACTGAAAACGGTTAATAACAGCCATATCAATTTCATACGCTGGCAATTGAAGGTTAAAGTTCCGTATTACAATGCATTGAGGAGCTTTACCTGGTTGCGGTAAAGCAGCACTTTTTTATCATTTTCCAGTCTTTTAAGCAAACGGGAGATTACTACGCGTGAAGTGGCGAGCTCAGTGGCTATTTGTTCGTGTGAAAGGTTAATCAGCGTTGAGCCCGTTGCTCTTGATTTTTCTTTGAGATAGGTAACGAGGCGTTCGTCCAATTTCTGAAAGGCAATCTGGTCAATGGTTCTGAGCATATCATTAAAACGGCTTCGAATGGTTTTCATTACAAAGCTTTTCCAGGTTGGATACTTCGTAAGCCATTCATTCATTACCTGCACAGGCACTGCCAGGAATTCCGTATCATCTTCCGCCACCGCCTTTATTTCGCTGGGAAAATGCTCCATACAGCAGGTAAAAGTCATAGCACAACTTTCGTCTGGATTTATGTAATACAGCAAAATTTCCCTGCCTTCTTCATCCGTACGCGAAACTCTTAAGGAGCCCGATAAAATAACCGGCATTATTCTTACAATCTGACCCACATCTAAAATAGTAGTCCCGGCTTTAACTGTTTTTATTTCCGTTTTGCTTTCCATCTCTTCAAGCAGAGCAGGTTCAAAAATATCCTTAAAATGTGCAGGTAATATCATTTTCCAAATGTAAGCGTATTCATAAAACATTAAAAATTGTTTACAATAATATATAGCTACACTCAAAAGATAAAAAATGGCTAATTTTCCGGCCGGTCATCCTTTCACAGTTAAAAGTTTTACTGATAAGGAGATAAACATAAACGGGAAATTTTGCAAAATGAGCCATACAACAGTACCATTAAGAACGGTTAATGTAACCCGTTATGTTACGCCCTTAAGAGAAGGCGGCTCTTTGCCTGCTGTTGCCGAAGCCGATGACGGATTTTTATATGCACTAAAGTTTCGTGGAGCAGGTCAGGGCATTAAGGCGCTTATAGCCGAACTGTTGGGTGGCGAAATTGCCCGTGCATTGGGATTGAAAGTGCCTGAAATTGTTTTTGCAAATGTTGATGAAGCTTTTGGCCGCACAGAACCTGACGAAGAAATACAGGACCTGCTGAAATTCAGTGAGGGACTTAATCTTGCCCTTCATTATCTTTCGGGCGCTATTGCTTTTGATCCGGCTGTTACAAAAATTGATGCAAATCTGGCTTCCCGGATTGTTTGGTTAGACAGTTTTATAACCAACGTAGACCGCACATCCCGCAATACCAATATGCTGATGTGGTATAAAGAATTATGGCTGATTGACCATGGGGCCGCTCTTTATTTCCATCATTCCTGGGATAATTGGGAGGAACAGGCCTTACGGCCTTTCACCCAGGTTAAAGATCATGTATTACTGCCGTGGGCAAGCGAACTGGAATCCGTAAATGAAACCTTCCGTACTATGCTAACCCCCGAACGGATCCGTTCTATTGTTGAGCTTATTCCGGATGAATGGTTGATAACAGGATCATCACCCGGGTCTGCAACTGAAAAAAAACAGGTATATATTCAATTTTTAACAACACGACTTCATCATTCAGAAATATTTGTAAAAGAAGCGCAGCATGCAAGACAATCACTTATTTGAGTACGCCGTTATTCGCATCGTGCCCAGGGTGGAACGTGAAGAATTTCTGAATGTTGGTGTTATTCTTTACGCTTCCAAACAAAAGTTTTTGCAAAGCATGTTCCATTTGAACGAGGAACGCCTGCGCGCATTGTCCGGCAACACAGATATAGAAGAGGTAAAAGCGCATCTTCGTTCGTTTGAAAGGATTTGTATGGGCGCCGAGGATGGCGGACCTATCGCCAGATTAGATATGGCTTCCCGCTTTCGCTGGCTTACGGCAACAAGAAGTACCATTGTACAAAGCTCTAAGGTTCACCCCGGTTTTTGTACAAATCCTAAAGAAGCGCTGGAAAAGCTATTTAACCAGTTGGTGCTGTAACGCATGTCTCATACTGTGCTATCAGCGGTCAGCGATCAGCTATCAGCGGGTAAATACTAAGGACACGACTAATGCTCCATTTTTCTCATGGCTAAAAGCCATTTTCGGATTTCAGATTTAAGATTTTAGATTTGATATTTCTTTGGTTCTTGTCTTTTGTAATTTGGTTCTTCCAGGTTTACCCCTACCCATCTCTCACCTTTCACCTCTCACCTTCGCCTCTCACCTCTCACCTTCACTATCTCCCTACCACTCCACCGCCACCCCGCCGTCCTGCAGCTTTCTTATTCCCTCTTCCGTAAACCCCGTTTGCCAGAGATTGATCTTTTGCAGGCCTTCCATTTGCTTAAACACAGCAATACTTTTATCGGTAATGGCATTTTGCCCAATGTTTAAAGAAACCAGTTGCGTCAGCGTTTCCAGAGGTGCAACGATTTCATCTGTAAGATTGTTTTTTTGCAATTCCAGTTTATTAAGGTTTGGAAAACCGGCAATCATTTTCATTTCCTCATTGTTAAGCAAACAATTGCTTACATCGAGGTAATACACCTGTTCTTTTAGGGATAAAAGTTTTTGCAGGATTTTCTTCTTTTGTTCAGGACTGCTTTTCTGAACCATTACAAAAGAAACATCCAGCAGGTTACTTTGCGCGGTTAAAGAGTGAACAACCAGCTTCATTTCCTTTAGCTGCCGAACGATACCGGGATCGGCGGGAGCTACTTCAGGCAAAACAATCTCCTTATTGCTTTCTTCATCAAATCCAAGATAAAAAGCGAAAAGAAATTTTGTCTTTTCATCTAATTTGCTTTCAGCGATATTTTTATTAAAATCAGCGCCCGAAGCTACCCACCATTTCATTAATCCTAACTCAACAGTAGTTAGTGGCGGCTGGTTATTGGCAGGCATAAATTTAGAATTATCCTGATCCAAAGTTAGGCGGTATATCAGTTCGCTCTTGTCAATGTCGCCGGGCACAAGGGTATTGCCACTTTTACCACCTTTCACAATGCCTTCGGCTGAATGCAACACAAGGTCGCCTTTTTGTTTGTTCGGATTATGACAGTTCACACATTTGGCGTGAAGTATTGGCTGAATGATGTTGGTATATATCCGCACCGAATCGAGCTGCGGGGGAAGTTTTTGCTGCGGTTCACGGGGCGAAGCGGGAAAAAGAGATTTGAGAAAAGAGGGCATGTGCGTCGTTAAGTACCCGTTTCCATGTGTGAGGGTACCACCGAGGTGACCGCCTGCAATAATTAACAACACACACAAACACAGCAGCCATGTGCTAAGCTTTGTTTTTAGAAAAAGAATGTCCTTTCTTCGATTGGTTCTAATCCACCATGCACAAAAACCGAGGATCGCAACAGCAATGCCAATCCATTGATGCCAAAACAATACATCCGCATCGTATCCGCCGCCGGCAGAAAGGAAATACCCCGATACTGCCGCCAGTGCGGAGCCCAGCGAACCAACCAGCAGGGCAAGTCCCGCGGAAAATTCAAGCGCTTTATTTTTTTTATACGCCGCTATACCATTCAGCAATGCCGCAAACAATAAAACACCAATGGGAATATGAACGATCAGTGGATGGAAGCTGCCAAAAAACAATGACCAGTCTGTATGCATTTCTAAAATAGTATTTGCTATATCCGCTCTAATTTAACCGGGTAGGTTTTTTCGGCATTCCACTGACATATGTATACATTCTTATCCGCATCCACGCAAACATCATGACCATGATAAAAAATATTGCCGTCTGCAAACATAGGCTGCAGCACACCATTTTTATATTCGGGCTGTGTTCCTCCGGGATTGGAAACTACCTTATTGTTTTTATCCAGTATGGTAACAAATCCCGATCTGCCGCCATCCATCTTTCCGGTGTCTCTGAAATTAGACCAGCATACGCCGGCATAAATATTTTCACCATCCAGCACCGGGCGGCATACGTAGGCTCCGGGCAATTTAACCGTTTCAAGATAGCGTCCATCCAACGTAAAAAATTTAAACGCGTTATCATTACGCGAAGTGCAGATCAGTTTGGGCGATGCAGGATCACGCAGATCAACAGCTACACCATGTGCATTATTCAGATTGTGTTCCGCATTGCTGTTGTGATGTCCACCGAAATGCCTGATGTACTTTCCGTTGTGATCGTACTGAATAATATAATCCGATCCGTATCCGTCTGCAACATAAAAATCACCATTGGGGGCAACCGCTGTTTCCGTAGGTTTAAAGGGTTCATCTTTTTTATATACGCCAATGGTAGCCGGATGTCCTAATGCAAATACCAGCTTCCCGTCTGCTGTGGTTTTAAAAACACTGCCCGACTGCGATTGCCATTTATTATCCTTTCCGAGAAAGTACCCGCAATCGGTAATAAAAAGAAAGTCTTCGCCTCCCTCGGCAGATAAGGTAAGTCCGTGTCCGCCGGGATATCGGGTGCCCCAGGTATCAAGCAGCTTGCCTGATCTGTCGTAAATGATAATGTTGTTCTTTACTTCATCAGTGATCATCACCAGGCGGCCTTTTGAATCATTTACCATTTCATGGCAGTCCAGCACCGGCGTTTTTGCAGGATCAAGGTTTCCCCATGCTTTGTTTACCCGGTACCTGAAATTTCCATGCCCAACAATAGTATCACCGGCCGGGCTGGCTTTGCCTATGATATTAAATCCTGCAATAGTTGCGCCGGCAAACAGCGAGGTCTTTTTAATAAATTTTCTCCGGGGATAATTTTTATGGACTGCCATATAGGAATAATTAAAAGATTTATGCAATGATCGCTTTTATAATTTTACCTTCCACATCCGTAAGCCTGTATCTTCTTCCTTCTGCTTCAAATGTAAGTTTTTCATGATCTACTCCCATTAAATGCAACAATGTAGCCTGGAAATCGTGCACATGTACCGGGTTCTTTACAATGTTATAACCAAAATCGTCGGTTTCACCGTAGGTTAAACCCGGCTGCACACCGCCTCCCGCCATCCACATGGTAAAGCAGCGGGGATGATGATCACGGCCATAATTGTCTTTGGTGAGTTTTCCCTGCGAATAATTGGTGCGGCCAAATTCCCCTCCCCAAATCACCAGGGTGTCATCTAATAAGCCTCTTTGTTTTAGGTCTTTCACCAATGCCGCCGATGCCTGGTCTGTGGCCTCACACTGCCGTGTAAGCGAGGAAGGCAAATTGCCATGATTATCCCATCCCTGGTGATACAACTGAACAAATTTCACATTCTTTTCCAGCAGCCTTCTTGCCAGCAAACAATTGGCTGCATATGTACCCGGGGTACGCGCGTCGGGGCCATACAGGTCAAACACCCAATCCGGTTCATCACTCATATCCGTTATCTCAGGTATGGAAGCCTGCATACGGAATGCCATTTCATACTGCGCTACGCGGTTTCCAATTTCAGGATCACCGAAGGCCTCAGACTGGGATTGATTTAATGCTTTCAAAGCATCCAGCATCTCCCGGCGGTCGGCAGCCTCGTATCCTTTGGGATTATTGAGATAAAGCACAGGATCGGCGCCGGAACGAAACTGCACACCCTGGTATTTTGATGGAAGGAACCCGTTGCCCCAAAGCCGGGCATATAATGGCTGATCTTTTGGAGCATTGTTTGAAACCAGCACGATGAACGCGGGCAGGTTATCATTATCAGACCCCAGTCCGTAATGCACCCACGATCCTATACTGGGCCGGCCTGCCAACTGGTTACCTGTTTGCATGAAAGTTAAAGCCGGGTCGTGGTTGATCTGTTCGGTATACATGGATTTAATGAAGCACAGATCATCTGCCACCGCCCCGGTATAAGGCATGAGTTCGCTTACCCACGCGCCGCTTTGCCCGCGCTGCGCAAATTGAAAGGAGGAGCCTACCAGCGGTAATGCAGATTGCTGTGCGCTCATGCCCGTAAGGCGCTGCCCTTTTCTAACGGAATCGGGTAGATCCTGCCCGTGCATTTTTTCAAGCAGGGGCTTATAATCGAATGTTTCAAACTGAGACGGACCGCCACTCTGAAAAAGATACACCACCCTTTTCGTTCTTGCAGGTATATCGGGCATGCCGGTTATACCGCCGGCATCCACAATAGCTTTTGCCTTATGCGATAATACATCCTGCCCTGCCAGAAGCGACCCCAGGGCCACGGAGCCTAATCCCAATGAAGCCTTTAACAGAAAAGACCGCCTGTTGAGATGACTGGCTACAAGCTGTTCAATTTCTTTGTTCATATCATTTCGTTTATGGCAAACCGTTATCTTTTAGTTATAAATGCATCGGAATTCATAATGGTACTCGCTACCACCGTTGTTGCAGCCAATGCCTGTAAATCCTTCTTCAGCATAATTTTATGTTCCCCTGCCCTTAACCATCCATTCATTTTGGCAGGTTGTTTCTTAAACTTTTCATATTGGGCTGCATATAAATTTCCGAGAATATCCATTTCTTTTGCCGAAGGCGTTCGCGTGGTTAATGCCTGGTAACAATACAATATCCTTCCGGCAACCGTATTGTCATTCGTCAACGCATTTTCGGCCAACACTTTTGCAGCTTCCACAAACTGCGGGTCGTTCAGCAAAACCAGCGCCTGCAATGGCGTGCTTGTTTTTTGGCGCTGCACTGTACAACTGCTCCGCATTGGTGCATCAAAAGTGCTCATAGATGGCGGAGGGTTGGTGCGTCTCCAAAAGGTATACAAACTTCTGCGGTACAAAGCGGAGCCTGTATCCTGCTGGTATACTTCACTGTTCACCGCCCATACCCCCTCCGGCTGATAAGGCTTTACACTGGGTCCGCCAATAGCAGGAGCAAGCAATCCGCTCGCCGTTAAAGCTGCATCGCGCGCCATTTCCGCCGTTAACCTAAAGGCGGGTCCCCGGGCCAGTAATATATTTTCCGGATCTTTTTTTAGCAGCTCAGGTGAAGTATAGGACGATTGCCGGTACGTAGCAGACAATACAATAAGCTTTTGCATTGCCCTTACATCCCAGCCCGATTCCCTGAAACGTACCGCAAGCCAGTCTAACAATGCCGGATGAGAAGGCATACCACCCTGGTTGCCAAAGTTGTCGGCATTTTTTTGAAGCCCTGTTCCAAAATAGGTTTGCCAGTAACGGTTTACAACCACCCTTGCGGTTAAGGGATTTTGAGGATCCATAAGCCATTTCGCCAAACCCAGCCTGTTCTTTGGCAGGTCCTTTCCAAAAGGCAATATGGCTGCCGGCACATCGGGCTGCACTTCCTCCCCATAATTATCATATACGCCTCTTTCCAAAATATACGCTTTTCTCTTTTGCTTCATTTCCTCCATCACCATTATTTCGGGTATGTTTTCCGTAACAACATTTCTTTCTAATCTTGTTCGCTGCAGCCCAGCCGCTTTCTGTTGCCATACCGGCGAAATATTTGAAAAATAATATTGGGACAGATCTTCATCAGCAATATTCCCAGGGTCGGGATTGCCTGCCTGCCGCTGTACCAGTACATTCACTTCAGCGGGACTAAGGCTGCGGTCATAAACCACCAGTTCATCTACCAGTCCATCTTTAAAACCCGTTCCCCTCCAGTCGGCGCCTACCTGCAGCCCTGGTTGCTCCCCGTTGGTGAACATAATATCCTTATACAGGTTGTCCTTTTCCGTTATCATGGCTAACTCACTTCCGTCCATAAAGAGTTTTAGCCCTTTCGCTTTGCCTGAGCCGTCATAAGTAACCGTTAGCTGTATCCATTTTTCTTTTGGCAGCGGTGCTTCGCTCACCTTTAGCATGTTATTGTATGGCCAGGTATGCGCCATTAAAATTTCTGCTTTGTCGTTTTTTATATTTAAAAAATAGCCGCGGAAATTATAGGTGATATCGCCACTGCCTTTATGAAAGACCACAGCTTTGCTCAGGTCTTTCGGAATATTAATCCAAACGCCGATGGAAAAAGGCTGAAAGCGGTTGAAGATGCCCACTTCCCCCAGCTTCAGCACATCATCGCCATTCGATTTGAATGCGTTGCCTTTACGGCCGGGAACCAGCACCGGATCAATCGTTACACCCTTATCTTTAGGATTTGCTTCGTTTATGAAAACGCCCTTCACAAGCTTATCAAATGTAAAGTGCGCCTGCAATCCTTTTTTAAAATCAAAGGGAATGGTATTGGCAGTGTGTAATTTCCACTGCTCAAAACCGGCTTTTTCACTTTCAGCAATCGTATTCAGCTCAGCGGTCAGGTTGTTCTCTTTTTTACTGAGATAAGCAATAATGGAATCCTGTTTCGCGTCTGTTAACAACAGCGTAGGAACCGGCATGGCATTGTCCCATGATATTTGCCCCGCTTCATCAATATTATTAAAGAAGCTATAGAGACTGAAAAATTCTTTTTGAGATACCGGATCGAATTTATGATCGTGGCATCGGGCGCAGCTTATGGTTAATCCCATTAATGCCGTGCCTACAGTACTGGTACGGTCAACCACGTATTCACTCCTGAACTCTTCATCAACAATACCGCCTTCCATATTTTGAGCGTGGTTGCGGTTAAATGCGGTAGCGATCTTCTGCTCGCGGGTAGCATTGGGCAGCAAATCGCCTGCAAGTTGCCAGGTAACAAAGCGGTCAAAGGGCATGTTTTCATTAAAAGACTTTATCGCCCAGTCGCGCCATGGCCACATCGGCCGGTAGCGGTCAACTGTATAACCGTGCGTATCGGCAAACCGGGAAACATCAAGCCAGTCTACTGCCATTTTTTCGCCATAATGAGGAGACTGCAACAAATGGTCCACCACTTTTTCATATGCATCGGGTGCCTGATTTGCAATAAAAGCATTTGTTTCCTCTATAGTAGGTGGCAAGCCCGTAAGGTCTAATGTTACCCGCCGCAACAAAGTCTCTTTATCTGCCTCAGGCGAAGGTTGTAAGTTGTTTTCTTCAAGCTTCTGCAATACAAAAGCATCTATCTCATTTTTAACCCACTGTTTATTTTTCACTTCAGGAACAGCAGCTTTTTGCGGTGCAATAAATGCCCAGTGCGGCTTATATTCGGCGCCCTGTTCAATCCATTTGATCAGTATTGCTTTTTCATAATCCGTCAACACCCGGTTCGATCCTTTTTTGGGCATCATCATTTCCTCATCGGTTGTTGTGATACGATGATACAATTCACTCTTCCCCAGTTTACCCGGAACAATAGCATGTTTACCGCTTGTTAATGCCGCTAAAGCTCCTTCCCGTGTAGAAAGATTCAAGCCTGCCTTTTGCCCCTGGTTCTTATCTGGGCCATGACATAAAAAACATTTGTCTGAAAGGATCGGTTTAACATGCAGGTTATAATCAATATGCGCCGGCAGTGATTTATCCAACTTCGCTATAGAATCAGGCTTATCAACAGCACTCAGGTTGATAAAAAAGAACCCTACAATAACCAGTAAACCAATGAGCAGGACGATTTTCCCGGGGACTTTCTTTTTCATATTTAAACAAGCAAAAACTTCTGCAACAAAATATTATTTTCAGGTATGAAATCACCAAGGATAAAGATAATCAAAAAAAGGGTTTATCAGTTGAAGGCGACAATCTTTTACGAAACCTGTTTGGCAGGCATTCAATTTTATTTTACATTCATGTTTGCTGTTGTTCAAATAATCGTTTTGAACCACAGCGGCACGGTGGCATAAAGGAAGAGGGTTTAATCGCTCTGATAATTGAAAAATCGCGGTATAACTCCGTGCATCACGGTGTCCTTGTGTCTCCGTGGTATATCGTAATTAACTCATAATATTTTCCATATGAAATCAGTATTCATCTCTGTCGTTCTCGTTGTTTTCAGCTATGGCTTATCCTTCGCACAGGGTCCTCCAACCAATTATGACGAATCAGCGATTCCTTCCTATACCCTGCCCGATCCGTTGATTTCCCCCAATGGGAAAGCGGTCACAACAGTTAAGGATTGGGAACGCAAACAAAGACCATATATTTTAAAACTGTTTACAGATAACGTATATGGACAAATACCGGCTAAACCCGCAGGCATGCATTTTAAGCTTACAGAAACAGATTCAACAGCTTTAAATGGAAAAGCAATACGGAAACAAGTCACTATTTATTTTACCGGAGGAGATAATGCCCCTTCGATGGACCTCCTGTTGTATTTGCCCAGAACAAATAAACCGGTAGCAGTATTTGCGGGACTGAATTTTGGCGGCAATCATACCATTGACACAGATAAGGCGATTAAACCCGCCAGGCGCCTCAGAAAGAAAGACCAGCAAATGACCGACAGCGAAGCCATTGAAAATTCAAGAGGTTCTGCTGCTTCACGCTGGCCATTGGAAGAAATAATTGATAAAGGATATGGCGTTGCCACCGCGCATTATTACGACCTTGAACCCGATGATAAAGAGGGCTGGAAACAAGGCATCCGTACTACCATGAAAGACGCTTTGCATATAGCACCGGATGCATGGAGCGCTATTGGGGCATGGTCGTGGGGACTAAGCAGGATGCAGGACTATCTTGAATCGGATGGGGCAGTGGATGCCAAAAGAACCATACTGATCGGCCATTCCCGGCTGGGTAAAACCGCTTTGTGGGCCGGCGCCAACGACCAGCGCTTTTCCATTGTGATCTCCAATAATTCGGGTGAAGGCGGAGCAGCGCTTTCTCGCAGGATATTCGGAGAAACCATCCGCAATCTCAATACCAGCTTTCCGCATTGGTTTATTGCGCGGTACAAAAGTTATAACGATCACCCCGAAATGTTACCCGTTGATCAGCATATGTTGTTAGCACTTATAGCTCCCCGTCCGCTGTATGTTGCCAGTGCCGAAGACGACAAATGGGCAGACCCCAAAGGTGAGTTTCTCTCGGCAAAGAATGCGTCTCCTGTTTATGCGCTGTACAAATTAAAAGGACTATCAGTAAATGAAATGCCCGCGGTAAATACTCCTGTAGGAGAAAAAATAAGATACCATATCAGAACCGGTAAACACGATGTTACTTTGTACGACTGGCAGCAATACCTTGATTTTGCGGAAGCGAATAAGGTGGTAAGTGGTGAGAGGTAAGAGAAGTAAGAAGGTAAGAGAGGTAAGAGAGGTAAGAGAAATAAAAAGGAGTTATCAGCTCATCGTTAGTATGCTTTAGCTGAAGGCTGTCTGCTGACGGCTGAATGCCCGTGAGAAGTGAGTAATAAGTAAATATTGATCTTTCTTAAAAAATACAGCAATCACCCATGGAAAAAAAATATGGTCGCCGGAGTTTCATTAATACAGCCGTTGCCGGCGGTATAGGATTGGGCTTATCCGGCAGTTTATCGTCTTTATACGCACAGGACGGAGCCCCGCAAAAAAGAATCGGCATTATAGGATTAGATACTTCTCACAGCATTGCTTTTACAAAGGCGCTTAATGCCAGCGGGTCCGCTCCTGAATTAAAAGGTTACAAAGTAGTGGCAGCCTACCCAAAGGGGAGCAACGATATTGAATCATCTGTAAAAAGGATCCCGGGATATACGGAAGAAGTAAAAAAGCTGGGAGTGGAAATAGTAAGCTCAATAAAAGAGCTGCTGAAAAAAACAGATTTTATTTTGCTGGAAACCAACGACGGACGCCTGCATTTGCAACAGGCGTTAGAAGTGATTAAGGCGGGTAAGCCTGTGTTTATTGATAAACCTGTTGCGGCTTCTTTAAAAGATGCGGTGGCAATATTTAAAGCTGCGGAGCAACGCAAAGTACCGGTGTTCTCTTCTTCTTCGCTGCGGTTTATGCAAAGCGCTCAGGAAGTAGCCAAAGGTAAAGTGGGCAAGGTGCTGGGCGCCGACTGCTATAGTCCCGCGCATTTGGAAAAAACACATCCTGACCTGTTCTGGTACGGTATTCATGGAGTAGAAACGCTGTATACGGTAATGGGCACAGGTTGTAAACAGGTAGTACGGCTCCATACAAACGATACAGATGTGGTAGCAGGCACCTGGGAAGATGGCCGCATTGGCACATTCCGCGGAACACGTTCAGGGAAAAGCGGTTATGGCGGAACCGTGTTCGGTGAAAATGCAACCACGGTATTAGGACCTTTCGACGGCTACAACGCATTGCTTGTACAAATCATTGCATTTTTTGAAACAGGAATACCACCGGTAAGCAGCAAAGAAACACTGGAAATATGCGCTTTTATGGAAGCAGCCGATGAAAGCAAAAACAAAGGAGGCGTTCCGGTTAGTTTGGAAGAGATGATGCGGAGAGCGGCGATGATTTGAAATTTGGGATTTGAGATTTGAGACTCTTCACAGTTACAATACCGATAAAAACACTCAAACGTTTGTAAAGATTTTAAAAATGTACTTTCACCGTATTTGAAAAAAAATATGATCATGAAGAATTCACGCAGAAGTTTTATCAAAAAGACAATAACAGGAACCGCGGCCTTTTCAATAGGTGGCATGTTGCCGGGCTTTAGCGCTAAAAGTTATGCAGGCATCATGGGCGCCAATGAACGCATACGCGTTGGCGTTATGGGTGTTAACAGCCGGGGGTTAGCGGTGAGCAGCAATTTTGCCATGCAGGATGGATGCGAGGTTGTATACGTTTCGGATGTGGATACCCGTGCAGCGGATAAATGCATTGCAGCGATTGAAAAATTGCAAAACAAACGCCCAAAGCCTGCCCCCGATTTCAGGAAGGCTTTGGAAAATAAAGATATGGATGCTTTGATTGTTACAGCACCCGACCACTGGCATGCACCTGCCGCCCTGCTGGCATGCAAGGCCGGCAAACATGTGTATCTCGAGAAACCCTGTAGTCATAATCCCAACGAGGGTGAATTACTGATAGCCGCCCAAAAAAAATACAACAGGGTATTGCAAATGGGTAACCAGCGCCGCTCCTGGCCCAAAGTAATGGAAGCGATCGCCGAATTGCACAACGGTGTAATCGGCCGCCCCTATTTTGCCAAAACCTGGTATTCCAATAACCGCGCTTCTATCGGAAAAGGAAAAGAAGTGCCTGTACCTTCCTGGCTTAATTACGAATTATGGCAGGGCCCGGCGCCACGGCAACCCTATAAGGATAACCTCATTCATTACAACTGGCACTGGTTCTGGAACTGGGGCACCGGTGAGGCACTCAACAACGGCACACACATGGTTGACCTTGCAAGATGGGGACTTAAAGTGGATTATCCCGTGAAAGTAAGCTCGGCAGGTGGTCGTTACCGTTATGCCGACGACTGGCAGACACCCGATACCCAGGTGATTAACCTTGAATTCGAAAACAACAGCATGATCTCGTGGGAAGGACGCAGTTGTAACGGCCAGCCGGTGGAAGGCAGCTCTGTTGGCGTATTGTTTTACGGGGAAACAGGATCCCTGTTGATTGAAGGAGGAAATTCCTATAAAGTATTTGACCTGAAGGGCAAACTCATAAAAGAAGTAAAACAGGATGATCTTATTGATCCCCGCAATTTATCGAGCCCGGCGCAGGCGCTGGACGCACTGCACATTCGTAATTTCTTTGATGCCATCCGCAATGACGCTCCCCTGCGTTCGGATATTATTGGCGGGCACCAGAGTACTTTGCTGGTACAGTTGGGCAATATTGCCCAGCGTACAGGACGCACTTTGCAAACGGATCCAAAGAACGGACATATCCTGAACGACAAAGCCGCGTTGCAGTTGTGGAGCAGGGAATACGAGCCGGGATGGGAACCTAAAGTATAATGCGATTTGTTAGACTTACAGGAACCACTGTATTGTCATGGTGAGGCACGAACCATCTGCATGCTTTTGTATTGTCATGGTGAGGCACGAACCATCTGCACGCTTTTGTATTGTCATGGTGAGGCACGAACCATCTGCACGCTTTTGTATTGTCAT
>CALKHN010000006.1 GCA_937991535.1 uncultured Sphingobacteriales bacterium
ATGGATATCCATGCATCTCCACTACAAACATGCGTCCGTATTCGTCTATCTCCATATCTACCGGCGAAGTAACCATCGGCTCGGCGGCGATCATTTCAATTTTAAATCCGTCTGCCACCTGCATGGTTGCCAGGGCATCTTCGGCCTTTACAGCACCGGATGACAAGTCTGTTGAACGTTGGGTACAACTTAAAGCGAGTACTAAAATTGAGAATAAAAAACAACTTAGCAGGGATTTGAAAAAATGAAACATAGTATTATGCTGAAATTTTAAAATTGCTACAGACAAATTTGACAATTGGTATATTCTTTTCTTGTTACTTTTTTCCGGAAAAAAGTAACCAAAAAGCCGCCGGAAAATAATTACGTCCATTTTCCGGAACGCCCTGATTTAGCTCCTTTACTACCGTAGCTTCAACAACAGTACTTTCTATATAAACATAGCTGTACTGGTATTCCCGAAAGGGTGATTTAGCCAGTGGCGTTTTCTTTGCGAATGTTCCTCCTTTGCACGTTCTGCGTGAAATAGAACTATACTATTTATTTTTCCGGGTAGACTTTTCTGTTACTACCTGCGACATCCTCATCTTTCCCTGCAGTTGATCCACTACCGACTCGGTAAGATGACCTGCCGCACTGGGAGTAAATGTCGACACTGTTTCTACTTCATAACCGCCGTGTTTCCATTCTGCCGCGGTAGGCAGATACCCAAACCACCCGTTGGTATAGCCGAAATAAAAAGTGTATGGAAAAGGAGACCGGCTGCGCACTTCATTAGCTACTTCACAAAACAACTCCAGGGGAGCGCTCCAAATGGCAATATCTTTATTAATATTCAGGAAACGAACAGGAAGGCGAACGAGTGTATCGCCCGATTTGGTGATATCTGCGTATTTTTTCAAATCAGCAGACCATGCCAGTCCCTGTTTTTTCGGCGTTTCTACCACTATTTCATCTGCCCGGAGCTTTACTTCATCAACCGGGTATTTTATTTTACTGTTTGCCTCTAATATTTTATCGCCCAGCAGTACCCGGAACTCGCCCAAATGGCCTGCCGCAGCATTGGGATATACGCTGTAGATAGGAGCCAGGTTGCCGGCAGCGCCATTAATAAAAAGCATGGGTGCGCCGATTTTTTCTTCTACATATTCAGCCACAACACCGGGAGCATCTCCACTAATCCTGAGGTTAGCCCCGCTCATAACGGTGCCGTGTATGGGATAATTCGCAATCAGCACCATCGGTTTACCATCGGGCTTATCAATACGCAATAACCCTATACGTCTGTCTACCGGCCCATCGGGATTCATACCCAGCGTGGCCTTACCATTCACATCAATTGCCCTTCGGTTCATATTAGCTTGCGAAAATCCCCAGCCCACACTCAGCCGGGCTTCAGTAAGTTTACTGCGTGCTTCGCCAATACCTTCCATCAGTTTCTGTTCAATCATTGCCGTATAGTCCGCGTCTACCGTATGTTGTATCCGGTCTCCCATATAAACTCCATATAATCCCGTTTCGCCAAACTCCGGCGCAGAATGGGTATGCGTAACAGTCCACCATACGTTTAACGGGTTTATTCCGTATCGTTTATTCAGCAATGCGGCCACCTTGTCATATTCCGAAGGGGAGTAAAGGCATACATCCGATGAAATGATATAAAATTGCGTTGTACCGTCATCAAGCGCTACTATTTTGTGGTAGATACGATCCAGCACTCCGTTGGATTTTCGCTCCTGGTATCCGAGCAGGTGTTGGGAATCGGCAGGCGTAATATCAATCTTAACAACGGCGGCTTTGAGCTGGGCATGGGTGGGAGAGGGCAGAATACATGCACTGCAGATGAACAGACAGCATATAGAAATATGTACACGCTTTTTCCATACCGGATATAAAATCTTTAGAATTGCCTTACCGGCTGTTTTACACTTATGCATTAAGATTACCATTTTAAATAATAGAGACGAAAGGTCTTCTTTATACCGACTATGTTTTCGGGGTGCCTTTCGAAAGTGTTTTCATTATTGCGTTGAATAGTCAATAAAATATTTTTTTCTCCACGCAATATAAATAACACCGCACCAGCTACAGATGTACTATTTGACTGAGGTTTTATCAGTCGTATGATCGTTTAAGAGGGTTGAGATACGAAGACTTTTTTAATTTAAAGGCTCCCGATACTGCGCACCTCCTTTTTTACACTATTCCAGTTGAGTAGTATACTCCTATCACAAAAGCTACCGCTACCGTCTTGATGAGTGTCATCGCAAAAATATCACCATAAGACTGACGGTGTGTTAATCCGGTTATTGCCAGTAAAGTGATAACGGCGCCATTATGTGGGAGCGTATCCATTCCGCCGCTTGCCATTGAAGCCACTCTATGTAAAACGTCTGGTGTAATTCCCACTTTGGCTGCGGAAGCCAGATATGTTTCATTCATGGAAGCTAGCGCTATACTTAATCCTCCGGATGCTGAACCAGTGATACCGGCTAAAGTAGTTATAGTAACTGCTTCATTGGCAAGGGGGTCTTTAATTACTGATGACAGGGCTTCATTTAAGAGTTTAAAGCCTGGCAATGCAGCAATAACCCCGCCGAAGCCATATTCTGAGGCGGTATTTAACGTGGCGAGCAATGCGCCTCCGATTGAGATATTAATCTGGTGTTTAATATTCATTTTTACCCGTTTAAAGGCCAGCAACAATACGGCGAGAATTCCGGCAACCAGCGCAGCTTCTACAGCCCAGATAGCTGCCATTTTTTGTACTTCTACAGGAGCTATGCCATCAATACCTAATGCAGAAAAATCAAAACTTACTCCATAATTTTTGTTGATATAGAATGTGAATAATTTATTGCACACACCCACAAGCAGCAATGGCAGCACTGCCAGCAAAGCATTAGGAACAGCATCTGAAGCAATCTCATCAGGTTCGTTAATATGCCCTGTTCCGTATCCTTCTCCGGCACTTTTTGCTTTTCTTCTGCGCCACTCCAGGTACATCATACCCACTCCAAGAATAAACAGACCACCGATTAGTCCCAGCCACGGAGCCGCCCAGGTATTGGTTTTAAAAAAGGCCGTGGGTATTATATTCTGGATTTGCGGAGTACCCGGCAAAGCATCCATGGTAAAAGTAAAAGCCCCCAAGGCGATGGTTCCCGGAATAAGCCGCTTAGGAATATTAGATTTCTTAAAAAGCTCGGATGCAAACGGATATAACGCAAATGCCACTACGAAAAGTGAAACGCCGCCGTATGTTAGCAGAGCGCCTACTAAAACGATTGCCAGCATGGCTTTACTTTCTCCAACGGTATTAATGATAAAATGGGCAATAGATTTTGCGTAGCCCGACAACTCAATCACTTTTCCAAAAATTGCACCTAACACAAAAACAGGGAAATACAACTTTACAAATGTTGCCAGCTTCTCCATAAAAATACCGGAGAAAAAAGCAGGTACCCATGATGGATTGATTAAGCAAACTGCCAGTAAAGCAGTTAAGGGCGCAAATAGTATTACGCTAAAACCCTTATATGCAGCATACATCAGTAACAATAAGGGAAGGATTACAAAAAAAATCTCCATAAACTACTGCACTAAAGAATGAAATTAAAAATTATCTTTCAATCCAGATTGGACTTGAGGAGGCTAAATGTTCATTTTTCAACGTTAATCGTACATAATACCAGGTTGGCTTACTGCTTCCTTTTTCCTGAAAATTCCATAATACTTTATCATCATTAGGGTGGAATTGCTTTACTACTTCACCGTCTTTTATTAATTCTATATTCAAAAATTTGATATTGCTTGCTACTACTATTTTAAAATTCAATTTTCCGGAGGATGAAATCACTGAACCCATTGGATGATCGTTGATAAAAAATTTTAGCCAGGTTCTGTTGTTGGTGGTTGCATATACTCTTCGGTTGTACAAAGCCCGGAACACTGATTCGCGGGTCAGATCTTCCGCCCATACACCGGTAAGTCCGGGTCCCAATTCTTCACTATAGCCCGGCGTTTTTTGAAGGGAATGCAAATGATCTCCCGGCCTTCCGTCATGGGTATCTCCGGTTCCGATCATTCCTGTTTTTATTCCTTTTTTCAAACCATCTGCTACAAAATTCCCCTCATTGGGTTTCTTAATTCTTTGGCTCTTGAAGATACGGCCGGGGCCAGAATCCATTTCGTGCGAACCGCCATTATAGGTTTCCACAAGTCTTACCACTTCATCATCATATCTGTGATTCCAGTTGGAACCCCAACCTGCAGATCCGGGATGGTTGGCAATTACAATACCTCCATGTTCTTCGGTTATGGCAAAGAGTTTTTCCAGGGTATTCTGGTCGGGATCCGAACTTCTGAGTATCGGCCCGTCATTACCGGGATATATAAAATTATGATGCCCGTATTTTCCTATTCCAAACTCCCTGCTCATACTCGTCCACTCACCTCCATTGAACGATACAAAACGGTGAGGTTCGTTAAACTGATTGCTTATGTGCTTAAAATATTCCCATTGTCCATTGCTTAATATTTCAGTATGATCCGTTAGTGCAAAAAAATCCAGAAAGGTTTCATCACGCGCAAACATTTGTAGCTCCTCCGGCGCCCTAACTCCATCACCGAAAATACTGTGACAATGCAAATCGCCCCAAAACAATTTTTCCTTAGTGCCGGAGGCATCTACATAAATCGGATTGCTAATACCCTCTGTACCTGTTTTAGGATCCACAACACGTACATATTTGAAGCCTGAAGAGCTAAAACTGAAATGCTCTAATCTCCCGATAGCCCTTTTACCATATAGGGTATTTCTCTTTTTTAAAAACGAAAAAGAAGAGAGTCCCTGAAAACCCTCATCTCCGGAAATTTTAACGCGGCCATCCCATTCGGGTAAAACGTTATCCATAAAGGTGGTTCCTCTCGAAGATTTATTGAACGGGCCGTCAATGGCGCCCTCCACTCTTTCCCAGCGTACTGCCCAATTGGTAAAAAAGGGCTGACATTTAATTTTGATACCAATGCTGAATTTTTCATTCACGCCAACACAGGATGGAGCAAAGACATCAATATCCGTTAATTCTCTTTCTTCCTCTTTGATTTATCCTCTCAGAATTCAACCGTTCACCCTGTAATGAATTTTTAAAAAACAAAGAGCCGCTTGTCAGCAAAGAGGTATTCCTGATAAAATTTCTTCTCTTCATAATTTTTAGGATTCCTATTCCACACAATAGTCTGATGACACTATTATTGAGTAATTTATTTTTTTAAATATGGAGGGTGACCTACCTTATTCAGCTTAAAATTTAGATAACGATATAGTTAGTAATCATACATCAGTAACAATAAGGGAAGGGTCACAAAAAAATCTCCATAAACTACTGCACTAAAGAATGAAAGTTAGATATTTTCGGACTGATCGGTTACTATTAAATGGCGTAGTTTTTTGTTGACAACGTGATGTTGCCGGGTTGATGAATTATTTATTTCCGGATTCCACCATTCAAAATTGATTCAACTCGTTAATAATAAATATCATTCCTCCAAGAACCATGATGAAATACCCGATGATCATTTTATAGGAATGGTTGAAATATTTCTTTGATTTTGAACATATCTGGCAATTTCGCCCATAGGGGCAATCCAGATACCGTTTGTTGGATCTTGAACATATTCGATCAATCTCCTCAACATTTCTACTCTTGTAGTTTGGCCTCCTGATCCACCTATCTCATGACCAGCTAGCACAAGCCAGGCTCCTGTACCCTTAGCGTTTTCTATTAGCGGCAAAATCTGCTCAAAATCTTTCCCATCCATTTCCATGCCAGTCAATTGTGCAAGATCGCAAAAAGAAGGGTCATTTGGCGTTTCATTTAGCCAGCCTCTGCCCGCTACAAATAGCTCTGCTATCAATGGAACATAACTTTTTGTATTGGTTCCTCTTCCAATAAAAGTTGATCCGCAAGGGTAGGCAAAAACCGTTGATTTAACTCCCAATAGCGTTTCAAGCTGCCGATTGGCGTCCACTAACTCCTTTCTCATTTTCTCCATTGTATAATTCTCCAGCGCCCTTTCCCGCGACCAGGAAAAATTTCCAGAACAGGGGTGTTGCACCGTGTGGTTACCAATTTCATGTCCGTTTAAGGCTGCTCTTTTCCATTTATCTACTCTTTTTTCTGCATTAGAGGGTACTACCACAAAAGTAGCTTTTACCCCATACTGGTCAAAAACCGGGATACCAATATCTACCTGACTGTTGCGACCGTCATCAAAACTAAGGGTTAGGGCCGCTCTTTTTCCATTAGGCCATTTAAATGGCTTTTCCTGGGCAAGGCTTTGGTACGTGCATAATATTAGAAAACTTAACAAAAAAAATATCAAAACCTGCTTTTTGAATATCGTTTTCATAATTATAAATTTTAAAATTCTACTTTTAAAAATTGAATTTAGCCTCATTTAAGGCTATATTTTAATAATATTCGTTTGAGGTTTTCCTTCAGAATCAATCGCTTTTCTTCAACACTTATCCTTGCAAACAGTATTGGGCCCAAATCCCATCCTATTGGCAGATCCAACAGATCTGTTCCAAATAAAAAGCGATCTGCACCAATTAATTTTACCACTTCTTCACAAGCACGGGGAGTTAATAACGGAACCGAACATATGTATAAGTTTGGGTACTTCTTCATTACATCAGCATATGATATAGTAGTATGAGCCGTTACAAAACAGGCATTTGTATACTTTGATAACAATTTCTCCATTTGATCTGCTGAACCCCAAAAGTGATTGATGATTATTTGATTGTGATCATGTGCCCATTGACATGCCACATCAATCAACTCGCCGTCAACCGGATAACCCTGATAGGTAGGAATAAGTTTTATTCCCCGTAATCCCATCTTATCTCCCCGTGTAAGCTCTTTAATCATATCTTCCTTCCCACGCAAAGGGTTCAACAAAGTAAATCCGATGAACCTATCTGGATTGGTTAAAACTGAGTCGGATACAATATCATTTCCAAATTTCTCATCACTATAAACACCGGAAAAACTAAATGCACATACCTTTTCGATACCGTAATAATTCAAATCTTCAACTATTTTGTTAATTTTTGAATTCGGTACATGATAATGAGCATTATACTCTCCCAGGTGTCCATGAACGTCATAGAAAGTCATATTTTTCGCCCTGATACCAGTGCACCCATATTCTACGAATTCATCCTGCGGATTTGGAAAATTGACTTGTATCTTTGGAAGTGGACTATTCCAACCTAACAGCTTTCTCAAATTCCCCCCGGCAATTCTCTTTTTATCAGCATCGCTAATTTGCGCTGTAGTAAGATTGACCAAAGTCATATGTTGTCCATATTTTGGCCAACCTGAGCCAAAAAGAAGCCGGTCGGATCCCCATTGTTCAGTTATATATTCGATTCCTCTATGCAGCCAATATGCACTGAGTTCTAAATGAAGGTTGGGACAACTGTCAAAGGCTTTGTAGAGCAACCGTTGAGATCGTCGGATTCGACCTTCGCTGATAATCACCGGTAAATTCGGCCATCTTTTGCATAAATCTACAACGCCATGCCAATCTGTAGCATCTGAGCTACCTCTGCCATTGGCTTCCGTTGGATTGATAAATACGGGTATTCTGCGATTTGCAAATGGTTCAATCAATTTATCTATACACCAATCAGATAAATTAAAGAAGTACTGATTGGGAAAAAGAAATAGAGCCCGAATGTTATTGGCTTCCATTTCCTGGACAAATTTCTCCGGCGACTTTCCGGTTTCTTCAAACAGGCTGGGAAGAGCAGACCAGGCTTTGTGTAAGCGGGGATTTGTTTTTGCTTTTTCCAATATTCGAAGATTCCCATCAAAAGGATGGTTTTCCCGGCTCAGGCTGTCAATAACCAACGCCTCAGAAATTCCATAATGATCCATTTCAGACAACAGATCATCTGCAGTGTGCAGCTCATCCGGCCCAAGTTTCAAATGGCGGCCAAGCATACAATTCGCATCAAACAAATTCCAATCTACTCTTTGATTGGTCACATCCAATTCTTCCTTCAATTGACCTGCCGGATTACTTCTTGCTACCAAATTATTAAAAGTTCCGGAAGTAATACCCACGCCTCCCAGTCCAGCCATTTTTAAGAAACGCCTTCGGTTCAGTTGATCATTCATTTTTTCCTAATTTTTACCACGGTCTGACGCTAGTACATCCATCATATTTTCCAGGCACAGGATGGTATTTAAAGAATTGAGTTGCCCCGATCTCTGAGGATAAATAAGCTGATACAATAAGATTTTTTAATGTTGTATAGCCTTTATATTCCTTCTCCATTTTAGAAATCAAATCCACTCTTTCTTTCTCTTTACATCTCAAAAAGATTCTGCCATAAGTACTGTTGCTAACGCTATTAATTTTCACCAGAATATCCTTGACTTCTCTTTTTTCATTTTCAGAATAGCAATCCTCAACAATAACCGCAATAAATTCGCCTACTTTAGCGGCTTTGGCTCCCGGTGTACCAGTAGCAGGGATTATTACCTCCCCAATCTCATTCATCAAACGAACTTCTTCCGTTGAAAACAGCGTATTAAATGAATGGATATCACCTCCACTACTACTAAATGGTAATAATAGCGTAAAGCCGATACCGCCCAGACTTTTACTTCCCGATATGATAAATGATCTTCTATTCATTCAGCTAAATTTAAATATTTCTACGATTTAATTCTTTAACAGCATAATCTGCTGCTCTTGCAGTTAAAGCCATATAAGTAATGGATGGACCCGGAGTTGTACCTGAGGAACACATAGCAGAACCATCCGTTACAAAAACATTGGGGACATCGTGCATCTGATTCCAGCCGTTCAGGACAGAAGTTTTAGGATCCCTTCCCATGCGGACAGTACCTGTTTCATGAATACACGAACCAGGTATCTTATTCCGGTTATATGTTTCTACTTTTTTTAGTCCTCCCGCTTCGAGAATCTCCGCAGCGCTATTCATCATATCAGCTACCATTGCCTTCTCGTTTTCTTTGAACTCACAGTCCACACATATAACCGGCATCCCGTATTTATCCTTTTTCTCCTCATGTAAATACATCCTGTTTTCATAATTGGGCAAATGCTCCGCCCAGGCGGTAATAGCCATACTCCAATACTCCGCGGGCTTTTTTAAATCTTCTTTAAAATTTCTACCAAATCCTGAACCTCCACTTCTTCCCCTTCCGGCGCCACCCTGATAGGTAAATCCGCGAACGTAATCTTTACGTTCCGTTGCGTCATTAATGTTTCTGAAACGAGGAACAAATATACCCGTTGGTCTACTGCCGAAAGTGAACTTATCTTCAAAGCCTTCAAATATTCCCTGAGCTCCCATACCATAAGGCATATCCATCAAATTGTGACCTAACTGACCACTGCTATTGCCAAGTCCGTTGGGGAAAACCTCAGATTTTGAATTCAACAATATCGCAGTTGTATTTAAAGTGGAAGCATTTAGAAAAATTATTTTTGCAAAGAAATCATATTGCTGCATTGTTTCTGTATCAACCACCCGTACTCCTGTTGCCCTTTTTTTCTCTTTGTCATAATACACTTCCTGCACCATGGAATAGGGTCTCAATGTCATTTTACCCGTTTTGGAAGCGGCAGGTAAAGTAGCTGAATTACTGGAAAAATAGGCCCCGAAAGAACAAGCATGACCGGATCCGCAACTGCCCTTGTATTGGCATTTTCCACGCCCGACTCCCATGTGCTCCGTATAGTTGGCAGTGCGCCCATGAATGATCATTCTGCCATCAGCAAATTTGTCCTTGATCCTGGTTGCTACTTCCTTTTCAACACAATTCATCGGCATCGGCGGTTGAAATTTACCATCGGGGAGATGAGGCAGCCGTTCTATTGAGCCTGCGATTCCCACAAACGGTTCTATATAATCGTACCAGGGCGCAATATCCTTATATCTTATCGGCCAGTCTGTCCCAAAACCATCTTTGGCATTGGCCTCAAAATCCAGAAAACTTCTTCGGTAACTCTGCCGCCCCCATATTAAACTTCTGCCTCCCACCTGATAACCCCGCGCCCATTCAAATGGCTTAATCTGTATATAAGGATTATCGGTATCATTCACAAGGTATTTCTTAGAGCGTTCATTATAAAGATATACCCCGCTTTGAACCGGACTTTTTGTGCGATCCTCATTTGTAATCCTGCCACGGTGAGGAAGTTCCCAATTTGGCAGCATATCATCATAGTCCTTTATGTGTTCTACATTTCTACCCCGCTCTAGAACCAAAGTTTTCAAACCTTTTTCACATAATTCTTTTGCAGCCCAGCCTCCACTGATTCCGGTACCCACTATTATTGCATCATAAGTATTTCCCTGCATCATTTTGTTTTGATAATAATATATAATATATTTTCCAGTATCATTTCTATTACATTACGTTTTGAATGCTGCGGCACTACATCAGTTAAAACAATAATTAGTATCCGGGATTTTGTGTTAAATTTTTATTACGATCCATAGCTGACTGGGGAATTGGCCAGAGATAGTTTTTTTCAGGATGAAATACCATTTCGCCCTGAGTAGCTGGAATTACTTTATATTTCCATACGCCTCCCTCTTGCGCAATGAGCATAGCATGCATGTGGCCGTTCAACTTAGTTTCGGCTAATTTAAGCCTAATCAAATCCAAATACCTTTTATCTTCAAATGCCATTTCAACACGCCTTTCCTGATGTATAGCCTTTCTCAACTCTTCCTGAGTTAGTCCATTTGCCAGTGGGGGTAAATCAACTCTGTCACGAACCTCATTTATAGCATCGTATATAGATTGGTCTGGTCCGGTAGCTTCATTCTGCGCTTCGGCATACGCCAATAAAACTTCCGCATAACGAAAGATGATGTAATTAGCACTACTTTGCATGTGGGGTCCATTTATCGCATACTTTGGATCTAAGCCTTTTCTTATATAGTATCCAGTGTTTGTCGATTCGTTCTTTGATGCAAGATCAGTTTCATTTCTACTTCCTACTCCCTGTTTCATTATAATCTCGGATCCAGCCCAAACCGAACCATCATACACGATTGATTCATAAAATCTTTTTTCACGATTCGCGTAGGGGTTTTGAGGGTTATAACCTGAACCCGGAGCATCAATGGCTAAGCCATTAGCCATAAAATATTCATCAATCAATTCCTGAGATGGATCTACTCCACTCCATGAAAGTTGCTGACCTCCAACTATCCAGGTGCCTTGTAAGCCTTCGCGACTTGCACCCAACGCTGTGCCTCCCAAATAAGCTTTCGCAAATATCGTTTCAACGTTCCAATTATTTTCCTCCATAAACTGTGCGTTGTACTCAGGAAATAACTGATAGGCATTCAAATTAATTATTTCCTTGTAGGTTGAAGCCGCGTTGCTCCAACGTGAGAGATCATTATCTGGATTATATAATGGGCTGGCCCAAAACAATTCACACCATCCTTTGAGCGCGAGTGCTGCACCTTTGCTTGCTCTGCTTGCTTCGGCAAATACAGGTAGGCTATTTTTTATAGACTCCAATTCGGTACTAATAAATTGGAAAGTCTCTTCAGCTGTATTTCTTGATCGAAAAACTTCGTCGCCTTGTTCGCCCAGGTTAAGGATATCGGTAATAACAGGTATTCCTCCGTGGTTTGTCCATAGCAGAGAATAATAATATGCGCGTAAATACCTTGCTTCCGCCAGTCGTTTTTCTTTCCATTTCGCATCAAGATTGCTATTACCTACTTTTTCAATAAATATATTTGCTTTTCTGATGTTTGCATAATGACCCCATTGAGTTGGTGCATTATCTGCTGTATAAATAGCGGTCTTTATCGTAGTAGTGGAAAACCCCCAGGAGTGTGCACTCATTGCATTATCAGAAAAATTCTCTGGCGGATCATAAGTGCCAAATGTTCCTGGCAGCCCGGAATAGATATTATTTAGAAATAAGTCTGCATTTAGTTCGCTGCTCCACAAGGTTTCATCGCCTACCTGCCCTCGCGGCTCTATTGTAAGAAATTTAGAACATGACGCGAAAATGAGTAAAGAAAAAATTACTATACATTTTCCAATTATTTGTTGATATATCTTCTTCATTTCATCTCAGTATTAAGGTTAAAAAGTCAGTTGTAATCCCACGGAAAGTATTTTTTGTTGAGGATAATTATAACCACCTCCGCTAACACTTTCCGGGTCATAAAAATTACTAACATAAGATCCGGACCACGTAAGCATGTTTTCTCCACTCAAATATATCTGCGCCCTGTTTAGCTTAACCCTATTAATAAGCTTTGATGGGAAATCATAGCTAAATTTTACGCTTTTTAATCTCAGGTAGCTAACATTATACATCCATTTTGAGGAGAATTGCACATTGTTGTCATTAGGAACCGGAGTCAATCTTGGGAATGCGGCGTTCGCATTGTCTGGTTTCCAATAATCAAAATTTTGTATATAGGCAGACCTTCCATTATAAAATGGCCACATTGCCGAACCCTCAAAATAGTAGCTTGTATTTCTTACACCCTGGAACAGAATGTCTATGGAAAAGCCTTTATACCTAATACTTGGCGAAAAGCCATAAATTATTCCTGGATTACTTGGGTCTCCTATCGGCACATGATCTTCCGGTGTTATTTTTCCGTCCCCGTTAGTATCCTGATATCTTAAATCTCCGGGAAATATTTTTCCCCAGGGCTGGGTTGGAATACCAGCTTTTAAAGTACCTCCCTGATCAAAATCGCTGGACTGAAAATAGCCAATTGTTTTATAGCCAAACTGAGTTCCGAGAGGACGACCTGTTCTTCTTCTGTTTGCATTGTTATATGTAGTTGCACTTTCATATATTTGCAACACCTTGTTTTTTGCATAGGTTAATGTACCACTCAGGCTGAATGATACATTTTTATTTAGTCTATATTGACTGCTAAGAAATAACTCAAAGCCCTTATTTTCCATTATAGCACTATTTACCTGACTTAAACCAATTCCATATTCTAATGGCGTAACCACATTTGGGGCAATCAACATATTGGACCTCTTTTCATAAAAGTAATCTGCTTCAATATTTAACAATCCATTCCAAAGTGTAGCCTCTACTCCAACATCCGTTTTTCTGGCCCTTTCCCAGGTTATATTTGGATTGGGTTCTGCCCGTTCATAGACTATTTGAACTCCACTCCCACCAATAACATAACCTGGCCCACTCACCCCATAAGTGCTCAGGTATTGAAATGGCCCTCCTGCTAATGCTCCAACCTCACCATAGGATGCTCTGACTTTAAGATTATTCAACCACAATAACCTATCTTTTATAAATTTTTCTTCGGACAATCTCCATCCTAAAGAAAAAGCAGGAAAAAATCCAAAGCGTTTCCCTGACGCAAAATAATAGTGCCCATCATACCGTCCACTAAACTCTAATAAATATTTATCCGAATAATCATAAGATAGCCTGTATACCACCCCAACCTGGCTGGCTTCTGAAGAGCTGCCATCCGTTGTCATATCTACGTTGCTAGAACTACCCATACTTATTTCATCAATATATAAGCTGTAGTTTCTCCTCGAAGCTCCTAAAGAAGATGCTTTTCTTTTTATAGCCTCAAAGACCGATGTGAAATTTATTCCATGTTTTCCAAAATGATTTTCATAATTAAGCCCAGCCTGATACGTTAGTTGAATGGATTCATTTCTGCTCTCAGTAAGAGCAGGTTTAGTCTTGCCCAGAAATCCGTCAGTAATTACATACGGTACCTGAGTTACGTCAATGCTTGCCATGTGTTCGGGTATGGACCAATTCTTATGGGAGCCAAAGGTTGGATCAAAAGCAATTCTTCCAGTAAGTTTTAATCCTTCAATAAAGGGTATTTTTTGATTTAAACTAATTTGTGAAAATACACTTGTTGAATTCATATCTCTGTGACCCGAGTTGAATATTGCCGCTGCAGCAGGTGCTCCATACATCCCATTACTGAAAATTAAGGGCCCGAAATCAGGATGAGCATATTTTATTAGTTCAAACACCCTGGTGGTTGATGATGACATTGATCCATCAACATCCGTCGGTGGGTAAGTTGAGAACTTATTAATACCAATTACTTTGACTGAAAGATTGGTAGTAGGGGTGATGTCTCCGTCAATACCTAAATTGAAGTTATATCTTCTTGAATATGTTGAAGGCCACATTCCTTTTTGGTTTTGGAAGCCAAGATTAAAATAATAATTGAACACATCTGTTCCTCCCGACACACCTAAACTATGAGTAGTTAAAAGCGCGTTCTTAGTCATTATGTCGCCCCATAGATCATAGTAAGGAGGATATCTGTCCGGATCGCTACCATCCTTAAATTTTTGTAATGCCTCATCTGACCAGGGCTTTGGGAGTCCCACATTTTCAGCAGCTAAATTTTTTAATAGCGCGTATTGATACCCGTTTACAAAATCGGGTACTTTCGTTGGGTTTTGAAACCCTGCATAGCCATTATAAATTATTTTCGGATCACCTTTCCTTCCTTCTTTGGTTGTTACCAGAATAACACCATTGGCTCCAGCTACCCCATAGGGGGCCACTGCAGCGGCATCTTTAAGTATAGTAAAGGATTCAATTGAGTTGGGGTCTAAGTTTTGGAAGTTACGAGGAACACCATCAACTACTAGCAAAGGCTGGTTTGCACCAATCGTGGAAATTCCTCTTATGTAAATATTTGAGCCATCAACGCCAGGTTCTCCTGAGCCTTGCTTACTAATGATACCAGCAACCCTGCCCCCAAGATTATTGCTTAGGTTGGTAGTGGGTATCGCTATAAGTTCGTTCCCTTTTAATGTGGAGACGGCTGCTGTAAGTGATGTTTTCTTCTGTGTTCCATATCCCACTACCACCACATCATCCAAGCCCGCAACAACAGCTTTCAATATAATATTGAATACTGCCTGAGTACCTACTTTTACTGTGTGTGTTTCAAAACCTACAAATGAAAAAACCAGCTCCACATTGTTGGCAGAAGGAACAGATAACAGGAATCTGCCGTCTGCATTAGTGGTGGTACCGTTTTGGGTGCCTTTGACGGCTACGCTCACCCCTTCCAAAGGTTCCTGTTGATCGTTGGTTACCCTGCCGCTCAGGCTGATATCGGCAGGAGGATGGGGAGTGACTAAAACGGATTCCAGGGGAATAATCTGATAGATTTCCTTCTTCCATTTAATGAAGATGGTATTTTCCTCGATGGAATAATCCAATTGCTGGTTACGGAACACTTCGTTTAAAAACTGTTCTAAGGGCATATTATCGCCCTGGATAGTAACTGGTTTTGCCTTGCGAAGCTGACCGGATTTGTAACTTACAAAATAACCAGTTTGCTGTTTGATTACCGTAAACACTTTTTCCATGGGAATGTCCTTTCCGGAAAAAGTAATGGTTTGGGCAATCCCGGTGGCTGCAGCCTGCAGGCAGATCCCTAAAAGCAGCGCAGTGGTTAATTGCATGATGCGCAAAGTTTTGGATAAAATTCCACGGATGCCCCGGCACCGGTGGTTAAAAGCAATGAATTGCATACTTTTGCTCAGTTTTGGGTTATTGAATAGATTGTCTGTTGATCCGGCATTTATTAGTTTAGCCTGAAACTTTTTGCCGGGTTTCTGTTGCGAGCAGAGCCCGGATTTTTATTTATACAATGTTTAATTTTTGCCACGAATACACGAAGTCACAATGTTGTCAGAACAAGACACCTGCGACTTACCACTGCTATTTAATTAATATACTGTCAGCATTTTCCCTTCCAATCTGAAATGCAAATCCTTGTCCTGTAAACCGTTCAATACCTGTTGTAGTGTGAGGTTTCTGCCTATCTCTCCGCCTAATTCAATATGATTAACATTGCCTTCATATTTTATATCTACATCATACCAGCGGGCAATTTGCCGCATTGCCTGCTTCAGTTTTACCTGGTTAAAATTGAATACGCCGTTTTTCCATGCCAGGTCTTTGTCTACATCCGTACGGGTTACTTCGCCTCCCATATATGCATTACCTGGCGTTAACAACATACCATTCACCTGCACCAATCCTTCTAAAAGTGAAGTTTTTACGCCCGCTTCATCGTCATAACTGTTTACATTAAACGAAGTTCCTTTTACCGTAATTTCATCTTCATAAGTTCTTACCATAAACGGTTTTGCGGGATTTTTAGCTACTTCAAAATAGGCCTCTCCTGTAATCGTTACCTCGCGGGTGTTTCCCGGGAAAGCGGTGGGGTAAGTAATGCTGCTGGATGCGTTCAGCCATACGCTGGTACCATCCGGCAGTTGTAATTTATATTGCCCGCCTTTGGGAGTGGTCATGGTGTTATACACTACTTCATTCGTTTTACTATATGCCAAAGAACCATCGCTGATACGAATAGCTAAGTTACCATCGGTAATCACCTGTTGACCCTTATCATTCAATTCTACTTTTTTTCCATTGCTTAAGGTAAGCACCGCTTTGTTAGTGCCGGGAAGCACATCGTTTGCATCCATTGGATGCATGGGCGCCGTAACGGTGGTCTGCTGCTCAGGAATGTCTCTTTTTATGTTATAGTAAAAGAAGCCTGTTCCTATTAACAGCACTGCAGCCGCAGCATAACGCATCCACGAAGTCTTCAGGAAACGGCTTTTACTACCGCCGCCTATCGTATATTCTTTATCGTTAGCCGCATCTATACCGCTTGCCTCCGTTTTCTGATCGCCTTCTTTCAAAGCAAATAAATCCATTGATCGGCCATCATTTGCTACAATGATCCGTACCATTTCCCGCAACTTTGCTTCATCATATACCAACAGTTCCGAAACTTCCTTATGGAACAATTCCCCAACAATACCGCTAAGTTTCTGCACATTTTCCGGGTCATTCAATGCTTCAAGCAATTGTGCCTTTTCTTCATTAGAAAGGGTATCCCTAAGTCGCTTTTGCAATAAATAGTCAAAATTAAGTTTGTCTTTCACATAGGGATTGACACCGCACCAGTGCATATCGTACCATCAGTAGAAAAAGATATTTTTATCAACGGCGCTGGGCCAGCGGAGCGGGATGGTTGATTGGTGTGAAAGAGAACCCGGATGAATAAAATTATCCTGATGTATTATTAGCGTAAATTATTTCCTCACAGCATTTCCATTAAAATCAATATGGCAGGAACAGTCAAGCCTCCTCTTTGTGTTAGATACTCCCTTACGAATTGCAATGCCTCAACAAGCTGATTGCGTACCGTATTCTCTGAAACGTTCAGGCGGGTTGCTATTTCTTTTCGGGAGAGTCCTTCCTTACGGCTCAGCAAAAACACCTGTTTTCTTTTTGCCGGTAACTTATTCACGGCTTCATCAATGAGCGACTGGGTAAAATTGGCATCTAACTGTTCTTCCATTCCAGCAGCAACTACAGACTGGCTCTGGTACGCCTTAATCCGGAGTTCGTGCCGGAGTTTTGTTCTTAAATAGTTGGAAGCTGTGTTAGCCACTACGGTGTAAATCCACCCCATTGGGTTTTCAATAGCTGAAAATGAACTCCTGTGCAGCCAGATTTTCAGAAATACATCCTGAAGCACATCGTTAGCCTCATTTTCTGATTTAATAAGAGAAACAGTAAACGGGAATAATTTCTTATACAGGGTATGCACTAACTTTTCAAACGCAACTTCGTCTCCCTGTATGAGGCGTTCAAACAAGGCATGGTCAAGTTGATATGGTATTTCCTGTCTCAAGGCTGAAAGTAAATGGCAAATGAAGATAAGAAAAAAGGAAGAAATTGCAGCGAATGTGAAACCTTCCATTCTGAATGCAAAGTGCAACATGAATATATATTCTAAAGATACTCCCCCTGCCCGACACTTTAAAATATCGTAGTTAAACAGCAAGTCTTAAATACACGATGCATTCCCTTTTGCCAATCGGCGGCTGCTAAAGTAAAATTGTCGGCCTACTAAAATGTAATGGTAAGCCCCCCATCTACCGTGATAACAGACCCGGTCATATAGCTGGAATCCGGTCCGGCGAGAAAGTAAGCTACTCCTGCAATTTCTTCCGGTTTTGCAGCCCGCTTCAGGGGAAGATGGTCATATTTTATATAATTGTCGTAAAACCATTCCGTGTTCAATTCATTCTCACCGTTTCGTTTAACCGACATAGGCGTATCAACAAAGCCGGGAGCAATCGTATTCGACAAAATACTTTTAGGAGCCAGCTCGAGGGCCAGCGAACGGGTAAATTGCGTAATGGCTGCCTTAGCCATTCCATAAGCAGAGCTACCTTTTTCAACGCGGTTATAGTGAATTGAAGTGATATGAATGATGCGTCCCCCTTCTGTTATGAAAGGTACAAAAGCACGGCAGCTTTTTACCGTGCCGTACAACATTACCTCAAGTACATTGTTCCAACCCGCAAAATCAGTATCCAGAACTTTAAACGATTCAGACACGCCAATGCTGTTAATAAGTACATCAATACTTACTTGCCTGTTTTTAAGCCAGTCGGCAAAATTATCGAGCTGCGCATCATAACGCACGTCTAATAGAAACCAGCAATGGCCATCCCCCGGTAGATCCTGGCAAACCAGGGCTGCATTTTCACCATCGTTGGAGGCGATGATCACACGCCAGCCCTCCTGCGCAAAACGTTGTGCAATGGCTCTGCCGATACCGGATGAGCCGCCCAGCACTAGCACCTGTTTTCGTTGATCAGTAGTCATCAGTAAGTGGCCCTCCCGCCGGATATATCGTAAACAAACCCTGTTGAAAAGCTATTTTCGGGCGACACAATAAACGCCGCCATCGCCGCTACTTCCTCTACGGTACCCAGGCGCCCCATAGGTATCTTAGCGGTCATATAAGCCAATTGCTCCGGCGCCGTATCCTCATTCATCGCGGTTTTAATAACCGCCGGCGCCAACCCGTTTACAGTGATCCCTTTCGTAGCGAACTCTTTCCCCAACCCTTTCACCAGTCCTATCACTCCCGCTTTAGTTGCTGAGTATCCCGACATAAAAGGGTTGCCTTCCTTTCCTGCAATGGAGGCTATCAACAGTACCCGGCCATACTCCCGTTTCACCATTGCCTGTAAGGCATATTTCGACATCAAAAAGGCGCCTCTCAGATTTACACGATATACTTTATCGAAATCATCTACGGAATAATCAAGTATAGAGGTATTGGTTGCTCCCACTATCCCTGCTGAGTTTATCATAATGTCAACGCGCCCAAAATGGCCGGTCACTTCCTCATATGCATGGGCAACGTTCTGCTCATTGGAAATATCTACTGTAAAACTGCGGACTTCATCACCGGCTTTCTGCAATTCAGCAACGGCAGACCTGAGCTTATCCGCGTTGTTGTCATATATCGCCAGCCTTGCCCCTTCGGCGCCTAACCGCATAGCGATGGCCTTGCCTAATCCATCCGCTCCTCCTGAAATAACGGCAACCTGATTATCAAATCTTCCTGTTATCATATAATTTTATCTTTTATTCGCTTTCTCCCACATAAACGCCATCGCATCATAAGCATCCTCATAACCCGTTTCGTGTCCGCCTGTTTCATTCACATTCAACAGAATTGAGCGACCCAATATCTGCAACACACTGGCTAACCGCATTACACTTTCCGGAGATACGACGGAGTCCTGCTTTCCTACAGTAAAAGCGATGGGCATATTTAGTTTTTCGGGCCAATATGCTGCGCTGCGTTTTTTAAATTCCAAAGGGATCATCCACTTGCTGCCGGCAAATGACGCCGCAATAGCATCCTGAAATTTTTCATATTCAAAATGATTAGCCAGGCTATTCATTGTATCACTAAGTTTAAAGATCCGGCGTTGAATAAATTCGTTTCCCTTTTATGAAGATCTCAGTATCGACCAAATATTGCTTCAAAGCCTCCACATTTACCTCAACACCCAATCCCTGCTTTTCCGAAATCGCCACCTCTCCGTTATCATTGAGGGAAATATGATTGGAAGTGATGTCCAGTGCGAGTTGTTTTGGCTCTACCGGGTACTCACAGATAATATCATCTTTGAAGCCGGCATAGGGCTGCAAAGAAGCGCTTAAAGCCAGGTGCGAGGTAAACGTATGATTCACATAAGTAATACCTTTCTTTGCTGCAAGATCAGCAACTCTTTTAGCCGCAGTAATTCCCCCCACTCTTCCCGTATCAATCTGAACGAACCGGAGTCCGGCGTGGTTGATCATAGCAGCAGCCTGCACAAAGTTATTACAGCCCTCGCCCGCAGCAAGCGGTACTATAGGCCCGGATTTAGCCAATGAGCTATAAGCATCCAATGCCATATTTGCAAAGGGCTCTTCTAACCAGTAAGCATTTACAGATTTCAGCGATTCCAGGCGTTGGCTGGCTGCTGCCACATCTTCTACCCAAACCGTTCCGATGTCAATCATCAGATAATGGTCGTTGCCTAATCCTTCACGGGCCGCCCTGAAATGTGCTTCATCCTCAGCCGGGGTACCCCGGCCTATGGGTCCCCAACCAAATTTAACGGCACGATGCCCCACTTCACGCGATTGAACAGCCTTTCGAAAAGTTTGTTCAGGCGTATCTCCAAATAACTGAGAAGCGTAGGGTATTTTGGGATAGGCCTGTTTGTGCCCAAGCAGTTTATATACCGGCTCGTTCAGGTATTTTCCCAGCAAATCCCAAAGTGCAATGTCAATACCCGATAAAGTATGATCCGCCTGTAATAAATCAAAACTATTTTCGTGTACTTTCCTGCTGATCTTTAATATATCGTCGGGCGTATTAAGTTCTGTCCCTTCCACCGATGTTTTTACCGGCTTGCAGGCACTGTGCGACATAGGACAAACATAAGCAGCTATGGTAGGCAGGGGTGCAGCTTCACATTCGCCCCATCCTTCCAGTCCGCCTGCACGCACACGTACCAGGGTCGCGTCCTGGCTGCCATCACCAATATCTAAAACTTCCGGCATACTTAAATAAAAAAAGTCTACTGATTCAATTTTCATATACTGCTGTTTAAGTTAATTAAATTATTGTGAGCTATCGGCGGTCAGCTTTCAGGTGCCAGGTATCAGACAGAAGACATTGTTCACTATTCACCATTCACCTATCTCGCTCCACCTGCATAAATAGTTACCGACGTACCCATCTCCTCCCCCGGCTCCAGTACCGAACATTGCTCCAGAGCCGCTGCTTCATTTACGCTCACAGGCATAGCCGAAGCCGGTTCCAGTATAGCCGTATAATGATCCCTGAACTGACCGTAGGAAGCGAAATACCATTGATAGGGAAACACTGCCTGGTCGTATTGATAGGCGAAGCAATGTTTACCCTTCCCCGAGATCATTTTCATGGTTCCTTCGGGCAAGTTGTACAGGTAAAAAAAGTCCATCGTTTGATCTTTCGGCGGCACTATGGCTGCATTAATACCCTCTATTTCCGGCCAGTGGAATTCATCAGCTATCCGGAACCGTGAGGATCCGGGGTAAACGATCCGGGCAGTGGTGGCAGGAGTCTCCAGCCGATCGCCGGCAGTGATCTGCAATGCAGCGTGCAGCTTCCACAAAAAATGCCTTGTACTGCCGGAAAGATTACGGATGATATAATTTGTCTTCACTTCCGGAAGGCTTTCTTCCAGACTGATCGTTTTTTGATAGAACAACCGGCTTTTAGGCAAAGTGCCCGACAGGATCACCCGTTGCTTTTTTATATTGTAATCCAGCGCTGTCGTCCACAACTCCCCATGATCCGGATACGTAATACCATCTATCGTTTCCGGAATATCATTGGGCAATAGCTCGTCTATACCTCCCCAAAAATTAGTATCGTAGTCAGCACCGGGGTACTTTTTTTCCAGGTGCAACGATTTGTTATGCCAGAGAAAGTCTTTGTTTAGTTGCTTATTATATACACTTGTAAATTTACCGCCTAATGCAGGCGCCAGCTCTACGCTCAGCAACTCATTCGCGAGTGTAAGTATCACTACACTATTTTCCGTACGTTGAGATATCATCCTTTCGTTTTTAAAGAATGAATAAATTCTTTCAATTCCTTTCCCAGCAGGTCATCCTGCGGGTAGCTGAAGCCCAGGTGCTGCCGGTAACCCTCTGCATACCGTTTACCAATTAATCTTCCGTTGCGTTCAGAAAAAGTTTTCATCATCAATACAAATTCATCCACTTTGGAGATCGCACGTAACCAGTCGCGCTGGCTGTGATGACAACACAACATCTGCTCCTTTGTATCCATCACAGCAGTGATATCCACCATGATATCTCCCGTAATTTCATTTCCAAAACGATCCTTCCCCTGCACCGCATCTGCATAATACAAATGTGGAATTTTTTGCAAAACCGGTAATTCTTCCAGTTCAATATTAGGAATGGTGGAACCCATGCAGGCGGTTTGTGCCAGGTGGCTGGTAATTTCATGATCCAGCATATAATCCTGCGGGCTGGCCGTAATTACCAAAGCCGGTTGCACCTGCCTGAACAGTGCAATCACTTTAAGGAGGGTGGGTTTATCATACAGGATAAACACATCCTCCGATTCCAGGCAATGATATGCCCCTCCGAGCACTGCTGCAGCCGCGGCTGCTTCGTTTCGCCTTACCGCGCTTATTTGCGCTGCATTCATTTGGGTGGAACCAGCTTGTCCGGGTGTCATGGAAGCTATTACCACTTTCCAACCGCGCTGTGCAAGCCATGCCAGCGTTCCGCCGCACAGAATCTCTGCATCATCAGGATGCGCCATTAAACTAAGTACTGTATTCCCTTCTTTCATTTCATCCGTTTAAAAATTATTCCCTTACCACCATAAATAATATACAACGCCGTACAATATCACCATCATACCCCACCAAAGTGCAACGGATTGCCACCAGGGTCTTTTTCTTTCGTGGGAGGGCAGCTTCAACAACTGCTTTGACCAGGTAAGGGAAATAATTTCAGCCCTTATTCTCGGCCGGGTATAAAGACTTACTACAATTATCAACATAATACAAAAAAATTGTGCAATACCGCCTACTACATAAAAATTGGTGAGATTATACGTTGCGATCATCTCCTTCGGGAATAAAAGCGGGATTAATATAAACTGAATCAGAATGCCCAGTGGAATACCCGCGATCATTACCGTGAATGCTGCAGCCGGGGTGGTTCGTTTCCAGAACATCCCGAATAAAAAGCAGGTAGCTACCGGTACTGCCAGATAGGTAGAAGCAGACTGGAAGTATAAAAATATACCTCCAAGTTTACCAATAACAGGTGCATACAAAACAGTAAAAACCATTAACACAAAAGTTGATATCACCCCTACCTTCACCAGTTGCTTATCTCCTGCATTTTTATTAATCCATTTTTTATATACATCATAGGTGAATAACGTAGAGATAGAATTCAAAAATGCTGAGATGGTAGACATGACGGACGCCAGGATACCCACAATAATGAATCCCTTCAATCCGGCGGGAACCAGATTATTAATAAGGAGGGGATAAACATTATCTATATCCTTATCCGAAACCAGAAAGCTATCATGCCCGGTGTTTGCCAACGCACGTGCCATGATTCCGGGGATCACTTCAAGAAAAGGCCTTAACAATACAAATCCAAGCGCAAAGATAATGGCCATTCGTACGTCCCATTCCGTTTTAGCGCCGAAACCCCGTTGTACCAAAGCCTGGTTAATACAGGAGTAAAAAAGCTGCAGATTAAAAAAAGCAAAAACAACGGCGTGCCAGGGCATGATGGGGTAGTCCATCGGCTGCATCAAATGAAAACCTCCGGGGGCATGGTTTACGATATCAGTCCAGCCATTGGGCAACTGTATATAACCTAATATAAAAAGTACGCCGCCTGCTGCAAACATCAATACAAACTGGAGAACGGAGGCACTCACCATAGAGGTCATGCCACCGTAAAGGGTATAGATGCCTGAAACTGCGCCCAGGATCAGTACACCAAGCCATACCGGTATATCATATATAACTTCAAAAAGCTTTGCTCCGCCGTATAATACCACGGCAAGACTAAGGAAGATATAACTCAGCAACAGCAATACGCTAAATATATTTTGGGATCTTGTATCGAACCGTTCGCCTAAATACTGAGGCATGGTTATGATATTATTTCTCAGGTACAACGGAAAAAAGAAAAAGATGAGCGCTGTATAAACGATTATGGCTATCAGGTATGAATTAACCAATGGCAGACCAATCATGTAGCCCATGCCGTTCATGCCGATGAGTTGTTCTGAATTCAACCCCGTAGCCACATACGCCGCCCCTATCGCCCACCAGGGCAGGGATTTTTTCGACACAAAATAGTCCGCCGCGGTATCCTGCTTTCCTCTGCCCGACCAAAAACCGATCACCAGTATTAAAACAAAATATACGATAATGGTTAATATGTCGAGCGTGTTTGTGGTCATCTTGTAGTATTATCTTTTTTCAAGACTATAATGTGACAGCCGAGCTCAGTTTTTACATTCAGCATTACTCCATTTTGTGTATCAGCCTGTATTGAGTGTTCATTTATCTGCGTCCATGTATAATCGAATACCGTCACTCTCCATTTGCCCCTGAGCCCTTCCAGGCGTGTGGCAGTGTGATTATTGTATGCATTGATAATAGTTACGCTATCCACGGGATCCATATCAACCACTCCCGTTACGGCTTCAAAAAAGCCAATGAATACCTGGTTCTCTCCCTTTGTATATAAAACAGCCGAAGGTGGTGTAGGTAACAAGGGTTTCATTTGCCCTTCTGTTAGGTCTCTTTTATGTTTTTCGTAAAATGAAAGCCAAGCGCTAATAATCCTGTTATGCTCAGGTGGCGACTCTTTCAGTAACACGAAAAAAGAAGGAATCCCCGCCACATTCAGCGCTGTTTCACTGATCGTCCAAGTGGTGCAACAGGCGTGAGTTAAAACACCTTTCCCATAAGTTTTCATAAACACCACATCACGGTGGTTCATGTTATAATCCTGCGGCACATCCATCGGCCACACATGGGTACAATACATTTTCGCATTTAGGTTTGCTGACCCCCGTCGCAAAACCACTACAGCATCCGGTATTATAGTACGGGCTTTTTTGAACAGAGCCTGCATCAGTTTGGTGAAAGCTTCCCTTATATCATCATACAACACTACTGCCCCCTGCGCCGGCATATCAGGATCCTCAGGGATCTCAAGAAAATCGTACCATAGTCCATCCACACCGTAATGTGTAAATAGCCGCTCCCAGGCTTCGAGTAAATAAGAATGTACTTTTTCCAGGCGGGGATCCAGGTAAAACAGGGTCACAGGCGTATAACCGCGAAACTCATCTGCCTTATCGCTGTACCGGGTAAGCGCATCAAACCAGGAAATAGCCGCATCCGCATTGATATACAACCCATCTTCAAAAGAGTTAATATTACCCGCGGTAGTCATAGTACGCTCAAGTGATACACTTGCATACTTATTCGCAATGCCCGGCGCTTCTCCGCTTTCGTTGCCAAGATAGGAAGTGCCGCGAAGCACCGCACGCCCCACCTGATCCAACAATCCTAACGTAAGGGTATTGATTCCATTGGTTTGTTGCATCCAAATCGCCGGAAAATCATTTTCAGCCCGACTGACAGTTGTAAATTCAAACGGCAGATCTATTTTGTAGTGCTGCTGCTGCATCATGCCTGGAGTAAAAATTTTATATACTCCGGACTGGCTGGTGTTGCAGGTAATTTCATATGCATGCACTTTAAAACGCTGCCGGTTACTGCGTGTAATTTTAAAACAGACAACGGCTGCCTTTCCCTGGTTGTCTATATCGATTGCCAATGTATAACCGTTGCTTTTATAAATACCACGAATATCGTCAGAGTTCGATGCGTCGCCCTCCTTATCCCAGCTATCTGCGGAAGGCTCCAGCGTCCAGTTCATTTTAAAATTAGCCCGTAAAAATTTCCATGTGATGTCTGCGGAAGGAACAGAGAGGCTTTCAGATACTGCAGGAGATAGAGCAGGGGTATCGGCAGACCCTGCAAATACCAACCCTGTACAAGTCGCCATAGCTGCCGTAGTGCCTCCAACATTCCTGATAAAATTTCTTCGGGTAGTCTTCATTGGTAATAACAATTATTTCAACGGTTAAACCTGTCAATATTCAACAACTATTTTTGCCTCCCCAGTAAATCCGTTTATGCTAACAGTTTCCGTTTTCCTGTCGTAGGTTCCCCCCGTAACTTTCACCGGTTCTTTTCCCTGGGGATGGGGTAACCGAATGGTTACTGTATGTGGCTTAGAATTGAACTCCCCGCCAACAGTTGCTTCTATAAATCCCTTATTTACATGCGAAGTGGCTTCAGCATTCAGCTTACCAAAGTAGCTGCGTACGCCATTCAGCGAAATAGTCTTGCCGTCTTCCAGCCATTTCCGGGGAATGGTTTTAAAAAGGTTCAGCGTATCTCCATTTTCCATATAGAGCATCCAGCGGGTTTCCATCAAAAACCAGGCTTCTTCATGGGTTTTATGCGGGCTTACTTTATACATGTGTTCCCAAAAAGTATAAGTTTCCCTGTCTGCATGTGCTGATACCGTATAATAATAAGTATTCAAAAATGGTTTCACCATGCCCAATCTGGCCTGCAGCCAGTTATGCCTGCTGTAATAAGGCTGGCTAAACGCTGTATTGCCCTGATAAAACAACTCACTATGGTAGTTCAGCAATTTTTTAGAAGCAGGCTCTTCAGGGTTAAGCACTTCACAGAAAACCAAATACAAAGGTCCCAACATGGCATCGGGTGCCGTAAACGTTCCATGCGACCAGAACTTTTCCGCTTTTTGATACAGCGCCCTTAAGCCACTTGCCTCTGTCCATGGCGGAACGGTAGAACACCAGGTACCATCACCCAGAGGAACTACCGGCGATAGTGCCATTGCATTAAAGAAAGATTTCCTAATATCTTCTTTCCATGCATCGGCTTCTGACTTTATACGTTTATATTCTACCGGGTCTAATTCTTTTAAAATCTCGGCTATTCTGCTCATCCCCAGGTATGCATACCCGTTCAGCATGAACTGATGAAAATGATCTTCGGGGTCTGCCACCTTACCGTCAATCATGCCATAGCCTCTTCCTTTCAGTTCTTCCTTTTTATTTTTATTGCGCCAGTCTATTAAGTAATTACACGACTTGATCAGTTTATCTTTTACAGTTTTTGCCCAACCTATATCGCGGGTATATCTAAAATACTCACCCATCGTCCACAATGCCGCACCGGTTTCCACCATATAACCGCCGAAGTTTTGTATGAACCCATCGTCATGTTGCTTATCTAAAAAATAATCAAGACAACGTTTTGCCTGCTCTAATTTACCCATGGATGCATAAAATTGAATAATGGGGGAGCTCTCCGTGCCGATGGGTGAATACACGCCAATATTAGGCGCCAATGTGCCATTGGGCTCGTTTCCGTAAGTGATCAGATCTAAGTGTAATAACCCAGCCTGAATCATTTCATTCACTCTTTTCTCAGGTACTGTAATATGAGCGGCACTTTGTAATTTCCCGAACCAAAAAGCTTTGCTCTCCTGAAATTTCTGATTAAAGTCCGCCATTGCAAGCGCTGCTGCTCTTTCTCGGGATACAGGGCTGTGCGGCAGGTAAAAATCAATGATAGCCGTTTCATCTGGTTGAAGCAATATCGCAATTTCTTCATTAGGCAACGGCTTGCCATTTAACGTGGAAATACAAAATACCTTGTCGGTTTCATACAACGAGAAACCGTTCTCCGCTTCAAACTTATAACTTGAGCCACTCCACCAGCCGGTACCCGGGCGGGGTGTTTTAAACCAGGCATACCTGGGTACAACGCCGTTGTTTATAATCTTCGACCTGAAAAACAACACCGTTTCTTCTGTAGTATTGAGTGCTGCCGGTGTTCTTGCCTTTAAATCTTTTAATTGATCCTCTGTGAACATATGCCCCCCGCTGTACTGATCTGCAACCAGAAAATCCGTACCCTTTAACTCGCGAAGCGGGGACTTCTCAAATGCTATAAATGCAGTGGAATTATATACAACATCATCATCCACCAATGTGGAATTAAGTATTGGTAACACTCCCTGCTCCAGACGTCGGGATATATTTTTCTGAACACCCACACCCCTTCCCATTGTATAGAGATAGTTTACATTGCCGTTTTTAGTTTCTTCCAAACGAAGCGGGGAAGAAGACCGTTTGGGAGAAATAATATTCGCTTCTCCTATTGCAGCATCCGGCAAGCTTTCCGACAGCTCAAATATTCTCATATCCCTGCTGGTGCCGAGCCATATAGGTACGCTCATGTCACGGGTAATTTTAGCTGCAGACTCAAAGGATGTCTCTTCTTCTTCTTCAATACGCTGGATTTTCGTTTGAGATTTGCGTTGAAGAATTTCCAGTTCAACAGCTTCGTATGTTCTATTATCCATTCCGGGCAATACTGCCACCTGATAATCGGGTATAAAAATGGGATATTCCTTGTTAACGTCCCGCACAAAAAACGAAAATGGATTTTCTGCAGTTTTAACAGAAACCACGGTTGGGTTGGGTCCAATGGCAAGACTCGCATCTTCTATTTTTACTCTTATCCGTACTCCTTTGTCTGAAGTAGCCTCAAATGCATTTCCCTTCACCCTTCCTTTTCCTTTCACCACCTGAACCTCTTTTATGGTTCCATGATCTACGGTAACATTTCCTTTCAGAAAGGATTTATTCCATTCGATGTCTATAGTTACCGGCTTGTTTTGTGCAAAGACTTCACGCGCACAGAGCAATAATGCTAAAGTGAACACTCCAAAAAATATTATACGCATTTCTTTTGTTTTAGGAAAAAGATGTTATTCTGTAATCCTATTAATCGTAATTAGGATTTTGTACAAGTTTACTATTTCTATCCAATGCTGATTGCGGGATCGGAAACCAATAATTCTTTTCGGCATAAAAGGCCCGCATACCCCCGGGAGCCGGAACATAACTGTATTGCCATTCGCCGTTTACCTGCTTGATTACCACCGCATGTAACGGTCCATTTAGTTTATGCTCGGCGAGTTTCAATCGTACTAAGTCTAACCAACGTTTTTCTTCGAGGGCAAATTCCACTCTACGTTCCCTTAAAATAGCATTTCGCATTTCTGTCTGGTTAAGTCCTGCTTTTAGAGGCGGCAACTGCACTCTTTCCCTCACTTCGTTCACTGCATCGTATACAGACTGGCCTGGGCCCTCTGCCTCATTTTGCGCTTCTGCATAACCCAGCAATACCTCCGCATAACGGAACAATATAAAATGGGCGCTGTTCTGACTATTGCCTACAGTGGCATATTTGGGATCCATCATTTTCTTCCAATAATAACCAGTATTAGTAGCTTCATTGAGATTACTAAGGTCTGTTGCACTCTTACTACCTACTCCCTGCTTCATTACCATCTCAATACCCAACCATTCAGATCCATCGTAGATGATGTCATCGTAAAAACGTTGCTCACGACCCTCATAAGGATTGTCGGGATCATACCCGGACAGAGGATCTGAAACAGGTAATCCATTTGCCATAAGGTATGCATCTACCAACTCCTGTGTAGGATTTGAAAAGCCATAACCCCTGTATTGACTACCTACATAGGATGGCCCCATAACCCCGGTTAGTCCATTATTTCGATAATAGGGTTTATCAAAAATTACTTCACTATTATTGTTATTCTCCTCCAGAAATAATGCACGGTAATCGGGAAACAAATCATAGACTCCCAAATCCATTACTTGCTTAAAGGTGCTTGCTGCCAGTTCCCATTTTTGTAAATCGTTGGAAGGATTATTCAAAGGACTTGCCGCAAATAATTCACACCACCCCTTTAGGGTTAATCCGGCTCCTCTGGAAGCCCTGCCAGATTCCGGCTTTAAAGCGAGATCGGAAGAAATAGCATCTAACTCGTCAATGATAAACTTATAAGTTTCTTCAAAAGAACTACGAGCATAAAATATCTCATCCCCTTGTTCTGCTTGGTTTAATACTTTCGTAATAATTGGAACACCCCCGTAATAATTCCATAATTGAGCATAAAAATATGCCCTAAGAAAACGGGCTTCAGCCATTCTGATTTTCTTCCAATTATCAGACAAATCAGAGGTTGTAATTTTCTCGATAAAAAGATTTGCTTTTCGGATTTTGCTATAATTTCCCCATATATTCGGAGCGTTAGAAGCTGTATGATTTCCTTCTCCGAACACTGTCGAACTGTACTGTCCCGCAATTCCACTAATAGCATTGTCTGAAAAATGCTCCCAGGTGTCGGCTCCATTAAATGGTCCCTGTAAAGTACTGTAAATATTATTTAAGAACATATCACCATTGGCTGTCGTTGTCCACAAAATCGCATCTGACACCTGATCAGTTGGTACGATATCCAACTCTTTTGAGCAACCAAATAAAAATATAGGCAACCAAACTATTATAATAAGATTGACTTTTGTAAAATATTTATGGTTCATAATTAGTCAAGATTAAAAAGTTACATTAATACCTACTGAAACAACCTTTTGTTGCGGATAAGTCCAGGCGCTGGTAGACGAATAAGAGGTATTATTACCCAACTCAGGATCATACAGCAATTCTGTCCATGTAAAAAGGTTTTGCCCCGACAAGAATACGCGTGCTGCCTGGATATTCAGCCGATCTGACAAAACATGGGGAAAAGCATACGAAACATTCATGGTCTTCAATCTCAGATATGCCGCTTTTCCTACCCAATAGGAAGACGTTTGTAGGTTATTGGACATAGGATTAGAGGTAAGTCGTGGATAAGCTGCATTTGGGTTATCAGGTGTCCAGTAATCAAAATTAAATGTATATGCCTGCATACCGTTCCAGAACGGCATAATGGAGGAGGGATGGTAATAATAATTCACTTTGGCTGCTCCCTGGAAAAGAAGATCAACGGTAAAGTTTCTATACCGTACAGAAGGAGAAAACCCATAGATAATCTTGGGTGCAGCTACAGCGTCACCAATCGCTGCAAGGTCATTTTCATTAATTTTTCCGTCACCGTTCATATCCTCATAGCGGATGTCTCCGGGGTATACTTTACCCCAGGGCTGCGTTGCGATACCTGAGTTCAGCTTTCCATCATGATCGAAATCATCCGTTTGAAACAAGCCCAGTGCCTTGTAACCGAATTGCGTTCCCAGCGATCTTCCGGTTTGCCGGCGTTTAGGATTATCATAAGTTGCCGGCGTTTCAAATACCTCCAGCAGCTTATTTTTGGCATAAGTAAAATTACCGGTAAGCGATACCAAAACATTTTTTGAAACCGCATAACGGGAATTCAACATAAATTCAAACCCACGATTATCCATTACTCCCGCATTTACTTGGCTCAATCCTATGCCATATTCCACAGGCACTATTAAGTTAGGATATACCAGCATGTTAGAACGCTTCTCATAAAAATAATCTAACTCGGCATTTAATAATTCGTTCCACAAACCTAACTCAAGTCCCACATCTGTTTTCCTTGCTCTTTCCCAGGTAATATTCGGATTAGGTTCAATCCGTTCGCTAATGCCCATAACCGGGTTGCCAGCTACTACATAATTTCCACCTATCACATTATAGGTTCCCATGTACTGAAAGGGACTGCCCGCCAATGCCCCTACCTCTCCATATGAAGCCCTTAGTTTCAGATTGTTCAGGGCTTTAACATCTTTTAGAAATGATTCTTCGGACAAACGCCATCCGGCAGAAACAGCAGGAAAGAAACCAAACCGTTTGTCAGGAGCAAAATAGTAACTGCCATCATACCTGCCGCTAGCCTCCAACATGTATTTTCCTCCATAATCATATGCTACGCGGTATACCCATCCTTGCTGCCGGGCTTTCCAGGAACTGCCGCTGTTGCCCCAATCCTGAGGGTTGGAACTCCCCATATTCAGTTCATCTACCAACAGATCATAATTTCTTCTACTCAAAGCAAAACTCAGCCCCTGGTTATTCTTAGATTCAAACACGCCTACCATATTCAGATTGTGTTTGCCAAAAGAATTGCTATAGTACAAACCGGCCTGGTAAGTAAGCTGCTGCGATCGGGAATAGCTCTGGCTTAAACTAGCCCTGGGATCATTGAATGTAGCATCTGAAATTACATAAGGACGTTTAGTAGTATCAATAGTTGCCACCTGCATAGGTGTCCTCCAGGTTTTGTCGTCAATGTATGTCGGGTCAAAAGCAATTGTTCCTTTGAAGCTTAATCCTTTCACAAAAGGCAATTGTTGCGTAAGGGTCAGTTGTGTGTTGATATTAGTGGTATTATACCGGAAATAACCAGTACCAAAAATACCGGATGCTACGTGGTTCCCAAACATCCCATTGCTAAATCGAAAAGGTCCGTACAAGGGTGTTGCAAACCCCGCCAACTCAAAAATACGCCCTGTGCCATTTCCAGGATAATCGGAAGGGGGATATATAAGCCTTTGCGTGCGGCCTATAAGGCCAAGAGACAATTCAGTTGTATTTGACACTTTGGCATCCAGATTCAAATTAAGGTTAAAACGGTTGTTGGAAGTCGTCTTCCACATACCATCCTGAAGCTGATATCCTACACTGCCGTAATATTTTATCCTATCTGTCCCCCCGCTTATTTCTATATTGTGAGTTGTAAGTACTGCATTTTTGCTTACTAAATAATCCCATACATACTCCACTGGAAAAGCGTCCGGATCGGAACCATCTTTGAATTTCTGTAATGCATTGTCTGAATAAGGTATCTGCAAGCCATCGTTTTTTGCAGCTTCGTTCCGCAGCCGGGCATAATCGTAGTTGGTAACATATTTAGGTAACACTGTAGGATTTTGAAAACCGACATAACCATTATAAGCAAGTGATGGCGCACCGGTTTTTCCCCGTTTGGTAGTAATCAAGATTACACCATTGGCACCTGCAACCCCGTAGGGAGCCACTGCGGCAGCGTCCTTTAAAATGGTAAAAGATTTAACACTATTAGGATCCATCTGGGTGAACTGATTAAACTCGCGGGGAATGCCATCGATAATAATCAGAGGTTGCGTGGCGCCAGTAGAGGAGATACCACGGATATAGATATTTGATCCATCCCGACCAGGTTCGCCCGAGCCTTGTTTTACAATCACCCCAGATAAACGCCCACCCAGAGTGTTACTTAAATTTGCCACCGGCACATCACTTACCGCCTTCCCTTTAAGAGTAGATACCGCCGCGGTAAGAGAAGTCTTCTTCTGCGTGCCATACCCGATCACCACTACTTCGCCCAGGTCTTGTGACGCCTGTGATAATACAATATCCAGCCTTTGGGCATTGGTTATATCCACCGTAAGTGGTGTATAGCCCACAGAGCTGAATACCAGTTTGGCGGGTAGCCGGAGCCGCACCGAAAATGCCCCGGATTCAGTGGTAACTACCGTAGCATTTCCGCCTCCTACTGTTACGCCGGAAAGTAGATCACCAGATTGGGCGTCTTTTACAATGCCGGTAATGGTGGTTTCCTGTTGTGCCATTACAGCACTACCGAAACCGATACTCAAAAGCAGCAGGAATATTAATTTTCCCGGAGTGCAGGACTTCATCCTTTTTTTCATGATCTGTTAGTTTTGAATTCATAATTTTCATTTGAACACTGTTTGAGCGGCCAACTCCAAGCCACCGGTACTTCTTTAGCCCGGCTATACTACTGAACCAAAGTTACCTTTAGCTTATGCAAAAAAAAGTCACAATGTTTGCTGATGTCAATACAATATTTACGTATGAATATAAAATATAGATAATTATAGAAAATGATGTGTTAGTTAAACAGGTAGCTTGAGGCTGTATTTACAAAAACCGATACACTATTAACTTTAACAATTTTGCCTGAACGGAGAATAATACCTAATTATGTAAAAAAATTGCCAATATGAAAGTCATCTTTGAACATCAATCCAATCCTTCCGGCGCCGGGCTTTTAGTAAAAGAATACGTACAAACCTATTTCACTTCTCCTTATCATTTTCATGACCTGTATGAACTGATTTGGATAAAGAAAAGTTATGGTAAACTCTACGCTGGTAAAAACATAATGAACTTTCAAGATGGAGATATCTACGCCTTTGGACCAGGGTTTGGGCATTGTTTTTATAATGAAAAATCGTTTATCGAAAAAAATGAGAAAGCACATGCCATTGCGATCTTCTTTAAAGAAGATTTTCTGGGCAAAGGTTTTTTTGACCATACGATGTTTACAGGTATACGAGACTTTTTTTTGAAGTCAACATTTGGGATAAAAATTGAAACGCCACCACCCGGCTTGCACGTGCTGTTTGATGACATTACCCGCCAAAGGGGCATGGAGGAATTAATTACGTTTCTTCAATTACTTAATCAAATTTCACAAACTTCATCTTTCTCTGTAAAAATGCTGAACGACACGCAATCCGCTATTAAATTAACCAATAAAGACTCGGCCCGGCTGGAACCTGTCATCAAATATGTAATGGAAAATTTCAGGGAAGACCTGGACAGCAAAACCGCCGCCAGGATGGTTTATTTAAATGATGCTGCCTTTTGCCGTTACTTTAAAAGCAGAACGGAGCAAACTTTTTCCCAGTTTGTGAATCATGTGCGCATCACGCATGCCACCAATTTGCTAATCACCGAAGAGTGGGATGTTCTGCGCATCTGTTACGAAAGCGGCTTTAATAACCTTTCTTATTTCAACCGCCAGTTCAGGGAAATCACCGGTCAAAGCCCGAAAGAATACAGGAAGTCATTTAATGGTAAAAATGAAAACCTTATCATGGATACTAAAGAGGATTAGAATGCACTGATGCAAGCCATTGCATCTTTTAACCGCAAAGACCGCTAAGTATTCGGAAATAATCACAAAGGTGCTGCTGTGGTTAAAACCAAAAAATCCCGGCAATTGGTGTTGCCGGGAATCAAATATAAATAAGCCAAAATAATCTTATCCTAAAGCCACTCTTTTAAAATCAATAACTTTCAACCCGCTGTCAATACCTGTGAGATAATCGCCAACCGTTTTTCCATTGTCTTTTACAAACACCTGGGCGGTCAAAGTATTTTCTTTAAAGAAAGCATTGAGCTTACCGTCTGCAATTTTATCAATCATTGCATCGGGCTTACCGGCCATTTTAGGATCGTTTTTGATCTGTTCCGTTACAATTGCCTTTTCACGCGCAACTATATCTGCCGGCACGGAACCAGGATCCACAGCTACAGGGTTCATGGCAGCAATTTGCATAGCTACATCTTTACCGGCATCCGCAGCTTCTTTGCTTAATCCCACCAGCACACCAATGCGATAGGCGCCATGAATATAGGAAGCAACATAAGGTGCGTCTAAGCGCTCAAATTTGCTGATGCCTATTTTTTCACCAATGCTGGCCAGTTTATCATTTACCAGGTCAGCAATTTTTGCACCGTTAATGGTAACATTGTTCAGTTCCTCAGCACTTTTTACATTATGCTGTATGGCAGCATCTGCTATGCTTTGCGCAAAAGCCACGAAATCCGCATTCTTACTTACAAAATCCGTTTCACTGCTTATGCAAACAGCAATACCTGTCTTATTATCAGCAGTAGTCTGAGCAATCACCACTCCTTCTTTTGCTTCCCGGTCGCCACGAAGGGCGGCCACTTTCGCTCCTTTTTTGCGCAGCCAGTCAATCGCTTCTTCAAAGTCGCCATTTGTTTCAGTTAATGCCTTACGGCAATCCATCATTCCCGCGCCAGTCATTTGACGCAGCTTATTAATATCTGCTGCTGTAATTGTTATTGTTGACATATCGGACAATAATTTAATTAAGAATAAAATTGAAATGGTTCATGCTGCTATCTGCCGCCACCACCCGGGCGTCTGCCTGGTCCACCAGGGCCGCCGGTTGTACGTCTTCTCTGTCCACCGGGCGCACCACCCCTGTTGCCACCACCGGGTCGGTTAGCACCGGGTCCCGTACGGCTTCCCTGAGCTCTGCCACCTCTTTCTTTATCAGTGCCGCCAGCGTCATCTATATCCAGCCTCGGGCCCTTGTCCACCACTTCTTCTTCTGCTTCTTCTTCCGCTTTCTCGTTCTGGCGTTCGGCTAACCCTTCGGCTATGGCAGCAACAATATAATTGGTTATGATAGCAATAGATTTTGTTGCGTCATCATTTGAAGGAATTGCAAAATCTACTTTATTAGGATCGCAGTTGGTATCTACCATTCCAAAAGTAGCAACACCCAAACGTTTAGCTTCTGCAAGCGCTATATGCTCATGGCCAATATCAATAATAAACAATGCCGCCGGAACACGTCCTAATTGTGCAATACCACCCAACACCTTTTCCATTTTTTCTTTATCGCGGCTAAGGGTTAATCTTTCCTTTTTAGTGATGCTGTCAAAAGTGCCATCATTCAGCATCTTTTCAATGCTTTGCATTTTCTTTACACTTTTGCGTACTGTATTAAAGTTGGTAAGCATGCCACCCAGCCATCTTTCAGTAACAAAAGGCATATTTACCCGCCTGGCGCATTCGGTAACAATTTCCTTTGCCTGTTTTTTGGTGCCCACAAACATTATTTTTTTACCGCTTTTGGCTATGCTTTTTAATGCAGCAGCGGATTCCTGCAGGTTTTCAACTGTTTTATTCAGGTCAATAATATGAATGCCTTTTTTTTCAGCAAAGATGTAAGGCAGCATCTTTGGATTCCACTTCTTACGCAGGTGACCAAAATGAACACCAGCTTCGAGGAGTTGTTGTTGAAGGGAAGTATTATTTTCCATTTATCTGATTTGAAAACCTGCCAACCGGCAGGCTGGTTTGAAATGTTGCGTATCTGAAAACCGGCCCGCAGGCCGCTTTGAAAATTTCCAATATCCCCTTTCGGGAAATAAAAGGCTTAACGTTTGCTGAACTGGAAGCTCTTCCTGGCTTTTTTCTTACCAAACTTCTTGCGTTCAACACCTCTTGGGTCGCGCATAAGCAATCCGGCCGCTTTTAATGCAGGACGATAGTCTGCACTCACTTCCAGCAAAGCACGTGCAATACCCAGCTTTGCAGCTTCAGCCTGACCTTTAACACCACCACCCGAAGCATTAATTTTAACATCAAACTTATCCAGTCCCTCAACGGTTTTTAAAGGAAGTTCAACCTTGTTTTGAAGGTAGATCAGGGAAAAATATTGCTTATAGTCTTTGTCATTTACAATGATCTTCCCGTCTCCTTTTGAAAGAAAAACCCGGGTCACTGCTTCTTTACGACGACCAACGCCATTTTTTTGCTTTTCCATTTATTTTAAGCTTTAGGCTATTAGCGAAACCGCTATTAGCAGTTTTACCAATTAAAATTTCAATTCTTTGGGTTGCTGCGCAGCATGCGGATGCTCAGCGCCTGCATACACAAATAATTTTTTATATATCTTACGTCCTAAACGATTCTTAGGCAACATTCCTTTTACAGCCCTTTCTATTACAACTTCGGGCCGACGGCTAAGAAGGCTCCTGGCCGTTTCCTCTCTTTTGCCACCCGGGTAACCGGAAAAATTGATATAGTTTTTGTCATCAATTTTGTTACCCGTGAATTTTACCTTATCCGCATTAATCACAACAATAAAATCCCCACAATCAACATGAGGAGTGTAATACGGTTTGTTTTTGCCACGCAGCACAGCCGCAATACGGGCACACATGCGACCAACAGTTTGATTGGTGCCGTCCACAACATACCAGTTATGTTGCACGGTAGCCGCGTTCGCATGTTTGGTAGTGAAATGTAGTTTACTCATTATTTTCATTTTTTTACTCCTGCTCATACAAAACACGGAGTTGGTACCGTCGCCATCCCTTCGGTTACCGGTTAAAAATTGGAGCGCAAAGGTAGGAGGAATCTTTTAAGATTACCAAAATTTATCCCTATTATTTCACAAGCACCCTTGTATCTAATTGATAATCAGTAAAAATTTTGGTTCAAGTAAAGCAGTACAGGTAAATTCATCGCCTTTTCCGGGTAAAAATATTTTTTAAAATATGGTGTTCTTCACTGTTTAACTATATTGGCAAAAAAACTACCGCGAATGACCAGGAAAGGATGGATAATTTTAATATTGGTATTACTTGTTGCGGTAAGTATGTTTTTATCAAAGAACAAACAGGTAAAAAACTGATATATCATTCTGTTATTACCGTATCCGATAAACTGGGCATCCATACCCGAGTGCAATGGCCAGCAAACCTTTATTTTTTTTCCTGGATAAATGAAAAAATACATGAAAAGGGAAAAATAGAAAATAATTTAACGAGTTTAAAACAGTATATTGAAAATCCCTTACTGTATAATGGATCTTATAGCGGCATTATCAGGGCACATAAAGCATTGCAGCAATATATCATTATTGATAAGTCGTTAAAAAAAATAGCGCTCAGCTATGAAAAATTTGATGGAGACCGGCTTCCGCCAAATGATAGCGGAGATGTGAAAGTGGAGATTTGCTACCCGGTTTTTTAGTTTTTATTTTATGGAATATACCTCCTGGATAATGGTAAAGTTATTTTTACCTGTTGTTTTTGCGATATCTGCTGATGGGGTATGCCTGATCCAATAGCTGGTTGCGGGGCGTTTATCATTTTTTTTCAGCCATTCATACATAATGCTTATATCCTCATCCATGTCTGCATAGCCTTTTTGCGTTTGTATAATTACTGCCGGATGCTCTTCCATTTCTATCATTTCAAACGGTTCTTTCACCTCAGGTAAAGCGTCTGAAACCGCCACCGCAACACATAACAGAACAGTGGAATCATTCAATGTTTCATGCTGGCTTAAAAAGGTTCCCGGGTATATTATTTCTTCAGCTGGCAACCGAGCGGTTATTTTATTGTGTAAATACGCAATCTGATCTTTTACTTCGCTCAATGCCACGGTATCAGATAAGATTATGAGCTTGCTGGCAGGCATATTTTTTCGTTCAAAAGTTAAACCGCCAAAAGTGTTATCGGGGTGCTCAATGGCATTTTTAAACTGTATCATATTTTGCAGGAATGCCGTTCTGAACTCAGAGGGTTTAAACAGGAGTTGAAGCTTTTTAGCAATATTCGTTTTAAATACAAGTTCTTCAGACCAGTTGATCTGCATAGCCCAGCGGTTCTTCCGCAATACCTGTATCTGTCCTTCTTTTTCGTACCCCTTCTGATCTTTCAAATGATATTCAAATACTTTACTTTTTTTGGCAGGCTGCATGTTCAAAGAAGCAGGCCGGGGTTGTGGAATTTCAATATCGGAATACCACTTGTTCCAGTTAACGGTATCCTGTAAAGTACGGTATGTAATGAGTTCATCCGAGTTCACTATAATGTCTGCCCGATAGGTACGGCGCATAGGAATGGCCAGCAGGAAAAAGAGCGCTATCAAAAGCACCGTTAAAACTATTATTACAATTTTTTTTCCCTGCATGGATAGGTTTATTTTACAAGTACTGAATTTTAACTGCAGGCAGCCTCAACAGTTATTTTACGATTATAGTAATCATTTCGTTATTAATGCCTGAACAGGTATACATGTAAAATTATAAGGCCAGAATTATTTTTGACGGTTGATTTCGATGGTTGTTCCAAAAGCTTCGATGAAGGGGCGATATCCTTCGGTAATGCAACCTTCCATACGCGAAAACGATTACAGGAGAGATAGTATGTAAATCGGGAAAATGATGTCTGTATATAATTGCAAAAAGCGAAAGAAGTCTCTCGTTCCGTATTTCATATGTTACGCTTAACAGAGCACCGGATTAACCAATCAGATAGGCTAACCCGCTGTTTACAGAGTTACATAGATCGCATATCTTATTAGTTGCAAAAAGCTTCTCAATCAAATTGCGCGCTATTTTATATTCATCATGAATAGGGCATGGATGAGAGGAAGAACATTTGCTCAACCCCAGGCCGCATTCTTTAAATATTTCTTCACCGTCAATAGCGGCAACAATATTAACAATGGGCTGCTTTAGTTGTTCCTTAGAAATGTGAAATCCACCGGATGGTCCTTTAACGCTATTGATGACATTCTGTTTTACCAGTGTTTGCAATAACTTCCCCACAGTATGTTCACTGGCGTCAATATATTCTGCAATTTCTTTAATACCGGCGTTGGTATGGACATCATGCTTTGAAGCCAGATAAATAACAGCTTTTATGGCGGTTTTACAGGTATGACTCAGCATACATTATCTGTTTAAAAATTTTCGCCCTTCTTCCGATATCAGGTCGTAATTCCAGGGCGGGTCGAAAGTAAGATCAACATGGATTTCATCTTCCGGAAAAGTTTGTTGCATGGCCTGCGTTACGCCATCTACTATAGATTCACCCATAGGGCAAAATTGCGTGGTTAACGTCATGGTTGTACTGATTTTCCTTCCCGCTTCATCAAAAGCAATCTTGTAAATCAATCCGAGATCAGCTACGTTCAATCCTATTTCAGGATCTATTACATTGTGCAGCGCTGCCATGGCAATCGTAGATTTAATGTTATTGTTGGTTATTACATTCATAGCATTGCAGGTTTATGCAGTATTATTTTAAGTACATTAAAGTTATACAAACCCGCGGCCAGCAATAAAAGCAGGGCCGCAATTTGCAAAACAACAACTGCAGACAATAAAATACCAGTTACAAATAAAATAAACCCCGTCAGATACACCACAGCCATACCGGTAAATACCCGGTTACTGAATAAATTTTTGGGGTTCGGTGTTTTACCCAGTCCTGCCTTTTTATGGTATACTTTGTTCCAGATGATAAACGGCAGCGTCTTAAATGTCATACCCAAAATAATGGCTGTAATCCATCCAAAAAAAACAGTGAACCCGTACGCCAGCACCAGGCGGGTATTTTCGCCTGCCACCCACAAACCAATGATCATTATAATCAATAAAACAACGGGTAGTGCCATCATCACTACAGAAAGCACGGATATTTTAAGCTGCTCATCCACCTGTTTTCGTAAACGCTTTCTGTAAGCCTGCCTGCAATAATAACCGAACAGCAGCAGCGCTGCCGCAACAGCGGCAACCGGCAACAGGTAACAATAAACGGGAGGAGCATATAAAAACATGAAAGCAAATACGATCAATCCGAGATTAATAAGAATATATATCCACCATAGCAATTTGGCATTGGTATATTTTGAAATCAGGAACATAGGTATTAACCGGGAGCCTACACCAATGATCAGCAACAAGAACCAGCCAATCATACCCATATGTGCATGCAATGAAAGATAATGCAGGGAGTCTTCAGAAAACAAGGGTATTGAAAAATTATATACCAGCAGCAATCCTATAATAGTGGTGATCAGCAACCAAAGTCCGGCGGTAAATACAAATACCGCATGCACATTCTGTGTTTTTGATTTTGCCATGCTTATCCCCATGTTAATGAGGTATACAGCAACAGCGCCAATAACAAGTTCACCTCCGCGCCTTGCCACCCAGTTCATGTTAAAAGTATAAAAAGCATATACCAGCATCGGGATACCCACAGCTGCCAGTGCAAAAGAAATATAGGCCAATATATTACTGTATAATTTCCCTTCAATAAGTACCGGCACCAACTGGTGACTGGCGCCCAATATCACCATCGTGCCCCAGCCCAAAGCCATTGTATGTGTAATAGCTATTACATGCGGATGAAAATAATGCCTGCCGAATGCCGGCGCCGAAAAAACCAGAAGCAGCGTAGCAGCAAAAAAGGCAATGGAAGCATAAGCATAGAAAGGCAATACCACTTTGTATGAGGTGGTCTTAACCGGATCTGTGCTCAGTGAAGCGCCTAACATATTACTCGTTAAATATTAAAAGATGTACTTCACCATCGCTGATCTCTTTTATACGATAGCTAAATTTTCTTTCGGCCAGTTCAGGCAGTAAAAAAACCGGAATGCGCTTATGATAAACGTATAATGCGGTATCAGCCGGCAGGGTTTCCAGCGATTCCAGTATCGTCATCATCGGGCCGGGCATTTCCAGTTGCCGTACATCAATTGTTCTTATATGGTTTTCAAATTGTTTCACTAAAATATCCCATCCTTCGCTGTTGCCTGCAGGTGCGTCTTTAACAGGCGTTTCAATAACGGTGGCTTTGTAAAAATAAGTCTCCACCCAGTCTTCTTTAATAGTATCGGCATAAGAAACAAAACCTTGCTTTTCCAGCAATGCCATTAACGGTGTTGGTTCAAAACTATTAATGATCTTTAACACCTGCCCCTGTTGTATGGTTTTCACTTTCTGAACAATAATACTAAGCGGGTCTTTTCCCGAAGCGATAAGCGGGCGAACGTCCAGTTCAATGATCTGCTCTTTTTTGAGTGACGTAATAAATGCCGGCAATACCTTTTTTTCTTCTATCCCAACCGGTGTAGCTGTATCGGCTTCAAAACCCAAAGGTTTAAGCTTAATAAAAAAGTCTTCTACCGTACATCCTCCTACCTTAGCCGCCATTGCCAAACTGGTTCTGCCCGCCATTACCTTGCGCAGTATAGGATTACGCAATTTTTCAAATTTGGGGCTAACAGCTATAATGGCATCCAGTGCACCGGAGTTTTGCTTAAGTATTGCGGCAATTTTTGTGCTGGCAGTAATCGTCATTATTCAAAGTATTGTGGATACAATTGCAGTCTTTCATCAATATCATGAAAGATTTTTTCGGCAGATGCTGTATCATCAGCCTTCTTCAATTCATTTACAGCTTTCAGTAAAGGTTCAAGCCACAGGTGCAAAGCGTCGTGGTCGGGGCCCTGCATTTTACATTCCTGTACCATTTTATTTAATCCTTTTTGCAGGTCGTCGGCTACTATCTGGTAATCAGCCAAACTGGTATGCGGTTCCGCGGAAAAATTTTGAACAATGGTGCGGATATCCACCACATTCTCATTGGTAGGCGCATCCGCCTTCCATTTTTGTCCGTTGTTCAGTGTTAACATGGCGTCATGGGCATGATCCTCCGATTGTGCATGCGTTTCAGTTTCAGTATCAGAAGAAGGGTTTGAATTACACGCCCACAAGAGACTGGCGACCAGGAACATCGTTATTGACTTTTTCATTTTTGCTGATTTTATTAGTTATGCTTTTATTCTTTGTTTCCGAAGATCTGATGATGAGCCGCAGCGACTGGTCGTAGGTAACGTATTGCCATATCCAGTTTACCAGTATCAGTAACCGGTTTTTAACGCCAATGATAGACATCAGGTGTACAACCAGCCATGCCATCCATGCCACAAAGCCTCTTAGTTTTATACCCACGGCTTCCGCTACTGCACGGTTCCTTCCTACAATTGCCATACTTCCTTTATCTCTGTAGGCAAAGGGTCGCATTTCTTTTTGCAGTGCCAGTCTTTTTAAATTTGCCGCCAACTGAACAGCCTGCTGCATGGCAACAGGAGCAACCTGGGGATATCCTTTGGGATTCGCCCTGGTTTGCATTCTTGCCACATCACCCAGTGCAAAGATATGATGATCGTCTCTTAACCTGTTAAACTCATCCACTTCAATACGATGATCAGCCAATACACTTCCAGGTGGTATTCCTTTCAGTGCACTGCCTTTTACACCTGCCGCCCAGATAAGGCAATAACTGTAAAGCGTTGTATGGTTGCTTAATGTTACCGCATAGCCGTCATAGCTTTTTACGGAAAGTCCGGTGTGCACTTTCACCTTAAGTGTTTTCAGATAGGATTTGACCCTTGCGGCAGACTCCAAACTCATTCCATTCAATAAACGCGGAGCCGCTTCAATGAGATGAATATTCATGTTATTAAAGTTCAGCTCCGGGTAGTCGCGGGGCAAAATCTGTGCTCTCATTTCAGCTATGGATCCTGCGAGCTCTACCCCGGTTGGTCCGCCTCCAACAATAACAATATTTAACAATGCCGCCTTCTCCTGTTTGTTTCCTGTAATCAGCGCCTGTTCATAGTTTTGCAATAAAGTATTGCGCAAAAGCAACGCTTCGGATACCGATTTCATTGAAAAGGCATTTTGAGCAATATCCCGCATGCCAAAATAATTGGTAGCAGCCCCCTGGGCCAGCACCAGAAAATCATAATCGAGTGCTCCGGTTGAGGTAGATATTTTTTTATCGTCCGGATGTACAGCTATTACTTCTGCAATGCGGATAAATACATTTTTCTTTTTTTGAAATATTTTACGTAGCGGAAAACTAATACTGTTGGGTTCCAAACCAGCGGTAGCCACCTGGTAAAGCAATGGTTGAAACTGATGATAATTATTCTTATCTAATAGGATTACCTGAAAAAATGCGGAGGATAGCTTTTTTGCAAGGGTGAGCCCCGCGAAACCCGCCCCTACTATCACCACTCTCTGTTGCGTTAACAACTTATCGGGAATTTCCATAATATCGTCATTTAAATAATGTCCCTAAAACTATTTCGCCCGTTTCGCAGCCGGCGCTTGTTCATTTTATCCTGCTTAAACATAATTATAATTACACCTGCCGCTTTGTATTTTCGGGAATCACCGCCCATTCAGACCCTGCCCTATTTTCCTTGTAAACCACTAAACCAAAATAATCAGTCAGGAATACACAGCAACGGGCCTGATGGCGGCTTAGGTGTCAGGGCTCTTCATGGATTTAAATGCTTTTCAAGTGCTATCGCTTTTGGGAAGAGGATATTATTTTCAAGATGAACATGGATATGCAGATCTTCTTCAAAATCATTCAGCATTTTAAACAGCAGTCCGTAACTGGCACAAGCATCTTCGGGCAAAGCGTAATTATTACTTAGTGTTCTGATCTCTTCCATACTTTTGCCGGCCGTTTCATGTTCCGCCTCCATCATATGGATAGGATTTTGTACAGTGCCAAATTGCACGGCACGCGGCGATTGACTCCTGTCTTTTGCCATTAAAAGCTCCTTAATGAAAGGGAATAATATTTTTTCCTCCTTCACTATGTGTTCACTCAACTCTTTATTTACCTCTTCTACCAATTGCTGAATAGGGATCAACTCCGGGTGCTGTGCACCATGCACCTGCGCTACCTTCAAAGCATACGCTTTTATATCGGGCAATGTTTTGCGTATATAGCTGTGATGAGTGTTCACGATATAGTCTGCCAGAAAATCAAGGCTCCAGTCATTGTAAGGCAAAGGACGCGCCGCTGGGTTTCTATCGGCCTGCTGCAGTTCCCTTTCAACTTTAGTTACATCAATTCCTTTTTCTGCGCAGGCTTCTTTCACGGTTTTCTTGCCGCCACAACAAAAGTCCAATCCATATTTCTTAAATACTTCCGCCTTACGCAAATCCTTGGCGGCTATTGCTCCCAGCGTCTCTTCATTCTCACCTGTGACCTTTTTACTGATCCGAATCTTCCACCATTGCGGACCTTCTTCGAGGTATTCCCATTTAAAAATATTGCCTCTTTCTCCCAGCAACTGATAATAGAGCGGCTTAGGGTCGTGATCATTATGAATGATGAGGCTTTCCCCTTCTTCCAGATCATCAAACCGGGCAAAAATAGTAGGATGCTTTTGACGGGGTTCCAGTAGGGTTACGTTGAGTATGTTCTCTGTAATGGTATCCATTGCAATGCTTTTTTAAAAGTTTAAATTTATAGCACAAAGCTAAGTCATTTTTATAATAAAAGTATTTAATTACTTTTATTATTTCGATTTTACAGTTTCGTGACTATCTTATATCATTTTCAGGTAAAATCAAAGCCAGGTTGTAACTTGCCAACTGCCGTAAAAGTACAATCTGCTTGTTCGTGTCTTCACGAATCAGCTTCAAATTCCCGTTTCGTGGTAACGAACCGGGTGGTAAAAGAATATACATCATTCAATTTAAAGATCACTATGCAGTACCGCATTCCCGGTAAAACGGGTTTAAGCATATCCGCACTGGGCTTTGGCGTGTCGCCGGTAGGTAATGTATTTGAGCCGGTAGAAGAACAGGAAGGCATAAACGCTGTTCACTACGCTATAGATAACGGTATCAATTTTTTTGATGTGGCGCCGTTTTACGGTGATACGCTTGCTGAAACCAGGCTGGGAAAGGCCCTGGAAGGAAAAAGGCAGAACATCATACTGGCTACCAAATGTTGCCGATATGCCACTCATTTCGATTTCTCGTATCAGCGTGTGCTAAGCAGCATTGATGAATCCCTGAAAAGATTAAAAACGGATTATGTAGATATACTGCAAATCCATGATATAGAATTTGGAACGGAAGAGCAGCTACTGAATGAGGCAATACCTGCGGCAATAAAAGTAAAAGAAAGTGGCAAGGCCCGGTATATAGGGTTCACCGGATTGCCGGTGCGCTACCTGGCGCATATAGCCCGGCAAACGAATGTGGATACAGTGCTTTCCTGGGCGCATTACAATTTGCTGGAAGATGAGATTAATGATGAGTTGGTACCTCTTTCTTTGGAAAAGGGATTTGGATTAATGAATGCCGCTCCTTTTTTACAACGTATACTAACGGATGCTCCTTTACCACCGTGGCACCGGTCACCTAAAGAAATGATCGCTATACAACCCGCACTTATCAGCCTTTGCCGTAAATATGGCCTGGCGCTGAGCGATGTGGCTTTGTCTTACGCCATCGCGCATCCGCATATAGCAAGTACCATTACCGGCATGTGCCAGGTTGAAAAAGTTAAACAAAATATTGCTGCCGCTACCCTTGATATTCCCGGTGAGTTATTGCTTGATATTGAAAAGCTGGTAGCCCCTGTAAAAAATAAAATGTGGTTTGAAGGCCGCAGCGAAAACAACATACCTAAACAACAATAGTTTTTATATGAGAGCTTTAGTTTTGGTTGAACCCGGTAAAACGGAGATCCGCGAAATACCCATGCCTGTACCAACCGGTGAGGAAGTGCTGCTTCGTATTGGCATGGTAGGCTTTTGCGGAGGCGACTTAAACGGATTCAAAGGTCTTTTTGAAATGCAGGAATTTCCCAATGTGCTGGGACACGAAGTGGGCGCCATAATAGAAGCAACCGGGAAAAATGTACCCGCAGACCTCACACCTGGTATGAAGGTAACACTGAATCCTTATCTGAACTGCGGCGTATGTATTGCGTGCCGCAAAGGCCGCCCCAATGCCTGCGTTGACAATAAAACAATGGGGGTAAGGCGTCCGGGCGCCATGACGGAATATATTGCGGTTCACTGGAAAAAATTGCATGCTTCAGCAACTTTATCTTATAAAGAACTGGCGCTTGTTGAACCGCTTACAGTAGGCTTTCACGCTGCAAACAGGGGAAGGGTACAGGCAGGCGACAAAGTATTGGTAATGGGCTGTGGTATAGTAGGACTGGGCGCCATTGCGGGATCGCTGAACAATGGGGCGGAAGTTTTTGCAGCCGATATCAGCGATTATAAAACCGGTATCGCCAATGCTGTGGGCGTATCCACAGCCATTAATACAACTACCACCAATTTAAAACAAGCCTTAGATGAATGGACGAACGGCGATGGTCCAGATGTGATCATAGAGGCGGTGGGCAACCACGAAACCTACCGGGCAGCCGTTGAACTGGTGTCGTATACCGGAAGAGTAGTATACATTGGCTATGGTAAAAAACCGGTAGAATACAATACCGGTGTATTTGTACGAAAAGAAATTGAAATATTGGGTTCCCGTAATTGCCTTGATGATTTCCCGGTTGTAATTCAATATTTGGAAGCGGGTAAATTTCCTGTTGACGCCGTTATATCAAAAACCGTATCGCTTGATAATGCGGGCGAAGCATTACAGGACTGGGCGGAGAACAGGGGCAATATTACCAAGATCATGGTTGATTTTACAGTATAAACAAAACAGATGAAATCTGCAATAACGATAGCACTGGTACCACAAATAAAAAGCGGGCCCTGGGTATTTTGGGAAAACTTAGAAGATTCCGTTGTAAAAGCAGCCGCATTGGGATTTGATGCGGTTGAGCTTTTTACGGTTTCGGCAACAGCGGTTGATACCTCCCTGCTACAGCAACTTTCAGAAACCTATCGTATACGAATATGCGCAGTTGGCACCGGGGCCGGTAAAGTGATACAGGGCTTAACGCTTACCGATCCTGATGCGGGTGTGCGTGCCCGTGCCATTGAATTTATAAGCGAAATGATTGATTTTGGCGCAGCCTTTAACGCGCCTGCTATTATTGGCTCCATGCAGGGTAATATACCACAGGGCACTGAAAGAACGATTGCTTTGCAATGGCTGAGTGAAGGAATAAGCCTCCTCGCTGATAAAGCAAAAAAGAAAGGAGTAGCTCTGATATACGAACCATTGAACCGATACGAAACCAATATATCCAATTGCTTCGCTGATGCCATTGCCTGGTTAAAAATGCTTGATACAAATAATATAAAATTACTGGCCGACCTGTTTCATATGAATATAGAAGAAGCCTCCATACCCGAAACGATCTACCAATACGGCAGCTATATAGGACATGTACACTTTGCCGACAGCAACAGGCGCGCCATGGGCATGGGACATACAAACATGAACGATATTGCAAAAGCTTTGCGGTACATTTCTTACAACGGGTACATTTCTGCAGAAGTGTTTCCCTGGCCCAACAGCGATGCAGCCGCCCGGCAAACGATCAATGCTTTTAATACCTGGTTCAAATAAAATAATTATGCAAAAATTCTGTCTTACGCTTGATCTGATAGATGATGCTGAAAGCATCAGGGAATATGAAAACTGGCACAAGCCCGGCGCAGGTTGGCCCGGAGTGCGACAAAATGACCTCGATGCCGGGATCACCAATATCGAAATATACCGCACAGGCAACCGAATGTTTATGATACTGGAAACGGACGACAACTTTTCATTCGACAAAAAAAAGCAGTTAGACGCTCATTGCGCCAAAGTACAGGAGTGGGAAGAACTGATGTGGAAATACCAGCAGGCCATTCCCTGGGCAAAGCCCGGTGAAAAATGGGTGCTGATGGAAAAGATCTTTCAGTTTGAAGGGAGATGAATAATAGGCCATGCCCTGGCTCGTGCTTCACGAACAGCTTTCAACTTGTGTTTCGTGGAGACATAAGGGGTGAGACATCGTCTCGGAAGAACATACAGATAACGAAGCCGGGAGACCACTCATTAAGCAATTGCATTAGCACATTAAGAAAGGAGTAACCCTTCCACATTATTCACATTTCCCACATTTTCACATTACTCATATTATTCACATTATTCAATAATACCTTCCCAGCAGCGGATGTTCAATGATCTTTTTTTTCATTTGCAGCGGATTTATAATGCCCTGCCGGGCATATACAATTTTGCCGCCAGGCTCTACCAAAATAGTATAGGGTAATCCGCCCGGCCAGTTGGGGTCTACTGCTTCAATAAGCTGATACTTGTCATCTGCATTAAAAATATAATTGGCATTGGAAGCCTGTTGCTTTTGCAGGAACTGCAATACCTTTTCTTTTTTGGCAGGATCATCGGCGCTGATGCTGATGAATTCAAAATCCCTTTTGCGATACATCCTGTTCATGGTTACAAATTCCGGGAACTCCGTAACGCAGGGCCCGCACCAGGTAGCCCAGATATTGATCAAGCGCAGCTTATCGGAATCGTTTCTCAGCAAATCTTTTATTCCTGCTATATCTATATCATTCAGATGCACGGGCTCTTTTGCCCACTCCTGCTGCGCCTTGATGATCCAGTCGCTTTTCTCTTTCCACTTCGTGGAACATCCAAAAACTTTTGTAGTGGGTGTTGTTACTTCCCTGTTGGCAAGCAAAGCTTCAATTGCGTCCTGTGTATCAAAATGCTTTGGTGTTTTTGCAGGATTTTCCATATCGTCTATCCTTCCCTGGAAACGAAGTTTACGTGTTTCATCAAATATAAAAACATGCGGGGTAACGGCAGGGCCATACGCCTCTGCTGTTGCCTGTGTATCGCCATCATACAAATACGGAAAATTGAATTGCTTTTCTTTGGCACGGATCTTCATCTCTTCAAACGAATCACTCAAGTCTGTATAGTCCAGCTCGCTTAAGGTAATTGATTTAGGATCATTAGGCATAATAGCAACAACGGCAACGCCCTTGCCCGAATAACCGGCGGTAAGCTTTATGATACGATCTTCATAAGCCTGCGCAGTAGGGCAATGATTACATGTAAAAATGATCACCAATAGCTTGCTATTGCTGAAAGATGCGAGCGTATATGTTTTACCATCAATAGCCGGCAATTTAAAATCGGGTGCAACGGCGCCGATAGCAAGCGTTTTATGCTCCTGCTGTGGGCGGGCATAGCCAGAAGAAGACTGCAGTAAAAATAAAATGCTCAGCAGCGAAACCGCAAATGAATGCTTCATAACTGAATATTTTACTAAAAGTTACAATTTTTTGGCATTACGGCTTATAGTAATGAACCTAAAATAAAAATCACATGCTCCCAAAAGCGGTTCTGTTTATTGTAATGTACAGTACCAGGCCGATTACAGCGGCAATGCAGCAGAGCTAACTTAGCATTACCCGTTTAAATTATTCATCAGTGCTTCGGGGGTATCACTAAAAACAATACGCTCTTCCGGACGGTCATATAAAAATCCTTCCGCTTCCATTTTATGTATATGCTCTGCTAAGTACCGGTAATAACCCTTTGTATTAAGCATAAATATTTTTTTGTTGTGAATGTTTAACTGGTTCCAGGTAAGCATTTCAAACAACTCATCCAAAGTGCCGTAGCCACCAGGTAAAACAATGGCGGCATCGCACAATTCGTACATCAGTTTTTTTCGCTGATGAATCGTATCGGTAACGATAAGCTCTGTTAACCCGGTATGTTGTTGCTCCCATTCTATAAGTATTTTAGGTATAACGCCAGTTACCCTGCCGCTACTTTGTAATGCGGCATTGGCTACGGAAGACATCAAACCTTTGTTACCACCTCCATATATCAGTTTAAGTCCGGCTTCCGCTATCAGTTTACCAAGATGCGCCGTATCCCTTTGGTATTGCGGATTGGCGCCCGGTTTGGATCCGCAAAAAACCGTTACCGCCTTAATTTGCATAAGTCTTGTTTTGTGATACAATGATAAAAGTTTTATCTTTCCCGCTAAACTTTAATTATACCATATGTCTCCATGGCTGCTTTTTTCATTTGTAGTAGGATACTTTGTTTTGCTTTTAGTGGTGGCTTACTACACTTCCCGAAACTCCAATAATGATTCTTTTTTTATTGGCAACAAGAGTTCCAACTGGATGCTGGTGGCTTTTGGAATGATTGGCACATCCTTATCGGGTGTAACTTTTGTGTCGGTACCGGGAACAGTAGGCAGTTCTGGCTTTACTTATTTCCAGGTGGTTATCGGCTATTTGATCGGTTATTTCCTCATTGCGTTTATTCTGCTGCCCTTGTATTACCGGTTGAACCTCACATCCATCTATAATTACCTGCAGCACCGCTTTGGAATGGTCTCTTATAAAACCGGCGCCCTCTTTTTTATTATTTCCAGAACACTGGGCGCAACGGCCAGGCTGTATCTTGTGATCAATATTCTGCAGATATTCATTCTCGACAACCTGGGCATGCCTTTCTGGCTAACCACAGTGGTCATCCTGCTGATGATCATTCTGTACACTTTCGAAGGAGGCGTTAAAACCATTGTATTTACCGACACGCTGCAAACCTCTTTTATGTTGCTGGGATTGGTTGTATGTATAATCTTTATAATGAACAACCTGGGGCATAGCTTTACCGGAACGCTGAATGAACTGAGCAGCCTTGGGCTGACCAGGATATTCAATACGGATATTAATAGTTCTTCTCATTTTCTGAAACATATTATGGGCGGCGCATTCATTACAGTTGCCATGACGGGGCTCGACCAGGAAATGATGCAGAAGAATATCAGCGTTAAAAACCTGAAGGATTCCCAAAAGAACATGGTTACCTTCAGCATTATCATGGCATTGGTAAATTTCTTATTCCTCTTCTTAGGTGGATTGTTGTACATGTTTGCAGCTGAGAAAGGGATCAATGTTCCGCCTGATGACCTGTTTCCTACGGCTGCGCTGAATTACATGCCAACAGCAGTTTCCATTATTTTTATCATAGCGCTCATCTCTGCCCTGTTCCCCAGTGCCGACGGAGCATTAACTGCTTTGACCTCTTCGTTTTGCTTAGACATCTTAGGTTTAAAAAGAAAAGAAGATTGGAGCGAAAGCAAACGAAGAAAGGTGAGGCTGACCACCCACTTCACTTTTGCGTTTGTATTTTTCATTATCGTGCTGGGTTTCAAATGGGTTGATAATAAATCAATCATTGATGTAATTCTGAAAGTGGCAGGCTTTACTTACGGGCCTTTGCTGGGTCTATTTGCCTTTGGTATTCTTACCAAAAGAACCATCAACGATCGCTTATCACTATATGTTTGCCTGCTGGCTCCATTGTTGATTCTTGGTGTTGATATGATCAATAATATTGAATGGTACCAGCCGCAAATGAATTTGAACGGACAATGGGTTGAAAATATTAAGGCTCTTTCCAAATCCGTTTTCGGTGATTTTAAAATCGGGTACGAACTACTGATCTACAATGGAATACTTACCTGTCTCGGCCTATGGGCCATTTCAAAAAAGCCTGTTCTCACAAACTAAACTCTTGTAAAGTACGTTATATCAATGAGCGGCCACTGCATAAGCGGTGGCTTTGCTGTCTGTTCGGGGATTGAATGGTGAGTAGTGAGTAGTGAATATGAATAAAAGATTTACTCTTCACAATTGCCTTTTCACTCTTCAACAAACATCCAGCTAAAATTTAATTGACTCTACACCGGTTGAATGTAGTTTTTATACAAAAGTAAAAGAGTATGAATGCAACCATCAAAACACTGAAGGAAAGACACTGGAAAGAAAGCCAGGCCCACAGCAGTTGGCAGATATTTAAAATTATGGCCGAATTTGTGGAAGGCTTTGAAGCATTGTGTAAGACAGGACCCTGTATCTCTGTATTTGGTTCGGCCAGAACAAAGCCGGGAACTGTATATTACGATCTTTCTGTAGAAATAGCTCGACGACTTTCGGAGGAAGGATTTGGTGTTATTACCGGTGGCGGACCCGGCATTATGGAAGCAGCCAATAAAGGCGCTACGCTGGCTAACGGCAAAAGTGTTGGATTGAATATAGACCTGCCGTTTGAACAGCGCCCCAACGATTATATTGATAAGGACAAGCTGCTGAACTTTGATTATTTCTTTGTGCGCAAAGTAATGTTCACCAAGTATTCGCAGGGATTTGTTATGATGCCCGGTGGATTTGGTACCCTGGACGAATTTTTTGAAGTAGTTACTTTAATACAAACTGAAAAGTTCAAACAAATGCCCATGGTGCTGGTAGGTAAAAAATACTGGCAGGGACTAATCAACTGGCTCGAAGATGTGATGCTGGTGGAAGGCAATATCAATCCCGAAGATCTTGCCTTATTTGAAATTGTTGACACCGCGGAAGAAGTGGTGAGCTATATGTTAGACTATTACCGCACAAGACAACTGGCGCCGAATTTTTAGGGTGTGGCAGGATATTGGGTTGCAGGTTACAAGTTACAGGTTGCAGGCTGCAGGTGTTCAGGTTGCAAGTTGCAGGTTACAAGTTTCAAGTGGCAGAATTTCAGGGTTTCAGATTTAGAGCTTATGCTTTCGGGCTTTATTTGGTATTTGCTATTTGTTTACTGATATTTTATCTGCTCAAAGCCGACTGCTGACAGCCCTAAGGCTTCGAATTTCTCTTAAATACCTGCACATTATCGTTATTCTTTATAAAAAGAACAGCAGATCCCTTTTTATTATGCAACTGAATAATATCTCTTACTTCACCTTTTACGATCATTCCTGTTTTTGAATTGGGCACAAAAGTATAATTCCCCTTTCCATCGCCTTTCAAAAAACTGCTGTAACTGGCATCGTACCTGCCTATTTCCGGTTTTACGCCAAAGAAGTTACCGCCAAGCAAAATATCGGTTAATCCATCGCCGTCAAGATCGTTTATTAAGATACCGTATACAGGAGAGAATTGCGCCTGTAATGGCAGAGGCATCAAAGTAAAATTCCCTTTCCCATCATTTAAGGCAATACAGGTATTAAACTGTTCCGCCTTTCTTACAATGGCACCCTCCAGATCGTTTTTCGAAAAAACCTGGTGAATGGTTTTGCCCGCATAGTCTGCATATTTTAGAAATTTCTTTTTTAAACCGGGTAATTGCATCACCATATCACCGCGCAAAGGCAGAGGATAGGATACACTGTCTGATTTATAATAGCATAGCACAGATTCTGTTTGACCGTTCTTGTCGAAATCTTTTACGTACAATTCTACAGGATGAGCAACATCGCCCTTTATTTTTGAGTTCAGTCCGAGGTTGCCCATTACAAAATCAACGTTTCCGTCACCATTAATGTCTGCGGCCTCAATGCAGTTCCACCAGCCATTAGAAAACGGCACTTCGTTTTTTACCAATTTACCATTTGTATTTTTAAATATAGTCAAAGGCATCCAATCGCCTACCACCACCAGTTCAGGCCTGCCATCGTTATCTGTATCGGTCCAACGGGCATCCGTAACCAACCCAATGTTCTTCAGCCCCGGAGCATCATTTTCTGTCTGGTCTGTAAATTTTCCCGTACCGTCGTTAATTAAAAGAAAAGAATTGGGCGTTAGTCCATACGCACCCGGTAAAACGCGACCGCCTATGAATACATCTATATCACCATCGCCATCCATATCAGCAGCCCTTGCGCAGGATGCAGTAGTAGTAATTACAGGCATGTTTTGCGGTGCATAGGAAAAATTGCCCTTGCCATCATTCAGGAACAAGCGTGGTCGCAGCGTTGCAGCCGCTCCCTTATCTTCGTTGCCTCCATAAACAATCAATAAATCATTATCACCATCTTTGTCTGCATCAAAGAATGAAACGCCTGTTTGATCTGTAGAATTGGCTACAGAAAAAGCCTGCTGCTGAGAACGTAGCAATGATCCGTTGGCCTGCTGAAAAAACAACTTTCCAAAATCTGATTTTGCACCTCCAATAAAAACATCATCTAGCTCATCGCCATTTACATCGGCCACGGCGCATTTAGGACCTTCCATTGAAACCATTTTCGGCATCAGCCTTTCTCTGTCAAAATCAATAAATAAATTTTCCCGGTGTGCAGAGCCACCCGAAACCCATTTCGCCGTTACATCGGTATATAAAGCGTGCACCGCGGGTTGCGGTATAAATTTGTCATTCGCTTCTTCCTGTTTCAGCACTAGGTTTGTATTGATACTTACATTTTTCAAAGTTTGCTTTTTCTTATCCTGCCATACAACTACTACCGAATCAATGCTGGTAATAGCGCCCAATCCAACAGTTAATACAGGATCAACACTTGATTGAAAACCGCGTGAAAGCATTTGGTACAGGTCGTGTGTCTGTCCGCCTGCATACACTGAAATTTTTGATCCTATACCCAAACTATTTTTCCCCTCACCCTGAAGCTTTATTTTCAGGTAAGCACTGTGCAATTTTTGTGTAGCGTTGTTGCGGTACACAAAAGCGTCCATATTTACATTGTTCACTACAAGATCCAGATCGCCGTCGTTGTCGAGGTCGCCATAGGCGGCGCCATTGCTAAAGCCGGGCATACCCAATCCCAATGGATAGGATTCATTCAGAAAAGTCAGATTTTTCTGGTTTATAAAGGCGTAATTGGGTATAGGATTGGAAGCAATAGAATCTAAAAATTCTTTAAAATTGAATTTCCCTTCGGTTATCACCCGTATACGGTTTTTATCGTTGGCCAAAAAATCTATAAAATCCTGGTTGGTCAGGTCTTTGTAAATACCATTGCAAACCAGTATATCCTTCCATCCATCATTATCAAAATCAAAGATCAAAGCGCCCCAGCTCCAGTCGGTAGCCGCCACGTTGGCTAAAAAGGCGATCTCAGAAAAAGTATCATCGCCATTGTTTAAATGCAATGCATTCTGAAGGTACTGGTAATAAAAATCTCCCTTCACTTTGGCATTAAAAACGTCGTAATCGTCGAATTTGGTAACTGTTTTTAACTTATAATCACCTTCCGGAAGCATTTCGGTGGTGAAGATATCCGGTCTGCCGTCGTTATTAATATCAGCAATATCGGACCCCATGGAAGCAAGGCTGAGATGCCCTGTCCTTTCTTCTATGGATTCTTTAAACGTTCCGTTTTTTTGGTTGATGTAGAGATAATCTTTTTCGAAAAAGTCGTTACTTACATAAATATCCGGCCACTGATCGCCATTTACATCGGCCACACTAACACCCAGTCCAAAACCGATTTCACTGCTGTATATACCCGCTTCTTCACTTACATCGGTAAATTTTTCATTGTCATTTCTGTATAATTTATGCCCTCCTATGGAATCGCGCACATTCCGGATATTTTTGTTATAGCCAAAGCTGGCAATAGGTCTGAAACTATTATTGAGCATATAACAATCCAGGTCGCCGTCAAGATCGTAATCGAAAAATACAGCATGGGTGGTCAATCCTCCTTTTTCCTGGAGCCCGTATAACAAGGCTTCTTCTTTAAACGTTAAATTACCCTTGTTGATAAATAATTCATTGGCGCGGTCGTCACCTTTAATATTGCCGGAATTGCACACGTATATATCCAACAGTCCATCGCCGTTCACATCCGCCATTGCTACGCCGGTGCTCCACGCTTTTGTACCTCCAACGCCGGCTTTATTTGTTATATCTTCAAACTTCATATTGCCTTTATTGAGGTATAAATGGTTTGCGCCGAGGTTACTGGTAAAATAAATATCTGCGAGTCCATCATTGTTGATATCGCCTATGCCAACACCGGCCCCATTATAAAAGTTCCTGTAATTAAAAACATTAAAGCTGGCATCTTCCTTTAAATCATTGCGAAAGTTGATACCGGTTTGTGCTTCGTCCATTTGGATAAACAAAGGGTCGGCAGGCCGAACATACACATTCTGTTTGCCTTTACAGGCGGCGAACAAAATGATGCAGAAGGCTATATAATAAGAAGATGTTTTGAGCATATGCAACATTCATTTGCTGGGATCTGTAAATTTCAACACCACGGCACTGTCGTTATTCCTGGCCAGGATAAAAGCATCCTTCCCCGCTATCTTTATTGGCTTTATATGGCGAACTTCGCCTTTTATTACCATTCCATTTAAGTTTTCACGCTGCAATTTTCCATTTCCTTTATTGATCAGTATCGTTCCATAATCGGCATCATACCTTCCGGCGGCAATACTGTTGGGGTAGTAATTGCCCCCCAGCAGCAGATCAGGCAAACTGTCGTTATTGGCGTCTACGATCGCGGCATCCCTGTATGATGTAAGTTGCGCTTCCCAGGGTAAAGGCTGTATAGAAAAATTCAAATTACCATTATTTACCAGTATGGCGTTGGAGAAATAATCCGCGGATAGTACCGTTGCATCTTTTATTTCCCCGCGAAAAAAGATGTCAGTCAATGTTGCTTTAGCAAAATCCTCCGCATATAAATATTTTTTCTTTAACAAAGGCATTTGCTTTTGTAATTCATCTTTACCGGCAAAAGGTATTTCCCTGCCCTGTACATAATAAGAAAGTATCTGTTCTTTTTTATCGTTATTATCAAAATCATTAAAATAAAGACGCACCGGCTCCTGCACAGAGGCATGCAGCCGGCTATTAAGCCCAAGATTGCCTGCAATAAAATCCATATCGTCATCTGCATCAATATCTACGGGTAATATGAAGTTCCACCAGCCCTTCCTAGCAATCAAATCCTTTTTGGTAAAAACTCCGTTGGTGTTCAGAAATACGGTAATGGGGCCCCATTCGTAACTCACAACAAGATCATCATCACCATCCTTATCCAAATCAAGCCATACCGCACTTGTTACCATGCCAGCTTTTGACAGTTCCCCGGCCCGGGTTTGCGTTACATCATTAAACTTTCCCGTTCCGTCGTTTTGCAATAAATAAGAATCTGGTATTTCCCCATAGTTCCACGGCACTGCTCTTCCCCCAAGAAACAAATCAATAAAACCATCACCATTAAAATCGCTGATTGCAATACATGAAGCAGTTACATACAGGTTACTGAACGGATCCTGTGATTTTACAAAATTCGCCTTGCCATCATTCAGGTATATACGCGGCAACAAATGTTCATTAGCGCCATAGTACTCGTTTCCGCCAGAAGCTACGATCAAATCTACATTTCCATCGTTATTTACATCACCCCATGCCGCGTCTACATCTTCATACATACTATCCTGCAGCAGGCAGTCCTGTGGTACGTTTAAGAACACCCCACCCGGCTTCTGCAGGAAAACGGCACTCTGAAAAGATTTAGACGCACCGATAAAAATATCCGCTAACCCGTCTTTATTGATATCCGCTACAGCCAATGCAGGCCCTTCGGTTGAAACCATATGGGGCATTAACGGCTCCCGGTTAAATTCATTAAAACTGTTTTCTTTATGAACATAATCAAGTTTCACCTCCCGGGTGATATCCGTAACAGGTCTGCTATTTTTCTTACTGAAATCCGCAATCAAACTATAATCGAAGAAGGGTAACCCCTCAGTATAGGTATACGCTACATGGCGCATGGACGGACGTATACCGATCTTCTGAAAAGAATTATCCGGCCACACCAGAAAAGCGGAATCAACCCTTGTTTGATAAAGTCCGATATGCAACGGCGTTACCATGCCCGACATAAATCCTTTTACAGAGTGGTTTTCATACATGCGTATCCCGTCGTTGGCAAACAAAATCAATTTCGCTCCAATGGCATTCCTGTTTTTTGGGGGTCCGTTCAATGTAACGGATACAAAATCTTCATTCCCGTTTTGTACAGATTTGTTTTCGTATAGCAATACAAAATCATTAATATTATTTACCACCACATCCAGGTCTCCATCATTGTCAAAATCTGCATATACTGCACCGTTTGAGAAGCATGGCTGATCATTTCCTATTGTATATTCCATGTCCTGAAACTGCAGCCCCGATTTGTTTTTATAAAATTTATTCGGGATTTTTATTTCGGGATATTTTTTCATCAGGTCAATGTCCGCATTCTCAATGACGCCATCTCTGCTTCTTTTTTGTATTTCACTGTTGTAAATGAAATGAACGTAATCCATATCATTCAACCTTGTGGGGATCCCATTAGAAATAAAAATATCTTTCAATCCGTCGTTATCAAAATCCATCAATAAAGGAGCCCAGCTCCAGTCTGTAGCATAGATGCCCGAGTACAGACCGGTTTCGCTAAACACGCCGTTTCGCCTGTTGTATTGCAGGGTATTGCGTGAATACTGATAATTATAGCCAAAAGCGATCTTATCATAGAAAACGTCATAGTCATCATCACCCAGGGAGCGTTTTAATATGTAGGGATCCGCCGGCAGCATATCGGCCGTCATTATTTCCGGGTAGCCATCGTTATTTACGTCCGCAATATCCACTCCCATGGAAAACTTACTGGTATGCATCAGCCGCTGCGTATTTTCATCGGCAAATGTTCCGTTTTTTTGGTTTATATAGAGATAATCATTTTCATGGAAATCGTTGCCTATATAGATATCCGGCCAACCATCAAGATTAATATCGCTAGCAGCTATACCCAGTCCGTAGCCGATAGCGGAACTGTTGATACCGCCTTGCCTGGTAACATCGGTGAAATGATCACCGTCATTACGGTATAAGCGGTCGCCGGACAGCGTGTCATAAGTATTCAAAAATCTTTTACGTGGGGCAAATGATCCATCCTGATGAACGGCATGATTGAGAAGGTACATATCCAGGTCTCCATCCATATCATAATCGAAAAAAGCGGACTGCGTGCTAAATCCTGAAAAATTCAGACCATACAGTTCTGCCTGGTCTTCATAAACCGGGATACCCTTTTCTATTCCTTTACAAATCAATAATTGGTTTTCACTTTTTAAGCCGGCGAACTTCCCAACCTTACAGATATAAACATCAAGCAGCCCGTCATTGTTAATATCAACAACAGATATCCCCGTTGACCAGCCGTGATCCTGTGGAACTTTTGCTTCTTCACTCACATCCTTAAAATGTAATTTTCCTTCATTCAGAAACAATTTGTTGCTCCCCTGGTTGGAAGCAAAAAACAAATCAATTAAACCATCATTGTTAAAATCTCCGGCTCCTACCCCGGCGCCATTGTAAAAGTACATATAGCTGAACATGTTGAGGGTGTTTGTTTGTGTGAGGGTATTATTAAAATCAAGCCCGGTATTATTGTGTTCCAGCACTACAAAGGTCGGGTGGGATACCTGCCTGTTTGCATTTGTACAGGCGGCAGAAAAGATAAAACTTACAACAGGGAATAGAAAAAACAGAAAGGTAATCCGCATCAAAGGTTCTTTTTACTTTTAGCCCGAAACTGTATAAAAACTAATGCGCGCATAAAAACGATGACACTAAATTCAGATAGTAAAGTATACTAAAGTAGTGATATTACATGAATTAATGTATAGTGCATATAGAAAAAAATCGCTCTTAAGCCCTGTTAACACATTTTCTGCCATATCATCAGTATTTTGCAGCAATTACTTTGAGTTGAATAATTATGAAAAAAAAAATCATTGTACTTGTTTTCATAGCCCTCATTTTAATGACCGCAATAAGTTTTTTGATACCTTCTCAATTAAAGATAGATGAGACTGTTTTCGTTAAGGCAAAGAAAAATACGGTTAACCGGGCTATTAATAATATCCATTTATGGAAGCAATGGTGGCCGGGTTCGGGAAGCACCACATCAATAAATGCATTAAGTTATAATAATACGATCTATGAACCGCAACTGCCAGGCTTGTATGCCGTTGCCATCGGCTTAAAACATGGCAGCGAGCGCCACAAAACGATTTTCTCTATTGTAGACTACAATGCCGATTCCGTTCTGCTTTCCTGGAGAAGTTCCATCCCTGTAAGCAATAATCCGTTTACCCGCATTACGCGATACATGCGTGCAAAGAAGATTAGCACTGATATGAGGGACATCCTGTATGCTGCGCAAAAATTCATGAGTGATCCTCAAAATATCTATGGCATACAAATAGCAAACCAAATCGTAAAAGATACGCTGCTGTTAAATACACAGGCGGTATTTACTCATTTCCCTTCTACCGATGATATATATATGTTAATCAACAAACTCACCAAAGCTGCAAATGATGAAAAAGTTCCTGTTACAGGCTACCCTATGATGAATATAGTAAAAGAAAACAGCTCAGAATATTTGCTTCGTGTAGCACTCCCCGTAAGTCAGGTCGTAAAAGAGCGGCATGGTATTGTGATCAAAAGAATGGTACGTGGTAATATCCTGGTGTCAAACGAAATTGCCGGTGGAAGCAGTGCTGTTGAGCAGGCCTGCAAACAAATGATGAACTATGTGCAGGATTTCAACAAAACTTTAGCTGCGATATCCTTTCAATCTTTAATAACCAACAGGCAGCTTGAAAAGGATAGCGCCAAATGGATCACCCGGATATATTGTCCGGTTATCTGATACCTGTTACATCATTTTTCATTTCATATTCTACCGGGAAGTCATTATTTCTGAAGAACAGGAAGTGCTTGTTTTTCCCTTTATCAAAAGAAACTATATCTTTTATTTCGCCTTCCACCAATAATCCCGACTTTGCCGGGCTCACCCATTGAAATACGCCGTTGTCGTTAAGTAAAACATGCCCAAAACTCGCATCCTGCCGGCCAAACTGCGGCAGAAAGCCGAACTTATTTCCTCCCAGCACAAGGTCGGGTGTTCCATTGCTGTCAATGTCTGTAACACAAATTGTATTAACGCAGGAAAGTTGCACCATCTGCGGGAGATGCTGTATAGTGAATGTATTATTGCCCTGGTTTATAGCTACGCAGGAAAAGGGAAAGTTGAACTGTTTAACGGTAGATGATTTGATCATATCTTCAGGAAACAATGCCTGTATAGATTTTGTTGCATACGCTTCGTGTTTCAGGCTTTGCTTCCTGATAACAGGAAGCTGATCCTGCATTTCATTCTTTACAAATACCGGCATATCCCTGCCGTCTATGCTGTATGTTAATATTTTATCTATACTGCCATTATGATCAAAATCGTTCAGCCATAGTTTTACGGGCTTTTCGGCAGAAGGATGGAGATAGAAGTTTTCTCCGATATTTGCCAGTATCAAATCCTGCTTCCCGTCATTATTAATATCGGCCACAGCAACATCCTGCCACCAGCCAAATAGCCCTGAAAGATTGGTTGCTATTTCTCTAAACTGATTATCTGTGAATGCAAAAACCTTAGGGCTCATCCATTCACCGCAAATTACAAGCTCATTTTTTTTATCTCCATCAATATCTGCCCATACCGCTCCGGTTACCATACCAACATGTTGCAAACCGGGAGCTTTTGATGCTGTAACATCTGTAAAGTTGCCCTTCCCGTCATTCTCCAGCACATAACTTTGTGGCGATACCCCGTATGTAAATGGCACACTTCTGCTTCCTATAAAAAGATCCAGGTCTCCATCATTATCAAAATCATTGGCGGTAACTATAGCAATATTCATGGCGTTAGGTGGCAGCCGCCTGTTATCAATACTGAAATTTCCGTTTCCATCATTGATATATAACCTATGTTGAAGCTCGGGCAGACCCTGCGGGTAATTATTACCACCCGCACCAACAAAAAGATCTTTATCGCCATCACCATCACAATCAAAAAACAATACCCCTGTATCTTCGAACATGACAAAGCGATCAAACAGCGGCTCCGTTTTCCTGATAAACCTGCCATTGGGCTGCTGTATATACAGTTGACCGGGCTGGTTGGCCGCGCCCCCTACATATATGTCCACTAATCCATCATTGTTTACATCCGCAGTATCAGCTTTGGGGCCTTCCCTCGACAACAGAACAGGAACATTACGTTCATTGTAAAAATCCACATGGTTATCTTCTGTATGTTTTTCAAAAGCATTGGCAACGGGCTTTAAAAAAGTAGCTGTGGCATTGTTACCGGGCAATACTTTTTGCGTATGGGAGGGCTTGGTAATACTATAGGTTGTATCAACCGATGGATTGTAATACATGGAATAAGACCGATCCGGCCATATGATCATCATCGAATCAGCTTTGCTGTTCCCAAGCCCAATGATATTTTTATAATCAACGGAAGATTGAAAGCCCCTGGTTGGTATAACCTCACGTGTGTATATTGTATCTCCTGAAAAGATTATAATGGAACTGCCAACGGCGAAAGTATTTTTATCCGCCTGTTTTAGGGTAATAGCAATATAGTGGTTATTCTCTTGTTCTCTTGCATTATTGCGGTATATAAAAGCAGGTCCGTTTACATTGTTCGTGACCAGGTCAAGATCGCCATCGTTATCAAGATCTCCGTAAGCGGAGCCATTGGAGAAGGAAAGTTGATTTAATCCCCATTCGCTACCTGTATCTTTAAAAGTGAGATCACCATTGTTTTTAAAGGCCTTATTCGATATAGGCACAGAAGGCATTTTATTAATAATGCTTTCAATTTCCTCTTTCTTGCCGGTAAGTACCATTTTTTGAATCATATCATTGGCAAAAAAATTCATGAAATCAAGATTGGTCACATCATGATAAATACCATTACACACGAAAATATCATTCCAGCCGTCATTGTCTGCGTCAAAAATCAAACCGCCCCAGCTCCAGTCTGAAGCGGCAACACCGCTAAAGTAGGCGATCTCATAAAATTTCCCTGCTCCGCTATTTAGCTGCAAGGTATTCTGCGTGAATTGATGATAAAAGCCGGAGTTTTCTTTTAAATGATACACATCATAATTCTCGAATGAAGTAGTTGTTTTAATGCGTTTGTCCTCGTAAGGCAGCATGTCGGTGGTAAAAATATCCGGTAGTCCGTCATTGTTAATATCAGCCAGATCAGCGCCCATTGAAGCCAGGCTGGTATGCTGCACCCAGCTCTCCAATTCATCTTTAAATGTGCCGTCCTTTTGATTTATATACAGGTAATCCCGCTCAAAAAAATCATTGGAAACATATATATCAGGATAATGATCTCCATTTACATCACCCACCGTTGCTCCTAATCCAAAACTGATAAGGCTGCCGTAAATTCCCGCTTCTTTGCTTACATCTGTAAATTTGCCATTGTCGTTTCTCAGCAGGCGATCTCCTCCGCCTTTCAAAAAGTCGGCGACAGGCCAATCGGCTGCACGTAAATTTCTTTTATTGGCATAGTTTAATGTGTTAACAGGAATAAAACTGTTATTGATAATAAAACAATCCAGGTCGCCATCCATATCATAATCAAAAAAGGCCGCATGTGTTGTATATCCACCACGGTTGGTAAGCCCGTACTCAGCCGCGGATTCCTGAAATGTTAAGTCACGATTGTTGACGAATAATTTACATTCCGGCGGGCGGCCATCTATATAACCCGCATTGCAAACAAAAATATCAAGCCATGCATCGCCATTGATGTCTACCAGCACAACGCCTGTGCTCCAATCTTCCTTTTCTTCTATGCCCGCCCTTTCAGAGATATCTTCAAAATGCCAGTCGCCTTTATTAAGGTATAATTTATTACTGCCCATATTGGCCGTAAAAAAAACGTCGGCAAGCCCGTCATTATTGATATCACCAATAGCTACCCCGCCACCATTGTAAAAATTGCGGTAACTGAAAATATTGAAGTCTTTCGTATTATGGATATTGTTAGAAAAATCAATACCGGTTTGCTCCATAGCAGTAAATAATAAGGGACGGGCGCTATTCTTTTTTTCCTCTTCTTTACAGGAAAAAACAGTGCATAGCAGAAAAAAGAGTATAGATGATCTATAAAGAGAGTATGGTTGCATTAAAGGTTTCAGTTTATACAGACAATTAAAAACTTTCGTCAAAAATAAGTTGTGGAGATGATACAAGAAGAAAGGCTGCCTTTCAAGCAGCCTTAGCATTATCTAATCATATAATTCAGCAAAATCAATAGCCGGGATTCTGAGTAAGATTAGGATTAACCGCTAGCTGGTTAGCCGGAATAGGAAACAGCAAATTTTTAGGATCATCCGCTGTTTTTTCCTGCCAGGCATCATTGTATTTGCCAAAGCGCACCAGATCCTGGCGTCTCCAGCCTTCCCAGTAAAACTCCCGTCCTCTTTCATCAAGCAGGTTAGCTTCGGTTAATGAAGCAAGCGCGGTTGCGCCACGTGTTGACCTTAATGAATTTACAATTGCCAGGCCGTCTGCTGCCCTGTCTGTTCTTAACAGCGCTTCCGCTTTCATTAATAACACATCAGCGTATCGGAAATAAGCCCAATCATTGTTTTTCTGGTCGCCAGAGGTTGCATAATCATACGGATATTTTATAGCTCTTATACCGGTCATTTCCAGATTGCTTCCTGTTTCACGCAGACTAACTTCTCTTGTAAAAGCAAGATTAACGCCCTGCCGGTCTTTTAATGGCGCATCAGTCGTAAGGTTGTATTGCTGTCCGAATAAAAGACCAACATTTTGCCTGTTACCTGGATTAGGGAGGGCTCCGGGGTAGTTATAGTCAATACCTCTTCTTTCGTCAGAAGCTTCAAACTTGTCATAAAAGTCAGATAATGTAGCAAATCCATTCCAGCCTCCGGGATCCATATTATAGTGTGCGATCTGGTACCAGGCATTCCTTATATCGGACCCGCGTATACCATTCTCATTAAAAAAAGTGAATATATTTTCTTTAGATATAGTATTATTGGCTGGAGCAAAATTATCAAAGTACTTGCCGGCAGCGCTTAGCACATATTTGCCACTACCAATGATCTCATCAGCAAGTGTTATTACCTGGTTCATATCCGCAGGATCAAAAGTGGGATTGGCACGATCATCTTTGAAAACGCCCTTATTAAGATAGGTCTTCATCAATAAAACCTTTGCTGCATTTTTACTTGCTGTATAAGCCGGTACATTATCAGGCAAATCATTCATGATGGCATTAAGCTCACTGATAATAAAATCGGTGGCTTCCGTTCCCTTGAGCGTAACAGGATCAAGCCTGTAATCAGTAAGATCTTCCCTGTAAGGAACCTGGTTCCATCCATCTACCACAGAAAATACAGTCAATGCTCTTAAAAATCTTGCTTCAGCACCCTGCTGTGCACTTGGGTTGAATTGCAGTACATTGGATGCATTAAACTGGGCAGACAGAAGGTCGCTGAAAGCACCGCTGATTTGGCCGTGGTCGGCATTCCAGGTGTGTGCATGCAAAGCACGCCATTGCCCGTTATCATCCCAGTCTGGCCCCCTGGTTGGAGCGATCGCTTCGTCGGATGTATGCTCCTGAAGATGCCAGAAATTACCATCCTGGTAAGTAGCAAAAGAATTGTAGGTTGAAGTTAATAAGCCTTCGGCAGTAATACTACTCAAGTCATTCTGGCTTATTTCACTATTGAATGATTCTTCTAACTTGGTACAGGAAAAAGAACCTGCCATTAGAAGAAAAAAGAATATTTTTTTCATATGTTTCATATAACTAAGTTTATTCATTTTGTTTATGGATATACTATAGCGAAAAATTAACTCCCAGTATAACTGTTCTTGCCGAAGGATAAGGAATATAATCTATCCCTATTGACGGGATGCCGTCAACAGAGCCATCTGTACTTACTTCCGGATCAAATCCACTGTACTTTGTTATTACAAAAAGATTTTGACCGGTAAGTGAGATGTTTACATTCCTGAAAGCACTTCCGATGTCCCCTATTCTATAGCTTAAGGTTGCATTAGCCATCTTCATGTAATTTCCTTTTTCAAGATAGCGGGTAGAGGGAGCCGCGGCATTGGACGTAGCTTCCTTTGCATCCGTATTAAATATTGATTTTGCAACATTTCTGCCACCTCCGAGATTACCAATTCCCAATACCGTAGCGGCGGTGTTGTTGAACAGATAGTGACCGAATGTTCCGTTCATATTGATGGTTGCCGTAAATTTCCCGTAAGAAAAATCGGTTGACAACCCCAGGAGCATTTTAGGATTGGGGCTGCCAACATAATATTTAAATGCAGAGGGATCGCCATCTTTATATATGCTTTGCCCTGTAGACTTGTCAATGCCTTCAAAAATACCAAGGTACCATACATTCAATGGTTGATCGTTAACCACCCGTTGCCCGTATACATCTGTAAAACCCTGGCCTCTTAATGCCCCCGTCTGGTAAAATCCTGAAAGGCCTTTCACGGTGTTTTGCAGGAATGACGCGTTACCGGTAATATTCCAGTTGATATTGTCTCTTCTCATCAAAGCACCTGTTAAAGTGATTTCCCAGCCTTTATTCAATACATACCCATCAAGATTCACCCATATTTTACCGCTTGGGGCAGGCTGTGCCAGTGTTCTTTCAAACAAAACATCTGTGGTCTTTTTATAGAAATAATCTACAGAACCATATAATCTGCCATCCAATATTTCAAAATCAATCCCGGCATTGGTAGTGGCTGATGTTTCCCATTTCAGATCAGGATTGGCAAAATTGGTTTGAGAATATCCGCCACTGTTACCGCCTATTGAAAAACGCGCTAATGATGCGCCGGATACAAATTCCTGGTTACCTGTTTTACCCCAGCCAAAACGAAGTTTGAGACTGTTGAAAATGTTGTTTCCTTCCATGAAAGACTCATTGCTGAGATTCCACGCAGCTCCCAAAGACGGGAAGTAACCGTACTTTTTATTTTCACCAAAACGGGTAGAACCATCTGCACGAAATGTACCGGTAATTAGGTACTTATCATGGAAATTCAGGATAGCCCTGGCAAAGTAAGATTGTAATTCCGTAGTAGGTGAAGCGTAAGAGCCTATCTGTCTGTTTGAAGTGATCCCCTGCTGTATATAGTTGTAATAATCGAGCCCTATATTTTGAAAATCTTTGCCGGACATACCATTACCACGGTTGTCAAAAATCAGCCATTCGTGTCCCGCAACAGCATTCACATTAAATCCGGAAGCAACTTCTTTATTATAGCTTAAGGTATTGGTGATCTGCTGGTTGGTTTGCTCATCATTACCAATAAATGCATTACCGTGATCAAGCACACCATCCAGGTTTAAACGGCGATCAACCATACCCTTTCTAACACCGGTTTGGCGGTTAACACTGTATAAAAATTTATATTCCAGGTCATCGGTTATTTTATATGAAGGAGAAATACTCGCGATAATAGTATTTACTACCGCCCGGTCTTTGTAATATGCTAATGACGAAAGCGGGTTAATTGTTGTTCCGCCAAGTGTTGTTATAGAATCAGCGCTCTGCCTAACCTTTAAGGTGGGGTTCCATTGTAATGCTTGTGAAATAACGTTACCTTCAAATCCAACGAAAGCAGATATGGGTGCAATATGTTCATTGGTTTGGGTAACGAGCACATTAACGTCCAAACCAAGCTTTTTACTTTCGAGGAATTTGAAGCTGCTGGTTAAATTAGCCGTGATCTTCTTTAGCTGAGACGTTTCAATTACCCCTTCCTGGTTAAGATATCCTGCAGAAACACGGTATCTGCCGTTTTCTGTTCCACCGCTTATTGCTGTATTATAATTTTGCGTAATGGCTGTTCTGGTTATAGCGTCCCAGGCATTCTCATTACCACCATAATCTCCACTGGCTATATTATAGTCCTGTAAAACTTTTCTGTATTCATCAGCGTTCAGCACATCAAGCTTCTTCAGAACGTTTGATAAACCTACAGAGGCGCTGGCATCCAGTTGAGGCGCACCGCTTTTGCCGCGTTTGGTAGTAATAAGAATAACGCCGTTGGCCCCGCGCGAACCATAAATTGCAGTAGCAGAAGCATCCTTTAATATTTCCATACTGGCAATATCATTAGGGTTGATGAAGTTCAAAGGATTGCCTCCATCGCTTCCATAGCTTCCTCCGCCACTTGTACCCGGCCGGGATGAACCGCCAGAAAGCGGCACGCCATCAATAACAAACAATGGCTGGTTGCCCGATCTGATAGAAGAACTGCCCCGTACCCTTATGGTTGTAGAACCACCCGGTTGACCGGTATTGTTTATTACCAATACGCCTGCAGCCTTACCTTGTATGAGCTGGTCGGGCGCTGTGATGACCCCTCTGTTAAAGTCTTTTTCCTGCACTGAAGCAACAGCGCCGGTAAGATCTTTTTTACGGGCAGTGCCATAACCCACTACCACCACTTCTTCCAAGTTGGAAGTAGAGGCAACAAGCAAAATAGAAAGATTATCGGAATCAATGGGTACCTCCTGGCTTTCATAACCCACGGCCGATACGGCTAAGATTTTTGCAGAAGCGGGAACGGTAATGGAGAAGTCGCCGCTCGTATTGGTAGTAGTTCCCGAGCGGGAGCCCTTAACCTGGATAGTTGCTCCTACTAAAGGTGAACCATCCTTACTATCCGTTACTTTACCCGTGACCGTTCTGTTTTGAGCTAATGCGAGAGAAACAGTGAAAAACAGCAGGAATATTGACAATGCAATATTTTGCAGCAAACGTTTTGGCGCCATAACAAGCAAATTAGAGTTTTAAGTATAGAAGTTTCCTCTTAAATGTGTATATAATACACGAAATCGGGCACACAATATTAACATATTTTTTCCAAACGAAAAATTTTCCGGCTGCTCATTTTTTCATTTCTGTCATTTTTAAAAAGGTAAAAATCAGCAAATGCATATATTCGTTTTTTCACCCGCCCTTTACAAAATATTTTATGTCGCAATTGCCAGGCTCCCAACGCCTTTATTCATTAGATGCCCTTCGAGGCTTTGATATGTTCTGGATCATGGGTGGCGAGCGTATATTTCATGCGCTTTCCAAAGCAACGAATACTCCATTCTGGAACGGCTTATCGCACCAGTTTTCGCACCCCCACTGGAATGGCTTCCGGGCGTATGACATGATTTTTCCGCTATTCCTCTTTATTGCCGGCGTAGCAACCCCTTATTCCGTTGGCCGCCAGATGGAAAAAGGCGTTCCCCGGAAAAAACTGTTATGGCGGGTTATTAAACGGGGACTGATTTTAGTGGTATTGGGCATTATTTATAATAACGGGCTGCGCATACAACCTATTTCAGAAATGAGGTTTGGCAGCGTATTGGGACGAATTGGACTGGCATATATGTTTGCTAATATTATTTATTTGTATGCAAAAAAACAAAGAAGCCAGATAATATGGACAGGAAGTTTGCTATTGGGATATTGGCTCATATTACGGTTCACCGCTGCCCCCGGATTTCCTGCAGGTGACCTTACCCTTGAAGGTAATTTTGCCTCCTATTTTGACCGTTTATTTCTTCCGGGTAAATTGTATGTAAATAATATTCATGATCCGGAAGGGTTGTTCTCTACCATCCCGGCCATTGCTACCGGCCTGCAGGGTATACTAACAGGCAGCTTTCTAAAAAACAGCAATCGCTCACCCGATGCAAAAGCGGTACGTTTGATGGCTGCAGGTGTTGCGCTGGTTGCCGTTGCCCTTGCATGGAACATCGTTTTCCCTTTCAATAAAAATTTATGGTCGAGTTCTTTTGCAACCCTGGTGGGCGGCATAAGCATGCTGCTGCTGGCGGTGTTTTATTATATTATTGATGTAAAAGGATATAAAAAATGGGCCTTCTTTTTCGTGGTCATCGGCATGAATTCCATTTTAATTTATATGTCGGGGCATTTTATTGACTGGAGATATACCACGAACGCTTTTTTTGAATGGCTTACCCAACTGGCAGGAACACCTTATGATCTCGTTGTTTTTGCACTCTGCTATATTGCTGTAAAATGGGCTTTCCTGTATTTTTTATATAAGAAAAAGGTGTTTTTGAAAGTATAGCAGGAGAAGCCCAAAGCCTAAACACGAAATCCGAAGAAATACAAAAAACCAAAAAGCAAGAACCAAACCTGTCCGCCGTGGCGGATCTCAAATCATAAATTTAAAATCAACTACAGCGAAGCATTTTTTTCTCTCCAGAATTCATCGGGGTAGTCGTCTTTTAATATAGTGGATGGCAATGCATTTAGTTGCGCGGCTATGCTGTCAAGTTGCGCATCGCTCAGAACACTTTCGAGGTATGGAAACAATTGCCTTTCCTCGTACCGCACATGCTTGTCTAACTGATCAGCCAGTTTTGCAAGTTCATCTGTTATATTTTCCGGTGGAAGAACAGTTAGTGCTTCAACCCCCTCTCTTATTGCTTCATGCTCTTCCATAGCTTTTAATACCATTTCGTCCTGTAAAGGAGCAAAAAGGATTTCTTCTTCCTCCAGAAAATGCGGCTGCATATGATTGTTCCAGAAATGTTGCGCATACAACACAATACGCTGGGGCATTATTCTCCTTTTTAAACCTTCACGTATCTTCCAGCAAAACAATAAACTAAAATGATGCTCACGGGAAAGTTTCATAATACATTCATTCCGCCTGATCGGTTTTGGCGTCATAACCATTTATTTAATTTACTCTGCTTTTATAAATTCCTGCAATACCAGCGCCTGGTTATGGTGCTCATCATGCGCTGAATAAAGCAAGGTTACTTTTTTATGCTTCTGCACGATATCCAAAAGTTGTTTGATGGCATCAGTTCCTTTTAATTCGGCAGTATACTTCCTGGTGAATTCCGGCCATTTTTCGGGTTCATGATTAAACCATTTACGTAAAGCGGTTGAAGGCGCTACATCTTTCAACCATATATCTGCATGTGCGGTTTCCTTTTTAACACCTCTTGGCCAAATACGGTCAACCAGTACCCGAAACCCATCTGCGGCTTCGAAAGGCTCATATACTCTTTTAATCTGAACTGCAGGCATATTGATGTTTTATTAATTATCGTTGCGTTTGTGCAACAAGAAAGCAAAAGGTAATTTATTACATTCCCCGAAGTAATATAATATTTTCAAAAACAGTCTGTCTTTTCAAGCAATGGCAGCAACCAAAAAGTTTGGGAGAGCCAGATCAATACGATGCATCCAAACCAAACGCTGATATTCGTATGAATTACATTTTATTGATAAAAACAGATATGAAGGCTATATCCAATAACCGTTTCATAACAAATTTTTAAACCCAGTCTTTTTATAATGCGCTATTTTATATTCAAACATTTCAGCCATTTTGCCCGCCCGCCATTTTGCTTCTTTGGCTTTTTCACCGCTAAACAATTCATCTATGGTTTGTGTAAATAATTTCATCCATTCCTCAAAATGCGCATGTTCAACGGGCAATTTTGCATGAGGTGGAAAAGGACTGCCAAAATAGGTTCGCTCTTCCAGTAAAAGGGTTTGCCAAAAGGTATACATTTTTGCCAAATGCTCCGGCCAACCGTCTTTTATGCGTTCGTTAAATACCGGGGCCAGCAAATCATTTGCTCTTACCTTTCCATAAAAAGTATCCACCAGCTTTTTAACATCCTCAAGATTCATTATATCCATCTGGTTCTCCATTATCAGTCATTTATTATCTCATCCCTATATAAGTAACCAGGTAATACAATGCCCAGCCACCAAATCCAATAATTAATATCCATACCCAGGAAGGAATGCTTTGCGGTGTTTCACTTCCCGTAATCATAAAATTTTTAGAATCACCCTTTCCATAGGCATTGATCATTAATGGTAACACACCGTCTACTACGGCATGTTCCCTAATCCCTTCCACATCAATAGCCGGGCCATTTCTCACTTCAAAAGGAATAATGCGAAGTCCCTCCTTGCCTGTGGGATCCTTGCTTACAATTTTAAGGGTATGCCTGCCGTCTACCAGTTTACGGGTATCCAGTTCAAAATTTACCGGAGAAGTCAGCCTGGCTATTGGCGCCGCATCATCGTCGAGAAAAATAAATATGGTGCTTTTGTCTCCCATATATAAAACCATTTAAGTTATTCTATGTCTAAAATGAATCTTTTAATATGCGTTTGCGACTGTTCGCCCGGACGGATCAGCCATTTCACGGAAAAATACAAAGTAAACAAAACGATAACAACCGCCGACCAAACGATTACATAATCCCAATTGCTGTTGGGCCCCGCGCCATGCGTAATACCACGCAATATTTCGGGCTGCTGTTTTTCGCAAACCGGGCAGGCAAAAACCGTAATTGCCGGTAATAACACGCACATGCTCAGGAATATTTTTTTCATCTTATGTCTTTTAAAAATCTTATCAAAGTAGCCTTTTGCTCCATCTTACCGTAAAGCATTAATTGGCTTTTATTTTAACAGCATCTATTATTTCCTTTATCTGTTCTGGGGTTACCTGTTTCGCATTATTGCCCCAGCTTGTTTTTTCATGATTCATTATAGCGGCTACTTCTTCAGCACTAAGCTTATTGTCGGTACCCACCGCAGGCATAGGCGGAAATCCTTCTTTTTCCCTGGCTGTATAGCCATTCATAATAATATTCACCATTGTTTCGGGGTTATCGTCCAGTACAATCTTACTGTCTTTCAAAGAAGGGAAAGCGCCTTTCAACCCTTCACCATTGGCCTGGTGGCAGCTCTGGCAATTGGTGGCATATAAAGCTGCTCCATCCAATCCCTGTACTGCGTCGCCTGCCGCAGCTTGTTTCCTTTCTGTTCTCTTATACAAAAATTCAGGAGCCGGCCTGCCATCGGGCAATGGCGTTTGCTTCAGCGACTGAAGATAAGCCACCAGTTGCAATGCCTGCCGGGTGGCTACAACCTTACCCGCTTTACCCTTCAAAAACGCTTCCGGAACATTTACAACCACATCATCTTTTGCAGGCTCTGCTTTAATAGTAAACATCCAGGGATATGCAGGCATGATGGATTCTTTAACTACGATCCTGGGATTGTATAAATGCACCAGATTCCACTCCATACTTGGCTGCCTGCTGCCAATATTGGTAAGATCAGGTCCCGTGCGTTCTGTGCCCATCAGTGTAGCCGTATTGCGCCAGATATCCGTACGGTGTATGCCGGCATAATCTGCAGCTATGCTTGGCCGTGATCCCCAGGTTTTATCCATATCCACATTGCGCACCTGCTGCGTATGACATGCCACACACCCATTGGCAATAAAAATGGCTTTGCCCTGCACAGCATCACCGCTCAGTACTTCTGCATTTGGCAGTGGCGCATTGTTTCTTTGGTTATTAATAGCGGGCAAAATGGCCACCAGTATAGTAAGCCCCGCAAACAGCAAAAATGTAGCGCCAAATAATTTTTTATGATTATCAAAAAATTCCATATTAATCTTTCTATTGTTAATCAAATGGTGTTTTCACTTTTTTGGCTCAGCTTTTCAAAAGCAGCTTCCTTTACATCAACCACACTACCTGCTGCAAACATTTTATAAATATTATACGCAAAGAATAAATGAGATACCCACATCAGGCTTCCGCCGATGGCTCTCCATAACCAGTAAGGCGCAGAAAAAATAACACTCTCCATAAAGGGCTTCCCATCCATCCACATTAATCCTTTTAACGTACTGCCATACATAAGCGGAACAGTATAAAATAACAGCCCTATCAAAGCAAACCAGAAATGGGCGCCTACTGTTATCTGGGGCGCTTCCCTGCCCGTTAACCGTGGTATAATCGTATATATGCCTGCCCACACAAAAAATGAAATAATACCATACATGGTAAGATGAGAATGCGCAACTGTAAAATCAGTAAAGTGCCACATGAGGTTCGTAGAACGAAATGCCTCGGCCGTGCCCTGAAGTGAACCTGTAAAATAAAAGATAATACCCACAAGAAAAAAGGGTAAAGTATAGCTATCCGTAATTTTATGCCAGGCGCCTTTAAAGGTCATTATAAAATTGGTAGTGCCCGCCACTACCGGAATAACCATTCCTACGCTTCCCACAATGGCTATGGTTTGCAGCCACCAGGGTATAGAACTGAATACAAAATGATGTGTACCAATAAGGGTATAAAAAAGTATCTGTGTCCAGTAGGCCAATATACCCAGGCTATAAGAATAAATGGGCCTGTTTAACTGCTGGGGCAAATAATAATAAACAAGCCCAAGCGTCATCATCATAAACCACATACCCACGCCCTGGTGCATATAGTAGCCCTGGATAATGGTTTCGCCCAATCCGTCCTGCCACCACGGTACATAAGCAACAATTGAAATAACCAAACCAAATATCAATGCCGCAACAATGTACCAGTTGGAAATGTAAATCTCCTTAGTAGTTCGCCTGGCAATGGTTTGTAAAAAATTAATGAGGGTTAACACTAACGCTATTCCAAACAGAAGCATCACAGGCCAAATATATTCACGGTATTCGCCGCCACCATTATTAATGCCTGCCATCAGGCAAATGGTTCCTAATAAAACAGCAGCATTAATAAGATGAAGTGAATACCATCCCATTTTAAAACTTGCCAGCTTAGTATTACTTACTCTTGGCACCGTATAATAGGCTAACCCCAGCATGCCCAATGAAGCCCAGCCCCAAAACACGGCATTGGTATGCACAGGGCGCAGGCGGCCGAAACTTAACCAGCTTACATGATCTGCATCGGGCGCTACGAATTTTATGCCCAGGTACTCGCCCACAGTAGTACCAAACAATAACCAAAAAGTGGCGCACCCTAAATACCATAGTACCAGTTGCGATAACCGGGGATCAATATTTGGCCGCTTTACCGCTCTTTTCTTTTGTACTACCACAGGCAATGCGCTGCTTACACTAATGTTGCTGATCAAACCCCTGCTGTCTTGCGGGGATAGATTACCCGACAGTTCGTTATTTGTAAGTGCATAATCCAATGCTTCTTTTCGTTTAAGCAAAGCAGCGCGTGTATCCTCATCGGGAGATGTGGCAAGATACTGAGCCAACTGGTCGGCCTCAGCGAGATTGAGCCTGTTCCGGTTTTGTTTAATAAGGCTGAGCACTTTGATCACCATAAATACAATGCCCGCACTAATTGGAATAAGCAACAATACTATTGTTATGATGATACCTGTTTCGCCCAGCACAGAACCTTTATCCGGATCTGTTCCCTGCGCAAACAACTGCCCCCCTTTCAACCACAGCAAAAGAAAAAAGAAAATGGTTTTAAGGAGGGTACCTGTATTTTTAGCCGAAGATGTTTTTGTTGGGGAGCTCTCTTTTTTATAATTCAAATAAGCTTCAATTTGTTCACTGTTCAGGTTTCCAATATAGTCCTCAAAATTTTTAGCCGCATTGCGGTGCTTTAATCTTTTGATCATTTTAATCATTTCGCCGGTTTTAAATTTCAGGTACAAAGCAGCGGCAAGCATAAAAAAGATCAGCACAAAAAGGATAAGCAGTAAACCATTAAGATGTGGAAAATAGAAAGCTGGTTTTCCTGTGTTTTGGGCGAATAACGGTGAAAAGCTGATCAACCCTGTGGTTGAAAGCAATCCTCTGATGCACTGAGGATACCATTTCATTTTCATAAAAAATTATACTCTTTTTAAAAAGGTTAATTTTCTTTCTAACTGTTCATTAAACTCATTCAGTTTGGCCGACTTAAGCATGTCGTGCATTTCCTTCCTTATTTTTTTAAACTCATAGTGTATGGGACAAGGTTTTTTTTCCGAACACTCTTTTAGTCCCAGGCCGCAACCTAAAAAAATTTTATCTCCGTCTATTACTTTAACAATATCGGCCAGCGTGCATTCCATTCCCTGCTTATCAATATAAAATCCACCAGTGGGTCCCTTTAAAGACCGCACAAGATTCTTACGGCTCAACTCCTGCAAAATTTTGGCAATAAAATACTCGGGTGAATCAATTCCCTCAGCAATTTCCCTGATCCCTGTTTTATTTCCCTGCTTCGACTTTTGACCTATAAACAACATTGCCCTGAGAGCGTATTCACAAGTTTTTGAAAACATGTATGACCCGATTATGCGGGCAAAGTTAGCAGACAATTCAATAATAAAGGAGTTTTTTATCCTCTATCGGCAAAAAAGCTGTCCTACCTCAGTCCCGGGCATGATGCAGGTTAGCTTTCTGGCGCCGTAAAACATCTAATTTTACTTTTGGATAATGAAAATCTGCAATGGGTGCATTTTATGTATATGTTTTAGTTGGTCATATATTAAAATGCATCCGCTGCAAACTGCTCACAACTACTGCACCATTATCGCATCACTATTACGCTACGGCAAATGACTGATACAGCGCTTATTCAAAAGTATAATGTTCCAGGACCGCGGTACACCAGCTACCCTACTGTTCCTTATTGGGATGAAGCCGGGTTTTCAACGGCACAATGGGTAAGCGGTTTGCAACAGTCCTTTTTAGAAAGCAACCGGCAGGAAGGCATCAGCCTTTATATTCACCTGCCTTTTTGCGAGAGCCTTTGCACTTTTTGCGCCTGCAACAAACGTATTACCAAACAGCACAGCGTGGAAGAACCATATATTGAAGCGCTGCTGAAAGAATGGAATATGTACGTACAAATGTTTCCCGGAAGACCTTTAATCCGCGAAATACACTTAGGTGGCGGAACACCTACTTTTTTTTCGCCGGCCAATTTAAAAAAACTGTTAAACGGGATTTTATCGGGCAATGGAGTGCACACCAGGCGCGAATTCAGTTTTGAAGGGCATCCCAACAATACAGGCGGCGAACATCTACAAACGCTATACAACCTCGGCTTTCGCCGGGTTAGCTTTGGCGTGCAGGACTATAACGAAAAAGTACAAAAAGCCATTCATCGCATTCAACCTTTTGAAAACGTAAAAAACGTAACTGAAGCGGCACAAAAGATGGGTTATGAAAGTGTAAGCCATGATCTGGTGTTCGGCCTCCCTTTTCAAACACTGAATGATATACGTAAGAATATCGAACTTACACTCGCATTAATGCCCGCCAGGATAGCGCTTTACTCGTATGCGCATGTACCCTGGGTGAAGGGCGTGGGACAGCGTGGCTTTGATGAAGATGATTTACCATCGGGGGAATTAAAGCTGCAGTTCTATAAAACCGCCAAATCATTGTTAGAACAGGCGGGCTATATAGAAATAGGTATGGATCATTTTTCCCTGCCTTCGGATCGCTTATATCAGTCAATGCTTGATAAAAAGATCCACCGCAACTTTATGGGTTATACTTCTTCCGCTACACAGGTAATGATTGGACTGGGCGTATCTGCCATATCTGATAGCTGGTATGCCTTCGCTCAAAATGAAAAAACAGTTGAAGGATATTATGAACAGATAAATAGCGGAGGGTTAGCTGTTGTAAAAGGACATATCTTAACCGATGAAGATTTGATCATTCGACGGCATATACTCAACCTTATGTGCCTGCTGGAAACCAACTGGTTACCTGAAGATCGTTTTCCTGAAATTGCGGAAAGATTAAAAACACTGGAAGACGACGCATTGATAACAATAACGGAAAATAAAATAATTGTTAATGCAAAAGGCAGATCTTTTTTACGCAATATCTGTATGGCTTTCGATTTGAGGCTGATCGCCAAAGAACCTTCAGCCCATTTGTTTTCAATGACCGTATAAGGTTTTGATCAGCCAACCAAATTTAGGTAATCAGCCCGTTTGCGGGCCGCCGGAATTCACGGCAACTTCGATTGCCTTCTCCACCAAACATCATGGCTTCGCCGGTTGTTGGCAGACGCTGTGTATCACAGATTTTAAACAGCCCCCGTTTCCGTAAAAGCATATTGTGCAATCAAATCTTTTAACGCTTCTTCGGCTGCCTGCAATGACGCATTAAAAAAAGGTGCGGCTGAATCTATACATGTAATACCCCGGTAGTAAGAGATGCCTGTTAAAAGATTTTGACTGAATGTAGCATAGTACTTCCTTAATTTAGGGTTTTGCATATTGGTAGCATCCGCTTCCATCTTTTCTTTCAGGTAATTGATATACAATGCCAGTTCCGCAATAAACATATGCGGACGAGTGGTATTTTTAAGAATATTGGTTTTTCCATAAATATGCTCTGTCATGGTTTGGAGGGATACAATAGCCGAGAAATAAGCGATATTAGGGCCCGGGCAAATGGTAACTGCTGTGAGATGCTTAAGAAAGGGTGTTTTATACTGCAAGGGTGCTGCGTTGCTTAATCCTATACAAAGGCATTCCTTATCCAATACATTTTTAGCCCGTTTCTGATATTCCGGTTCCGGCAGTTGCAGCGATTGCAATTGTGCGATCTTCAGTTTCTGATATTTAGCCGATGCGGTGCAAATTGGTTCTTTTGTAAACTCAGTATCCGATACCAGATGTTTTTCGGTACAGGGGCTTCCCGGATGTCCATTTTGAATGCGTTCCAGCTTTTCCCTCTCACCAGTTGTTGCTTTAAGGTAATGGAAGGGTACGCCCAGGGGAGAATGATTGCTCAGCTCAATATTTTCTTTTTTGGCCTTGCTCAATAACTCCAGCGTAGCTTCATCAACCGTTGTTGCTTCCGGCACCAGTAAAAAAGGTGTTCCCCACCCTGTGCTGTCAACACCATAATAATCGTGCAGCATGCCGTCTTCTTCCGCTGTGCCTATTCCTCCCTGCACGCTTATGTTTATGGGATGAGGCTGATCAAACTTCTTTCGGCCTTTTAAATGAATAGCAACATTATACAATTCAAATAAAGTGTTGGTAAGCTCCTCTTTTTTGATTTTAAATTCTTCGAGAATTGGCCCGAGCAGGTGACCTTCAGTTGCGAAAGCATGACCACCGCAATTCAAACCCGATTCTATCCTGAACTCACTAACCCATATCCCTTTTTTTGCCAGGTATTTTCCCTGGATGAGCGCAGAGCGGTAGTCGCTTACCTTTATAATGATTTTTTTGCGGAAACAACCCTTTTCATCCGCATCAAACTGGTTGCATTTTTCCAGGAAATTATACAACCGTGGATTCATCCCGGCAGAAAAAACAACAGACGAATTCGAAAGATCGCTGTTCACATAGCCTCTCAAGGCCGATACCGCATCTGAGCCATCCTCCACCAGCACACCCGACCTGTCGAAATTATTCTTGTCTAACTTCGTCATGATGTTCACATCAATGCTGCCGGGTATTACCTGGCTGCGCAACCAGTTTTCCATATCCTCCTTTTCCGGTTTGTTTTCGGTATGCATCATCTTTCTGTACAATTGCTTCGCTTTATTATCATCAGGCAGCATTTCAAAATATTTCACGATCTCGGAACCTGTTTCAAAAACTTCATTTTTGAGCTTCTGTATCTGAGCATTAACGATATGATTAACCAGGTTCAGGTAATCCGTAATTCTTTTGGAGCGATAGTCTTTTTCCTTAGCGGTTATAGGAACAAAAGGCAGTTTGGCAAAGGGATAATAATAGCTCCTCATGGTTTCGATCAGCCGGTCCTCTATAATGGAAATAACCGAAGCTATACCGAAGCGGGCAACTTTAACCGGACTGTCAATCGTAAAGGCAAGCCCCATAACAGGGATATGAAATTTGTGGTGCGAATTGGGATACATATAAAATTAAATAAAATAAGTTGTTAAAAAAACATAACTGTTATTTCTGTATACTGCGCTGCCACTGGCTTATATTAAGCACCAGTAATCCTGCAAACAATAAAACCGCGGCGCCCAAAAGCATTTCGTTTGTATAAGGCACACTAATATAGCTGATGGCCGCCGCACCCTGGATCAATAAAATCAATTCGTTAAAAAATATACCCGCAACAAAAACAGCAATGCCCGTTACAGCCGCTTTATTGATGCGCAGGTACTGATTAATGACAACATATCCCAATATAAAAAGTGTGATCACACCCAGTAAAACCAGGTGCAAATACCCGATAACAATAGACCGGAACCCGAATGCCAGTTTACTCAGGTCTGGAATAATGGAGCCTGATTGCAATAAAAGTTTAATCGTTAATGCGATGCCCGATAAACCCAACAGCCATTTGCCCAGGGGAACAATAAGCGGATTTAACTGTTTAAAGCATTCTTTGAGTGCCCGGAGCATCATAACAAACCCTGAAAGCTGGAAAACCACAGCAATAATAACCAGTATATAGGCCCACAAAGGAATGGGCAGCCAAAGCGCAGATAAGAAGTAGGCCGGTACACATGCTAAGGCGAATAGCCAGAATATTGTTTTGTTTCCCCTTAAACTTATTTTCCAGGTGTGCAGTTTATGAACGAGTAAACCCATGCAGGCAAAGAAGAACCATCCATTGTACTGAAAATGCAAAAAGAAATAGGAAGACGCCAGGTACTTGTCAGGATGGGCAGTTTTTGTGGCCATCATAATCGCCAGGGCGAAAGCACCTGCGGAAGAAATAACATTAAACAAAAGTGCAGACTTAAACCATGGGTCACCGGGGCTTTTTTCCTTAGCCCGGTTCATATCGCGCCAGTACTTGATGGCAAATGCATAAGAAGTAAAAATAGACAAGGTGGAAAAGCTGATAGAATACAAACCGTAGCCCTGGAAGGGGAAAGTGAACAACATGCCATACGCCGCAATGAGATTGATATACAATACCGGGGCATATTTTTTAAGTACATTTTGTTGTTCATCATACAGGCGCAATGCCAGCAATACCATCAAAATTTGTGTTACCCAGCCTGTAAATGCAAAATGCGAATGAGCATGGAGCAAATGTTTTTGATGAACAAAAGGCAGCGCGTAAGCAATCTTATACCGGAGCATGACCCCAACAAACGCAACAAGCATTAAATTAAAAACAGCAATGCTGAACCAGCCGGTTAAACCTTTAACCATACTCCGGATTTTTTGCAAAAGAACGAACTAATCGGTCAGTAAGATATGATTGAAGTCATGTTTTCAATGTATACCTTTCCTTTGGTTATGGATACTATTTCTTTTTGTTCAAGCTGCTTGATGGCACGAATAACAGTTTCAACCCGTAAGCCAACCATGCCGGCAAGTTGCTTACGGGTGAGTAAAAGTTTATTGCAGGCAAAACAGATGTTCTTCTTGTGTTGGATAAGATACCTGAACAGCGTGATCAGCCTGGTTTCGGGATTACAATCTGCCAGCATTTTTACCAATAGAAATTTAAAGCGAAGCTTTTGTGCCAATAGTTTGGTAAATGCGAAATGGGTAACCGGATGGTCATTCAGCAACTGCTTAAATAAAGGCAGTCGCAAGCGAATGAGCACAGAATCTTCTTCGGCTACTGCGGTGGCATCGTACAAATCATCGTCAAACAAAGGAGCTTCCCCGAAGCTTTCTCCCGGCACAATAATATCGTGAATGAGTTCCCTTCCTTCTTCATCAATATTTATCCACTTCAATCTTCCTTTTACCAATTGAAAATAAAACAAGGCTGCATCGCCTTCCTTACAAATTATTTCTCCCTTAATTAATTTCTTATAAGTTGCACCGTATGCCAGGAGTTCGTCAACATTAACTACCATATTTCAAAGGATTATTTGTAAACAATTCTGATTGCACCGGAACCTGATATATATCATATTCTTTTTTGAGGACCATCATTCAAATAATCTTCAAGTTAATCAACATTTGCAATATGATTAGCCTCATATAATAATTAAAATATACTTGGTAATCTTGTACTTATAAAAACATTTAGCATGAAAAAATTATTTATTACCTGTGTAATCGCTTTCATCTTGTATGCTTGCGGCAACCAGGGGGAATCCAACAGTTCAACGAATGGCTCAGAGGAATCAAAACCAGTAACTGAAACCACAGAAAGCGGTAACCCCTCATATGATCCCAAAAGAGGTGAGGGCAAGTTTGAAAACGTAGAACTTCCTGCTTCTCTGGATGCAACAATGGCTCAAAGCGGAAAACAGATATATGAAGTGAAATGCGCCAGTTGTCACAAGCTGACCGACGAAAGATTAGTGGGTCCCGGATGGAAAGGCGTAAGCACCAGACACCGGCCCGAATGGATAATGAACTTTATTACCAATCCTGATGCAATGATTGATAAAGACCCCCAATTACAGGCACAACTGGAGATTTGTTTGGTTCGCATGCCCAATCAAAGCCTTGGCGACGATGATGCACGGCATTTGCTGGAATTTATGAGGGAGAATGACGGGGTAAAATAGAATGAACTGTTTTCATTTTTTATTTAAATATACCTGATATATGAAACCTGTACATTGTACACTGACGGCGTTCGCCCTGGCCATACTCTTCGGCAGCATGAACGCCTGCAAACCAAAAAGTGCCGGAACTGCTGTAAGCGGTAATGCCGCGGAAAAAGTATATATTCCGCCAGGAAAATATGATGAGTTTTATAATTTCGTTTCGGGAGGATTCAGCGGACAATTGTCTGTATACGGATTGCCCTCGGGACGTTTGCTCCGCGTAATCCCGGTTTTTTCCCTCGATCCGGAAAAAGGCTGGGGCTTTAGCGAAGAAACCAAGCCGATGCTCAACACCTCTCATGGATTTGTTCCCTGGGATGATCTGCATCACGTTAACATGTCTCAAACCAATGGCGAAATTGATGGACGCTGGGTTTTTGTAAACGGCAACAATACCCCCCGCATAGCAAGAGTTGATTTGACTACGTTCCGTACTGCCGAAATACTTGAATTGCCTAACAGCGGCGGTAACCACTCCTCGCCCTTTATAACTGAAAATACTGAATATGTGGTAGCCGGCACCCGGTTCAGCGTGCCCATGGACAACGCCAACGGTGATGTACCTATTAATACATATAAAGAAAACTTTAAGGGCACTATAAGTTTTGTTAGCGTAAACAAAGACGATGGCAATATGGACATCGCATTCCAGATTGAAACACCGGGGGTTAATTTCGACCTGAGCCATGCCGGCAAAGGTCCCTCACACGGCTGGTTCTTCTTTTCGTGCTACAACACCGAACAGGCCAATACCTTACTGGAAGTTAATGCTTCTAAGAATGATAAAGACTTTATCATGGCTGTGAACTGGAAAAAAGCGGAAGAATATATCAAAGCCGGAAAGGGAAAGAAGATTAAAGCCAACTATGCGCATAATAAATTCAGCGAAGAAACGCACACTTCCACTTCCGAAATGTTAAAGGAAGTTACCGTACTGGACGCCCGGGAACTGGAAGGACTCTGCTATTTTATTCCATGTCCCAAATCTCCACATGGCTGCGATGTAGACCCTACAGGAGAATATATTGTTGGCAGTGGAAAGCTGGCCGCATTAATTCCTGTATTTTCCTACACCAAAATGCTGAAAGCCATAGAAGATAAGGCGTTTGAAGGAAACTTTGGTAATATTCCGGTTATTAAATATGAAGCCGCCTTGCATGGCGAAGTACAGAAACCCGGATTAGGACCATTACACACCGAATTTGACGGCAGGGGAAATGCAATCACATCCATGTTCGTATCCTCGGAATTGGTGAAATGGAATATCAAAGACCTCAAAGTACTCGATCGCGTACCTACTTATTATTCTGTGGGTCACCTGATGATACCCGGGGGGGATTCTAAAAAACCAGACGGCAAATATGTAATCGCTTATAACAAAATAACCAAAGACAGGTATTTGCCTACCGGTCCGGAATTGTCGCAGAGCGCACAGTTGTATGATATCAGCGGCGATAAAATGCAACTGATATTAGATTACCCTACTATTGGCGAGCCTCACTATGCACAGGCAGTGAGAGCAGAAAAGATCAGAGACAATTCTATTAAAATATTCAAGATTGAAGACAACAAGCATCCTTACGTAGCCAAGGGAGAAAAGGAAACCAAAGTGGTTCGGGAAGGCAACAAAGTGCATGTATACATGACTGCCATACGCTCCCATCTTACTCCTGATAATATTGAAGGTATTCGCATGGGAGACGAGGTATATTTTCACGTAACCAACCTTGAACAGGATTGGGATGTGCCGCATGGCTTTGCCATAAAAGGCGCCGACAATGGTGAGTTGCTTGTTATGCCCGGGGAAACCACCACACTCAAATGGGTGCCCGACCGTACAGGTATATTCCCGATGTATTGTACCGACTTCTGCAGTGCCCTGCACCAGGAAATGTCGGGCTATGTAAGGGTATCACCGGCCGGAAGCAAGGTTCCTCTTACCTTTAGCACCGGCACCAATCTGCCTGCCAGCGATACCGCCGCAGGTAAGTAATCATTTTTAAAACGGAATGCGATTGCCCGCTGCAAAAATGCAGCAATTGCATTCCGTTATCTTTTAATTTTATATCATGAAACGCAACCGCATTCAAGGCAGCATCCGCATCATACTGGGCATTTGTGCCATAGCATTGTTCGCGGTTAATTTTGTACCCATCTGGCAAATAGACCTTGATGCCCCCCAATACCCTGAAGGATTACGCCTGCTTATATTTGCCAACAAACTGGCAGGAAATGTAGATATCATAAACGGGCTGAATCATTACATTGGTATGAAAACGTTACATACTGATGATTTTATCGAGTTCAAAATATTACCCTACCTGATCGTTTTTTTCAGCCTCGCTATTCTGGCAGTAGCCCTTACCGGCAACCGGCGTTTATTGTATACAGTGCTGGTTCTTTTTGTTCTTTTTGGCATTGTGTCTATGGTGGATTTTTGGAAATGGGAGTATGATTACGGTCACAATCTTGACCCCAATGCAGCCATCATTGTACCGGGCATGGCCTATCAGCCTCCGCTCATCGGATTCAAACAATTGCTCAATTTCGGTGCATATTCCATGCCGGCTATCGGCGGATGGATTTTTGTAGGTGTTGGAGTGGTTTTATTGCTATGCAGTTTACGGGAATGGCGCGCTCAAAAAAAAGGAAAAACAAACAAAATGCCTGCGGGTAAAGCAGTGGCTGTTGCACTGTCGCTTATTTGGCTCCAGTCGTGCAATAGCGGGCCACAACCTATACAGGTGGGCGTTGACCAATGCTCATTTTGCAGGATGTCGGTAAGTGACGCCCGCTTCGCCTGTGAACTCGCTACCGTGAAAGGAAAAATATACAAGTTTGACGATATGCATTGTATGATCGCATTTGTGAATGCTCCGGGCACAGACAAAAACAGCATTAAGCAATTTTATCTTGCCGATTTTAATGAAAGCACAAAATGGCTCAATGCAGAAAATGCCTGGTTGTTAAAAAGTGAAGCGTTAAAAAGTCCGATGGGTGGCAATACCGCCGCTTTTTCGAATGCAGATGATCAAAAAAAAGCAGCCGGAGATTTCGCCGGCGATCTTACTACCTGGAAAGAAATAATGCCGTAAAGGCATATTGATTGATAAGCGGAAAGTGACGGGGGATATGAACAGATTAATAATAGGATATTTTATTCTTGCAACAGCAATACCTGCGCGGGCATTTGCCAAAATCATAAAGGTTGGTAAAGGGCAAGTTGTTACGCATATACAACAAGGAATTGATATGGCGGCTGCCGGCGATACGGTGCTGGTAAGTGAAGGCATATACCGGCAGGGCAATATCGTTATCAACAAACCGATTGTACTTAAAGGTGTTAACCATCCTGTATTAGACGGAGAAAAAAAATATGAGCTTATATCTGTAAAATCACCGGGAGTAACCGTAGAAGGGTTCCTGGTTAGAAACTCAGGGCACTCTTCCATGACGGATATAGCAGGCATTAAAATTTACAATACCCACCACATTACTGTTATAAACAACATACTGGAAGATAACTTTTTTGGGATTTATGCACAGCAGGCTGCACATTGCGTAATACAGAACAACAGCATAACCGCCTACGCGAAAGAAACCCAGCTATCGGGCAATGGCATTCACTGCTGGAAAAGCGATAGCATGCACATTAGCGCCAACAGCGTTACGGGTCACAGAGATGGCATTTACCTCGAATTCGCAACGCACTCCCTGATCGAAAAAAATACAGTGCAAAAGAACCTGAGGTATGGATTGCATTTTATGTTTTCGCATAACAATACATACACCAGGAACATTTTCCGTAACAACGGCGCCGGTGTGGCAGTAATGTATACCCGCCACGTAACAATGAAAAACAACCGGTTCGAAGAGAACTGGGGTGACGCAGCCTACGGTTTGCTGTTAAAAGAAATTTCGGATAGTGATATTGAAGGAAACTATTTTGAAAAAAATACAAGCGGGATATATATGGATGGTTCAAGCCGTATTGAGATGTATAAAAACGTATTTAAAGATAATGGATGGGCGATAAAAATGCAGGCAAGCTGTATGGATATAAAACTGGAAAAAAATAATTTTATCAACAACACATTTGATATGGGAACCAACGGTTCCCTTGTGCTCAATACTTTTAAAAATAATTATTGGGATAAATACGAAGGATACGATCTGAACAAAGACAAAATCGGCGATGTCCCCTATCGGCCGGTGAGCATGTATTCGATGATAATTGAACAAAATCCACCTGCAATGATGTTGTTCCGTAGCTTTATAACCGCATTGCTCGATAAAACTGAAAAACTTCTGCCCAGCCTTACTCCCGAAAACCTGAAAGATGACTATCCTTTAATGAAACCATTGGCACTATGATTATTACCAGTAATGTATCGAAGAAATTTGGGAAGTTGAAAGCCCTTGACGATGTTTCGGTAACCTGCAACCGGGGAGAATGTATCGCCTTAATAGGACCCAACGGAAGCGGCAAAACGACCCTGGTAAAAACCATCCTGGGAATGGTAGTTCCCGACAGCGGATTTATAACGTTTAACGGTAAAAATATTTTACACGACTGGAAATACAGGAAGGACATTGGGTATATGCCGCAAATTGGCCGCTATCCGGAAAACATGACGATTGGTCAGGTGTTGGACATGATGCGGGATATCAGGCACGCAAAAAATTTTATACCGGATGAAGAACTCATTGAATCATTTGGACTGGGTGCTTTAATACAAAAAAGAATGAGAACCTTATCAGGTGGCACCAGGCAAAAAGTGAGTGCCTCCCTGGCCTTTCTTTTCAATCCCGATGTTTTAATACTCGATGAGCCGACAGCCGGCCTTGATCCGCTTGCTTCAGGAATTTTAAAGGAAAAGATCGTTGCCGAAAAAGAAAAAGGCAAACTCATTTTAATTACATCACATGTTTTAAGTGAACTGGATGATCTTATTACCCAGGTTATTTATATGCAGGAAGGAAAATTAAAATTTCACAAAAGTATCGAAACATTGCGCAGTGATACCGGAGAAATGCAGCTAACCAGGGCAATTGCCAGTATTATGACAAATTAATCCACTATGAGGAAAATTATTAAATATGTTATTGCCGACATTCTCCGCAACAAGATCGTGATCGCCTATACAGCATTTTTACTGGTGATGTCGTTAAGCATCTTCGCTCTTGAAGATAACACGTCAAAAGGATTGCTCAGTTTACTCAATATTATATTGCTGATCGTTCCGTTGGTTAGTATTGTTTTTTCCACCATATACATTTACAACAGCTCAGAGTTTATTGAATTACTGGTAAGTCAGCCGCTGAAAAGAAAATCAATCTGGCTTAGCTTGTTTTCCGGGCTTGCCGCCTCCCTGGCCCTGTCTTTTTTTATAGGAGCAGGTATACCTATTCTCATTTACCAGCCTTCCCCAACCGGGATAATGATGCTGCTCACCGGACTTTTATTGTCTGTTATCTTCGTTTCTATAGCCTTATTTGCCTCTGTTACCACAAGAGATAAGGCAAAGGGCATCGGGAAGGTAATATTACTCTGGCTCTATTTTTCCATACTTTTTGACGGTTTAATACTGTTTTTACTCTTCCAGTTTGCAGACTACCCACTGGAAAAAGCGATGGTGGCTGTAAGTGCATTCAATCCCATTGATCTCAGCAGGATACTGATCCTGCTGCAAATGGACGTATCGGCGCTAATGGGCTATACGGGAGCTATATTCCGGAATTTTTTTGGTACGCAAATTGGTATTGCGCTTGCATTTATTGTACTGGTGTTGTGGATGATGACGCCTCTTTGGTTATCGTTACGGCGATTTACGACCAAAGACTTATAACTTAAGTTTAAGAAATTTATCGGTATATTGCAGCTCATTCTTATGACAGCGTATACAACATATCATTCTTTTGTAATGATACGGAAGAGGCAGTTTCCTGTGCCTGGTGCCGTGTATACCCGCGTTATGCCCCCATTTCCCGGCTTTTGTGAAAAGCAATATTATATTTCAAATTTTAAGGATTTCCACAGGCTTACCCCGAACTTTATTTAACATGCTGTAGTTCGGGGGTGTATATCTTTATTTATTTTCTTTTTTATCATCTCAATTAAATAATTTTTATGGAACGAAATACGATAACCTTCCCGGTAAGGGTTATTTGCCTTTGTTGCATTTATGCTTTACCCATTGCTGTTTTCATTACCGGCGTAATTACAGAGAAATTGTGGATAGGGTTGATTGCATTTTCATTTTTTACAGGTCAGATTGTATATTTCAGGACCCGTCAAAAAAAAGTCTTGTCTGACTATTTTCACAGGAAAAAATTGAGTAAGAGAAATCGTGGAAATCAGACTAGTTAGCCTTAATCTGTATTTTCAAATATGGAACACACTTTTAATACTTTTTAATACTTAAAAAACGATGTTATGAATGCTGAAAAAAATCCTGTATTGCTGTGCGAAGAAGATTTTCGCCTGCTCAAACAACTTGTAGGAATATCCCTCGTAAATGACAACGAGGAAATGACCCTGGCTTATGAGCTGAGCAGGGCGATTGTAGTAAAAGATAATGCTTTGCCTCCGGACACGGTAAGGCTCAACTCAAAGGTTAGAGTTCAGGATATGGCAAGTAATAAAAATATTGATCTTACAATCGTAATGCCCCCTCATGCTGATATCAAAGAAAAGAAAATTTCTATTCTTACCCCGATGGCGGCCGCGCTGATCGGCTTCAGAAAAGGTGACGAGGTTGAATGGAAAATGCCTTCAGGAATGAAGAAATATAAGGTGCTGGAAGTAACCAACCCGGTTAAGGAGGAACAGGATGCATAAAAACACTCATCCTGCCTTAATTTGAGTTAGATTTTTAGCCGCAGATACGCAGTTTAATTTTGGGCATCTGCGGCATTTTCTGTTTTGTAGCGCCCGGCTGTAAGCTGGTTAGGTGAACGGCTGTAAGAAGTCGCTAAATTCAGGAGAAATGCAAAGCATCAGGAAACAAATCAAAAAAAAAATCAAAATTTAAAAATTCAAAACCTGAAATGCGAAATCTTTGCAACCTGAAACCTATAATAATATATGCAATACAACCCCGATAACATCAATCATCTTATCCGCAACAGGCGTTCTGTATTTCCTGACCAGTTTGAGGCAGGCAAACATATACCTGATGAAATCATTGAAAACATATTGATCAATGCCACATGGGCGCCAACGCACGGACAAAACGAGCCCTGGCATTTCTCTGTTTATACAGGAGACGGGCTAAAGCAACTTGCCTTATTTCAAAGTGAATTGTATAAGCAGGAATCCGGAAGTAAATTCATAGAAAGTAAATATATCAAATTACAGCAGCAGCCCCTAAAAGCCTCCCATATTATTGCGTTGGGCATGAAACGGGACGTGAATAGCAGGATCCCGGAAATAGAAGATATAGAAGCTGTTGCCTGTGCAGTACAAAATATTTATCTTTCTGTTACAGCTTATGGATTGGGTGGGTATTGGACTACAGGCGGCATTACATATTATGAAAAGGCCAAAAGTTTTTTTGGACTGGGCGAAACAGACAGGTTACTTGGCTTTTTTTATGCCGGCTACATTGCTGTTTCTTCCGCGAAAGGTAAACGTATCCATATAAATCATAAAGTAAGATGGATACGTTCATAAAAATGGATAACTGCGCCTTTTTTAATAAAATAAGAAGGGTGTTAAAGTAATGTAAAAATCATAAAAAATTAGTTCTTTGTTTTTGAATTAACAGATTCTTAAAAAAGAAGAAGGGAGCACGACTGCTCCCCTCGATCCCTAATCCCTAAACCCTGGAAAAACTTAGTATTTTATTTATAGAAATCTATGTGTTTGTATGTAAAAGAATGAGAACATCGTTTAAATTCTTGCGTCTTCTTATGTATTTGTTTAATTTTCAGAAATTGTGCCAAACTTTTGAGATGTGGATAAGTGAACATGTTTCCCTCTGAATTAAATGTATTGACTACAAATGTGATACCCCGATTACGGTATCATGCTTTCCATAAGCTTATTCTTTTTTCTACTGCATTGTGTAAAAGCACACGCACTACTGTTCATTATGGGGAATTTATTCCCGGCTCCTTTATTAATTACTACCGTATATGCATACCCGACGATTACAGCGCTCTATTTTTCTCATAGCATCTTCCGCTAATTCAAATAATCAGACCTCATTTCTTTGGCCTTTTAAACACCTGACAAGTTACCTTAATATAATCCTGCCAGGCGTGTACTGAATGTATACGTGGGAACAATATGCAGCTCAATAGCTTATATTTCTGTAACTTCGCCAACATTTTTTGGCTATATATGGCAATAAGGTATAAGGAATATACAGGGTTGAACCTGCCGGCTACAGAGCAGGAAATATTAGCAAAATGGGCTGAGGATCAGTCGTTTGAAAAAAGCATACAACTGCGTAACGGAGCACCGCCTTTCGTATTTTATGAAGGACCGCCCAGCGCTAATGGTATGCCGGGTATTCACCACGTTATAGGCCGCACGCTAAAGGACCTGATTTGCCGCTATAAAAGCATGAAAGGATACCAGGTACAACGCAAGGCAGGCTGGGACACTCATGGACTTCCTGTAGAATTAGGCGTTGAAAAAATGCTGGGCATTACAAAAGAGGATATCGGTAAAAAGATATCCGTTGAAGAATACAATGCTGTCTGTCGCAGGGAGGTACTAAAATATAAAGACAAGTGGGATGAACTAACCACTAAAATGGGATACTGGGTAAATCTCACCGATCCATATATCACTTTTGAGAACAAGTACATTGAAACACTCTGGTGGTGCCTGAAAGAACTATATAAAAAAGAATTGCTCTATGAAAGTGTAAGTATTCAGCCTTACTCGCCCGCGGCAGGTACCGGGTTAAGTTCGCACGAATTGAACCAGCCGGGCACGTATAAAATGGTGAAGGATACTTCCGTTGTTGTTATGTTTAAAGCGGTGAAAGACGAAAAAAGCAAGTTCTTATTTGATGCCGCCCAAAACGATGAAGTTTTCTTTCTTGCCTGGACCACTACCCCATGGACCTTGCCCGCAAATCTTGGGCTTACCGTTGGAGCCAATATTGATTATGTACTGGTGCAAACATTTAATCCTTACACACATTTACCCATAAATGTTGTGCTTGCCAAAGCCCTGATTCATACCTATTTTAAGGCTGATGATGAGAATGGCGATTTTGAAAGATACTCCCTGGCGGCCAAAACACTGCCCTGGAAAATTCTAAAGGAATTCAAAGGAAAAAACCTTGAAACGATAACCTATGAGCAGCTCCTTCCATTTGAAGCAAACGCGCCGGAAGTCATCGGTGAAATAACTCCGGGCGCACGTCCTTTCCATATTATGCTGGGCGATTTTGTAACAACTGAAGATGGTACTGGTATAGTGCATACCGCTCCGGCTTTTGGCGCAGATGACTATAAAGTTGGGAAAAGGTACAATATAGGCATGCTCACTATGGTAGACAGGGAAGGAAAGTTCATTGGGGGGCTTGGAGAATTCAGTAACCGGTATGTAAAAAATTATAAAGATGAAAAGGATTATGCAGATGTGAACGTAGACATCGCTGTGAAGCTGAAAAAAGAAAACCGGGCTTTTAAAATTGAGAAATATGAACACAATTACCCCCATTGCTGGCGTACCGATAAACCGGTTTTATATTATCCTTTAGATGCATGGTTCATTAAAACCACCGCACTGAAGCACAGGATGGTGGAACTCAATAAAACCATTAACTGGAAACCAAAATCAACCGGTGAAGGCCGCTTTGGCAACTGGTTAGAAAATATGGTAGACTGGAACCTGAGCAGGAGCCGGTATTGGGGAACACCGTTACCCGTGTGGAGAACGGAAGACGGATCGGAGGAAAAATGCATCGGTTCCATCAATGAACTCAACGGGGAAATTAAAAAGGCGAATGAAATACTGGGTGGCAGTGTAAATGAAAATTATCTGCACAATGGGCTCCTTGATCTGCACAAACCCTATGTAGATGAAGTAATACTGGTGAGCAACAGCGGCAAACCCATGAAACGCATCCCCGACCTGGTGGATGTTTGGTTCGACAGTGGCGCCATGCCTTATGCCCAGTGGCATTTCCCTTTTGAAAATGTTGAAACTTTCGCCCAAAATTACCCCGCCGACTTTATAGCCGAGGGAGTTGATCAAACGCGTGGTTGGTTTTACACACTACATGCCCTGGGAAGCCTGCTTAAAGAATCGGTGCAGGAAGAACTGCAAAAAGCCGGAATAGAGGTTGATGATGAGAAATATCCGGGACTCGCCTTCAAAACCTGTATTTCTAATGGTTTGGTGCTGGATAAAAATGGGAACAAGATGAGCAAGCGGGTGGGTAACGTGGTAGACCCCTTTACCACCATTGAACAATACGGGGCGGATGCTACCCGGTGGTACCTTATTACAAATGCTTCCCCGTGGGATAGCTTAAAATTTGACCTCCAGGGAATAAAAGAAGTGCAACGCAAGTTCTTTGGTACCCTGTATAATACCTACCAGTTTTTTGCTTTGTATGCGAATGTAGATGGGTTCGCATTTAAAGAAGCCTATATTCCTTTAGATCAGCGCCCGGAAATAGACCGCTGGATTCTTTCTTCATTAAACAGTCTGAAGAAGCGGGCAATTGAATACATGGATGATTATGAACCTACCCACGCAGGAAGGGCTATTGAAGATTTTGTTGACGAGCATTTAAGCAACTGGTATGTAAGGCTATGCCGCCGTCGCTTCTGGAAAGGTGAATATGAGCATGACAAAATATGCGCCTATCAAACACTGTACGAATGTTTAGAAACCGTATTGCAACTTATGGCGCCTGTTTCACCTTTCTTTTGTGATGCCTTATTCAATAACCTGAATGCTGTTTCTAACAGGAATAAGGCAACATCCATTCATCATACTTTATTCCCGGAACCAAACGCACTGGCAATAGATGCAGCATTAGAAGAAAGAATGCAAATGGCCCAGGATATTTCATCCCTGATCCTTTCACTTCGTAAAAAAGTAAACATAAAAGTGCGTCAACCGCTCCAGAAAGTTCTCATTCCTGTACAAAACAAACGAATGAAAGATCAAATAATCAAAGTGGAAGATCTTATCAAGAATGAAGTGAACATTAAAGAAATAGAATATATTACAGAGGGAAATGGATTTATTAATAAAAAAATAAAGCCCAACTTTATAGTACTGGGAAAAAAACTCGGTGCAAAAATGAAACCCGTAAGTGCGGCAATAGCCTCATTTACCCAGGAAGATATAGCTACAATAGAAACAGAAGGTGTTTACACACTTCATGTAAACGGAGAATCCATTCCGCTTCAGTTGTCGGAAGTGGAAATTCAAAGCGAAGATGTGCCGGGATGGATGGTGGCCAATAAGGGAATGCTAACAGTGGCCCTTGATGTAACGCTTACACCCGAATTAGAAAAAGAAGGAAATGCAAGAGAAATCGTTAACAGGATCCAGAAGATCCGTAAAGACAATGGCTATGAACTGACTGACAGAATTCTGGTAAAACTATCTGAAAATACTGCGCTCAAACCGTCTATCACTGAATATAATACATATATTTGCGCGGAAATTTTGGCAGACAATTTAGAATGGTTACCAGATATTACGAATGGTATTGATATAGAAGTGAACAACATACCTTTAAAAATTTTAGTGACCAAAAAAGTATAAAAGCATGGCTACCAATAAGAAAGCAGCAAAAAAAGCAGCACCCCCTAAAGGAAAACCTGCTAAGGCCGCACCCAAAAAAGCGGTGAAATCTGCAAAACCCGCACCTAAAAAGGTTGCAACGTCTTCTAAACAGGCCAAGTCTGCCAAAACGGTGGCTCACAAACCTATTGCAAAAAAAGCAACCAAAAAGGTTGAAACCAAAAAGCCTGCACCTCCAAAAACAGCAACCAAGCATGTTACTCCTGTAAAAAAGGTTGCGCATGCAGTTGGTCACGAGCCGGCTAAAAAGGCAGCAAAGGAAGTGCCGGCTGCTCCAGTAAAACAATCACCTTCAAAATTTGAACAAATAAAAAAGGCAGCTAAAGATCAGTCAAAAGCGGAAAAAACAAAATCAGCAAAGCCTGTTGTTATTCCCAAATTAAGTACGAACCATGCAAGGAAGTACGAGCCCGAATTTACCCAGTCGGTACTTGACCGCCCTGCAGCTCAGCAAAGCGTCCCCACCATGAAGTACAGTGACACTGAATTGGTTGAATTTAAAGAACTGATACTCAGAAAATTAGAAGCTGCAAAAAAAGAACTCAATTATCTTCAGGGGCTCATTACCCGTAAAGATGATATGGGAGGAGATGAAAGTGAAAACCGGTATATGACAATGGAAGATGGCAGCATAAGCATGGAAAGAGAACAATTGAGCCAGATGGCAAGCCGCCAGATTCAATACATTGATCATTTGGAAAAAGCCATGATGCGTATTGAGAATAAAACCTATGGTATTTGCAGAGTTACCGGTAAGCTTATAGATAAGGCAAGATTACGTGCAGTGCCTCATGCTACTTTAAGCATGGAGGCCAAAATGGGATACGCTAAAAACCCCAATATCCAATAATTGTTTGTATGAATGAGTTTAAAACCGGATGCCCTATCAGGAAAGCATCCGGTTTTTTTATACTATCACCTTCTGAATTCCTTCTTTCAGAAATTCTGCCAAATATAAATCACATGCAATCAAGACTATTTCTGCTAATGCTAATTACAGCCATTATGGGCTCGATTCTTCCAATACAGGCAGGAATAAATGCCAAATTAGGCAAAGTATCAGGAGGCCCGGTAATTGCAGCCTTCATATCCTTTTTGGTAGGAACTGTTTTTTTAGCCCTTTATCTGCTGATTAGCCGTAAGCACAGCTTCCAGTGGAACGGGATACAGTCGGCGCCATTATGGTTGTTTGCCGGGGGATTGATCGGCGCGTTTTATGTAGCGGCTATTACTTTTATTGTGCCTACCCTTGGAACCGCCCTCACCTTTGCACTTATTATAGCAGGTCAGTTGCTGGCTGCCATGGTTATTGACCATTACGGATGGCTGGGCATGAGTATACAGCAAATAAGTGCGGGAAAAATTGCAGGCGCTGTTTTATTAATTGCAGGCGTAATATTGATCCGAAAATATTAGAACCTGCCTGCTCCGGGATTTTCAAGGCTTTTTCTTGCCGATCTTACTTTTGAGAAGTACCCTTGCTTCATGTACCCCGTCGCTGTCGCCAAATGCGTCTTTAGGCAGTAAAAAAAAGCTGCGGGGATTAAAATACAGATGAAAAAAATTAGGTGTTTCTATCATTTCGCTGAATTCTCTCCATGCCCAGCTTTTACTTCCCTTAGGATTTTCAATAAAAAAATGATTCTCTTCCAGCGAAACCCGGAAGCTGTCTTTGAATGTAGCAGATTTTTTGTAAATGGCTGAGGGTAACCATCGCCAGAAAGCAAGCATCAGCACCACCCATAAAATAAAACTGATCAAAAAAGCAAGCGGGGTCACTTTTTTTAAATAGAATAAAATGGCAGCCACAGAGGTAAAAACATTTACCAGTATGATCATGAGTTTGATTTCCCGCTTACTGATAAAATGATAACGCAGCGCTTGTAATACCTGGGCTTTTTTATATGTTACCGTTACCTGCATAAGCCATGAAGATAAAAAAAGAAAAGTTTAAATTCCCTAATTTATATAATGCAGGAGTTTAAACTTTTACTGCGCTGCTAACGGGAACCGGTAAAGTATTGCGAAACTTTAAACCGCGCCCTACACAGCATTTTATTTTCCGGAAAACATACAGCCTGAGCTTATGCGTTTCCCCTCACATCATCTGATATCACGGCATTTTTTGTACCCGCCATTTGCAGCCTGGTAAGGCGTTATAGATTGGGCACAGGAAGAAAGAAAAAGAACGAAAAGCAATGCGGCGATTAATCTTATCATTTTTAAAAGTTTAGACTGTAAAGAAAATACCATCCTTTTAGAAAAAGAATTATACAGACCGTAATTCTACGAGATTACACTTGTCGCCTGTTCAAACGCAAAAAACGATAAAAATTGTTCATTTAACGTAAATGGTTGCATAACAGGGCGCTGTAAAACCCGTATTTGAAGCTTGAATGAGTGCCGGTTTTAGACTATAATATTGATTTTCAACATCAGGAGAAGCTAAAAAATCTATTCTGGAAGACTGGTACGGATTTGTATAGGTTTATTTCAAATTTTCGCTTATGAACCACTTTCCGGTCGGTGAGACACCGACCGGTAGCGGACTCTACAGGCGGGTGTCACCACCCGCCTGCGAAAAAGCTAAAAAATCTATTC